>NZ_CP008953.1:7540263-7895527 GCF_000732925.1 Amycolatopsis japonica
GCCGGAAAGCTCGATGGCGTCCTTCATCTGCGGGTTCGCGACGATCGCGACGACGAGCGTCCGGTCACCGGTCCCGAGCGCCCCCGCACCGGCGCACCCGGTGAGGGTCAGCAGGAGTACCGAGAGCAGAGCGGCTGCTTTACGCACCTTCGCCTCCCGGTATTACCTGCACCTTCAGGCCGGCGCCGCTGCGCATGAGGGCGAGAGCGTCGGGATACTGCTCCAGCGGAAGGGTGTCGGTGAGCAGCGCGGCGGTGTCGACGGCGCCGTCGGCGACCAGGTCGAGCGCGGCACCGAAGCTGTTCATGACGGCCATCGAGCCGACGACGGTGATCTCGTCGTTGTAGATCCGGAACGGCGAAAGCGCGACGCGGGCTTCGGCGGGCGCGACCCCGAAGACCAGCAGACGGCCTCCGCGCTGAAGCGAGTCGAAAGCGGCTTCGATGGCGGGTGCGGCGCCGGTGCAGTCCGCGGCGGCGTCGAACTTCTCGTCGTCCAGGTCCTTCACGTCACCCGCGACCGCGACCGCGCCGAGGTCCATGGCCCGGCCGAGGCGGGAGGTGTTGCGGTCGACCACCGTGACGTGGGCGCCCGCGCGCTGCAGCAACTGCTGCATGATCAACCCCATCGTGCCCGCGCCGACGACGAGGAACCGCTCCCCCGCCTCGACCCCGATCCGGCGCACGCCGTGCACCGCGCAGGAGACCGGCTCGACGAGGGCGCCCTGTTCCCAGGTCATCGTGTCCGGCATGCGGTAGCAGTTCGCGGAGGGAACGGCGACGTACTCGGCGAAAGCTCCGTTCACGGTGTCGCCGGTCGCGTTCCAGTTCTCGCAGAGGTTGCCGCGGCCCGACCGGCAGGGCTTGCAGTAGCCGCAGAACAGCGACGGGTCGACGGCCACCCGGTCGCCGATCTTCCAGCCACCCGGCACGTCCGCGCCGAGTTCGACGATCTCGCCGGCGAATTCGTGGCCGGGGACGATCGGATAGGGCGTCGGCGGGAAATGCCCGTCGGCGATGTGGAGGTCGGTCCCGCAGATCCCGCAGGCACCCACCTTGACGACGACCTGGCGATCCCCCGGTTTCGGGTCGGGTACCTCGCCGACCCTGATCTCCCCGGGCTTGTCCACGATCGCGGCACGCATGCCAGCTCCTCTTCTCTCCGCTCAAATGAGCGGGGCAGGCTTATGCTTCGGACTGCATGTCCAGGCATGGTGAACTTTTCCCAGTTGTTACGTCAACCTTTCGGTCGGATTTCGCGTTATAGTGCTCATATGAGCGCTCGTAAGCAGGGTCCCGGCCTGGTTGAATCGCTACGCCTGGCAGCGGTGGCCCGGCGCTTCTACGAACAGGGCGCCTCGAAACTCGAGATCGCCGAAGAGTTCGGGATCAGCCGGTTCAAGGTCGCGCGAATGCTGGACACGGCCAGGGAAAGCGGCATCGTCAAGGTCGAGTTCCACCTGCCCGCGCCGGTCGATCTCGTGCTGTCCGAGGAGATCCGCGCCGCGTACCGGCTGGACCGGGTGCTGGTGCTCGAACGAGCGCCGGAACCGGAATCCCGCGAGGTGGCCCGGCGCAAGATCGGCACGCTCGCCGCCCGGCTCCTGGCCGAAATCGTCACTCCAGGCGACGTCCTCGGCCTTTCTTGGGCACGTTCGGTGAACGCGATGACCGACGCGATCGAGTCGCTGCCGAAATGCCCGATCGTGCAACTGTGCGGCGTACAGGCGGGGATGGACATGCGCGACCGGTCGGTGGAGACGGTCAGCCGGGTCGCCTCCGTCTCGGGTGGCGCGCCGTACCCGATCTTCGGCCCGCTCGTCCTCCCCGACCGCCGCACCACCGAAACGCTGCGCAGGCAGCCGGGTATCGCGGAGACCTTCGGGCAGTTCAAGAACCTGACCAAGGCCGTCGTCAGCATCGGCGCGTGGAAACCCGAAGAGTCGACGGTGTACGACGCGCTCGACGAGGCCGAACGGAGCGCGATCGCGAAACGCGGCGCCAAGGCCGAGGTCTCGGCCCGCCTGTTCGACGCCGACGGCAACCCGATGTCCACCGGGCTGGCCCACCACGTGCTGGCCATCAGCGCCGAGGAACTCCTCGCCGTCCCCGAGGTGATCGCGCTGGGCTACACGGAACCGAAGGCCGAAGCGATAGACGCCGTCCTGCGCTCCGGCATGGTCTCGACCCTGATCACCGACGCCGCCGCGGCCGTCCCGCTACTCCGGCTGGCCGAAGCCCGCCCGCTCCCCTGACCCCGTGTCGTCCGCCCAATCACGCGAGATCGCCCCCCAATCACGCGTGATCCGCCTCCAATCACGCGAGATCGGCGTTCAATCACGCGAGATCGCGAAACCGCGCCGCCTCGTCCTGCGCCGCCATGACCTCGTCGCCGTACCGGAACGCCCACTCCCCGAAGGCCTCGATGGGCGCCAGCAACGTGGTCCCGAGATCCGTCAGCGAGTACTCGACCTTCGCCGTCCGCCCGCAGTCGCGCCGGTGGACGAGACCGTTGGACTCCAGCCGCCGGACCGTCTCCGTGAGCACCTTCGTGCTGATCCCGCCCAGCCTTCGCCGCAATTCCGCCGGGCGCAGCGGACCTTCGCGCAGGGCCCACAGCACGACCGGGTTCCACGTGTTCGCCATCAGGTCGAAGGCCAGCCGCGCACGGCAATCGGCGAGGAAGACGTCGTTCATCGGACCTCCGGTAACCATTCGGTACCCGCGCGGCTTTCTACGGTCGGTGTCGTCACTCGATCTTAGGGAGCAGCACATGCGTATCGGTATTTTCGGAGCGGGCGGGATGGCGGAGGCGCTCGGCGGCCAGTGGTCCGGGCACGACGTGATGGTCGCGGCGCGCGATCAGGCGAAGGCCGCCAAGATCTCCGCGCGGGTCGGAACGTGGGCGGAGACCGCCCGCGCGAGCGACGTGATCCTGCTCGCCCTCCCCGCCGCTTCGGTGCCGGAAGTCCTTGCCGCGGCGGGGAATCTCGACGGCAAGGTGCTCATCGACTGCACGAACGCCGTCGGTCCCGGCGCCGCGCTCACGATCCCCGACCAGGCCGTCCGGATCGCCGCCGCCGCACCCGGCGCGCACGTGGTCAAGGCGTTCAACCTCTGCGAAGTGGACGTCTGGCGGATGACTCCCCCGGTGTTCGGCGGCCGCCCGCTCGCGGTGCCGCTCTGCGGTGCGCCGGAGGCCATCGAGGTGGTGAGCTCGCTGGTCCGCGACCTCGGCTGCACCCCGCTGAACGCCGGCGGGCTCGACCGGGCGGGGCTCATGGAGGCGACCATGGCGTTCATGGTCGGTCTCTGGTTCGACGGCCACGACGCCCAGGCCTGCTTCCCGCCCCTTCCGGCCTGATTTCAGGGTCGTCCCCGATGCGCCGGGCCGGGCGGTCACGCGAATCTGTGCGCCATGCGGACGAAGACCTGGCGGCAGCTGACCGTGTGGCTGCACGTCGTCACCTCGGTGGGCTGGATGGGACAGGCCTTGGCCCTGTTCACCCTCCTGGCGATCGGCCGCACGAGCGCGGACGGCGAGATCCGCGTCGCGGCGACGTCGATGGCGCACGAGATCGACTCGTTCCTGCTGGCGCCGCTGGCGAACGCGTCGGCCTTCACCGGTTTCATGCTCGCCGCGGCGACGGCTTGGGGATTCACCCGGCACTGGTGGGTGCTGGCGAAGTTCGCGATCACGCTCGTCCAGCTCTACGCCGGGATCTTCCTGCTGTCGGGCACTTTGCGGGATTCCGTCGACGCCGCCAGGGCCGGTGATCCGCCGCCGGCGGCACTGGTCGCCGGGACCGCGCTGATGGCGAGCGCGTTGGCTTTCCAGGCTTGGCTTTCGGTGGCGAAACCGTGGGGCAAGGTCCGCTCCGGCGCGAGACTTCCGACCGCGCCGACGTGGGTGTTCGTCGCCGCGGTCCTCGCGCCGCTCACCGACATCACGGTGGGCCTGCTCCTCGGGTACCCGCTGCCGGCGCTTTCACTTGTGGTTCTGGTCGTTCAGCTGGTCCGCCGCCGCGTCGTCACAAGTCCGTGAAGGCCTCCTTGAGGGACTCTGGGTCCCTCAAGGAGGCCTTCACGGAACGAGCTACTTCTTGTACGCGCCGGCCACGATGTCGGCCGAGTTGTCCGAAGCGACGCCGTACTCGACGGTGGTCGCGTCGTCCCCCGCCAGCGAGTACTCGGTCATCGACGCGGCCTGCGCGGCCGCCCCGCCCGCGATTCCCAGTCCCGCCGCGATGGCAACGACGACCAGCGCACGCTTGAAGACGCCCATGATTCCTCCCAGCCCCTGTGACACTTACCTGACGAATGTAACACCGATCCGCCGGGTCGCACAGTCGTTTCGGCGGAATGCCGAAATCAGAGCTGGTCCACCGCCGTGATCCGGATGACCGCCGAGCCCGCCTCGTCCGAAGCGGCCAGATCGACCTCGGCGCTGATGCCCCAGTCGTGATCGCCCGCCGGATCGTCGAAGATCTGCCGCACCCGCCAGATCCCCGGCTCCTGCTCGATGATCAGCAGCTTCGGCCCGCGCGCGTCCGGCCCGATGCCGAGCGTTTCGTGCTCGTCGTAGTAGTCCTCGATGGCGTCTTCCCACGCGTCCGCGTCCCAGCCCGACGCGGCGTCCAGCTCGCCGAGCGTGTCGTAGGCACGCCGCGAAGCCAGCTCCACCCGCCGGAACAGCTCGTTGCGCACGAGCACCCGGAACGCCCGCTCGTTCCGCGTGACCGCGGGCGGCTCGGACGGCGGCCTCGTCGAAACCGGGCCCTCCTCTTCGGGATGCCGCAAGGCTTCCCACTCGTCCAGGAGGCTGGAGTCGACCTGGCGCACGAGTTCGCCGAGCCATTCGATGAGGTCCTGCAACCCCTCGTTCTTGGCCTCGTCGGGCACCGTGTGGCGCAGCGAGTCGTAGGTGTCGGTGAGATACCGCAGCACCAGCCCTTCCGAGCGGGCGAGCTGGTAGAAACCGATGTACTCCACGAAGTTCATCGCGCGCTCGTACATGTCGCGCACGACGGACTTCGGCTTGAGCTCGTAGTCCTCGACCCACGGATGCCCTTGCCGGTAGCGGGAATACGCCGCCTCCAGCAGCTCCTCCAGCGGCTTCGGGTACGTGACGTTCTCGAGCAGCTCCATCCGCTCGTCGTACTCGATGCCCTCGGCCTTCATCGCCTGCACGGCCTCACCGCGCGCCTTGAACTGCTGCTGCGACAGCACCGGCCGCGGATTGTCCACAGTGGATTCCACAATGGACACGACGTCGAGCGGATACGACGGCGAGTCGACGTCGAGGAGTTCGATCGCGGCGAGCGCGAACGGCGAAAGCGGCTGGTTCAGCGCGAAATCGAACTGCAGGTCCACGGTCAGCCGGACGATGCGGCCCTGTTCGTCGGGTTCGTCGAGCCGTTCCACCACACCGGCCGCGAGCAGCGCGCGGTAGATCGCGATCGCGCGCAGGATCAGTTTCCGCTGGGCGGGACGGTCGGAGTGGTTATCCTCCAGCAGATGCCGCATCGAGTCGAACGCGTTGCCCGGCCGGGAGATCACGTTCAGCAGCATCGAGTGGCTGACGTGGAAGCTCGACGTCAGCGGCTCCGGCTCGGCCGCGATCAGCCGGTCGAAGGTGCTCTCCGTCCAGTTGACGAACCCTTCGGGCGCCTTCTTGCGGACGATCTTCTTTTTCTTCTTGGGATCGTCGCCCGCCTTCTCCAGCGCCTTGGCGTTTTCGACGACGTGGTCCGGCGCCTGCACGACGACGTAGCCGTCGGTGTCGTATCCGGCGCGGCCCGCGCGGCCGGCGATCTGATGGAACTCGCGCGCCTTGAGATGCCGTTGCCGCACACCGTCGTACTTCGTCAGCGCCGAAAAGACCACCGTGCGGATCGGTACGTTGATGCCGACGCCGAGCGTGTCGGTCCCGCAGATCACCTTCAGCAGCCCCGCCTGCGCCAGCTGCTCGACGAGGCGCCGGTACTTCGGCAGCATGCCGGCGTGGTGCACGCCGATCCCGTGCCGGACCAGCCGCGACAGCGTCTTCCCGAACCCGGCCGAGAAGCGGAAATCGCCGAGCATGTCGGCGATGGCCTCCTTCTCCGCCTTCGAAGTGACGTTGATGCTCATCAGCGTCTGCGCGCGTTCGATCGCCGCGGCCTGCGAGAAGTGGACGACGTAGACCGGCGACTGCCCGCCGTTGAGCAGCTCGGACATCGTCTCGTGCAACGGCGTCAGCGCATAACGGAAGGTCAGCGGCACCGGCCGCTGCGCCGAGGTGACCACCGCGGTCGGACGGCCGGTCCGGCGGGTGAGATCTTTTTCGAAGAACGAGACGTCGCCCAGGGTGGCCGACATCAGCACGAACTGCGCCTTCGGCAGTTCCAGCAGCGGCACCTGCCAGGCCCAGCCGCGATCCGGCTCCGCATAGAAGTGGAACTCGTCCGCGACGACCTGGCCGACCGGCGCGTCGGCACCGAAGCGCAACGCCATGTTCGCCAGGATTTCCGCCGTGCAGCAGATGATCGGCGCGTCGGCGTTCACCGCCGAGTCACCGGTCATCATGCCGACATTCTCGGCGCCGAAGATCTCGATGAGCTGGAAGAACTTCTCCGAGACGAGCGCCTTGATGGGTGCCGTGTAGTAGCTGCGGCGGCCGTGTGCGAGCGCGGTGAAGTGCGCCCCGACGGCGACCAGGCTCTTACCCGAGCCCGTCGGCGTCGACAGGATCAGGTTCGCGCCGGAGACCACCTCGATGATGGCCTCTTCCTGCGCGGGGTACAGCTCCAACCCGCGCTCGGCCGTCCAGGTGGAGAAGGCTTCGAACAGCGAGTCGGGGTCGGGATCCGCAGGCAGGAGGTCTGTAAGTGTCATCAGAGGACCTATCGTGCCATCCGTTGGTCGCTTCTTGCCCAGGGGTGATCGCGCCCATCGGCGGAAACCCGTAGGCTTCGCGGTACCGCGCACCTTCCGGGCACCATCACCCGGCCGCGCACACAGGCGGTAATCCGAGAGGGCTAAAGGAATGGCACAGGACATCATCCCGATCGAACTCGGCCTGCCACAGGGTGACGTCGTCACCCTCTGGGCGCCGCGCTGGCGGGAAGACGGCGAGGAATGGGAAGCCTTCCTCGGCGACGAGGAAGACCTGTACGCCTTCCCGGACGCCGCGCATCTCGCCGCCTTCGTGCGGACCTCCGAGCAGCACGACCTGCTCGACCACCCCGCGTGGGAGGTCGTCCCGGCGCTGAACGTGCCCGAGCTCATCCCGGACGACGACCACACCTACGACCTGGTGGGCGTCCCCGAGCTGGTGGCCGAGAAGCCGGACCAGTGGACGCTCGGCGAGCTGGCCGAGATCATCGGCATCGTGCGTTCGCTCGCGGACGTCTGCGAGCTGGACGAGGTCCACGAAGTCCTCGACGCGCACGAGAGCTTCTCGCTGCTGGACCAGGGCACGCTGCCCTTCTCCGGCCGCGACGGCGAGCGCCTCTGGGCGGACCTGTCGCAGGCGGTCTCCGAGAAGTGGGACACCGTCCTCGACGCGATCGACGGCCTGGTGACCGTCCCCGACGTCGACGAGAAGGTGCTGGAGCAGACGGCGGAGGAGCTCGCGACCTTCCTCGCGGAGTCCGCCGAGGCCGAAGCGGCCGCCGTCGACGCGGATCTCGTGGACGAGGACGACGAAGACGAGGAAGACGACGAGCCCGTCGGTTTCTGGGGCGAGGTCGGCATCGACCCCATCAAGATCATCACCTCCGGCGCCGAGTACTACACGCTGCGCTGCTACCTCGACGACAAGCCGATCTTCCTCGGCAGCGAAGGCGAGATCGACGTCTTCACCTCCGAGAAGGCCCTCATCCGCGCGATCGCGGACGGCAAGGAGCTGGCGGGCAACGACCTCGCCCAAGTGTCCACTTGGGACGAGGTGACCACGAAGGCCACCGCGGGCGAGCTCGAGATCGAGGTCGACACCGAGAACACCTATGTGCTCAACGGGATCGCCGACGACATCGCCGAAGGCCCGGAGTCGATCGACCCGACGCAGCTGGAGCTGGCCGTCGAGCTGATCACCGACGCCGCCGAGTGGGCCGAAGACGACAGCGTCGAAACCGCGCTGGCCGCCAACGAAAGCCTCGGCTGGCTGGTGTCGTTCGTGCTGCGGCCGGACCCGTCGCGGCTGGAGCCGAGCGCTCCGTTCGACGCCGAGCAGTCCGAGTGGCGCAAGCTCGTCGAGACCTTCGAAAACCGCCTCACGGTTCTCTGATCCACCCGCGAAGGGGCCCCTCAGGTTCGTCCTGAGGGGCCCTTTTCGTCTTTGACGGGCACCAGCGCCACGGCCAGTGCGGGGAAGACCGCAGCGACGCAGAACGCCAGCGCGTACCGCGAATCACCGATCACGAGACCCAGCATCGGCGGTGTCAGCGCGGCGGCGATGTTCTGGCCGGTGTTCTGCGTACCCATCGCCCGTCCGGCCCAGGCGAGCCCGGCCATCTCCGCCGACGCGGTGAACCCGAGCCCGTTGTCGGACACCGTGATCACCGCTGCCAGCACCAGCGCGAGCAGCACCAGCCACGGCCACGTCGCGTCCCCGAGCGCGACCAGCAGCATCACCGCGCCGCTCGCGATCGCCAGCTGCCGCATCGGCCGCAGCCTGCTGCCGACGCGGTCGGACCAGTAGCCCGACACCAGCCTGCCCAGCGCGCCGAGGATCTGGACGGCGCCGACGAACCAGCCCGCGGACGCCGCCGTCCAGTCGTGCATGGTCACCAGGTACACGGGGGTGAACGCGGAGACCGTGAACTGCGGGACGACGAGCAGCGCGCTCGCGCCGTGGACCCGCCACAACGCCGGCCTCCGGTACGGCGACGGCGGTTTCTCCCCCGCCGTCCCGGATTCCGGACGCGGTGGGTCGATCAGGAGCCAGGCGACCAGGAGCGCGACGCCGATCGCGGTCAGCGCGGGCAGCAGGAGCGAGACCTGGAAACCCCAGCGGTCCGCGAGCGGCGGGAGGCCGAAGGCGGCGACGCCCACCCCGAGCGGCTGGGCCATCTGGCGGATGCCCATCGCGAAGCCGCGTTCGGCCGGGCCGAACCAGCCGAGGACGGCCCGGCCGCTCGCGGCGTTCACTGACGCGGTGCTCGCGCCGGCGAGCAAGAACACCCCAAAGAGGATCCCGAGCGAGTGGTCACCGACGGCCGCGTACACGAGGAGTAACCCCGAGACGCCGAGCCCGATGGCCATTACCAAACGCTCTCCGTAACGGTCCGCGGCCGCGCCCCACAGGATCAAGGTGAACAACAGGCCAAGACTCGGCGCCGCGACGACGGTTCCCGCTTCGGCGAGCGTGAGACCCTCCGCACGCTGCATCGACGGCACCAGGAACGGGAGCCCGTAGAGGAACGAGCAGCTCGCGGTCTGCGCGGCGAGACCGAGCGCGAGGATGAGCCAGCGTCGTTTGCCGCCGATCCCCACGTCCGCGACCTGCGCCATCTTCGCCACCGTTCCACTATCTGGGAGATAACTCCTACATAGTGAACGATAGTTGTCACTGCTAACTAACGCAAGGCCGCGTACCCGGGCTTGATGACCGTGTTGATGATGTCGAGCCGCCGGTCGAAATCGAGGAAGGCGGATTTCATCGCATTGATCGTGAACCACTCGAGATCGGCCAGCCCGAAGCCGAACGCCTCGCTCAGGGCCGCGAATTCGCTGGTCATCGAGCAGCCGCTCATCAGCCGGTTGTCGGTGTTGACGGTGACCCGGAACCGCAGCCTGGCGAGCAGGCCGATGGGATGCTCGCCGATCGAGCGGGCCGCTCCCGTCTGGACATTGGACGTGGGGCAGATCTCGAGCGGGATCCGCCGGTCGCGGACGTAGGCGGCCAACCGTCCCAAATGGACCGTGCCGTCACTGTCGGTCTTGATGTCGTCGACGATGCGCACGCCGTGGCCCAGCCGCTCCGCGCCGCAATGCTGAATCGCCTCCCAAATGGACGCGAGCCCGAACGCCTCCCCGGCATGAATGGTGAAATGCGCATTATTCGTCCGCAGAAACTCGAATGCGTCGAGATTTCTGGTAGGCGGGAATCCGTCTTCCGGTCCGGCGATGTCGAACCCGACCACGCCGGCGTCGCGGTAGCGGACGGCCAGCCCGGCGATCTCCAGCGCCCTGGCGTGCTGGCGCATCGCGCAGAGCAACGTCCCGACGCGGATCCGGCCCCCGGCGGCCGCCACTCTCCGTTCACCTTCGGCGAACCCGGCCTGAATGGCCTCGACCACCGCATCGAGTGACAGTCCGCGTTCGACGAAGAGTTCGGGGGCATAACGCACCTCGGCGTAGACGACGCCGTCGGCCGCGAGGTCTTCCACCGCCTCGGCGGCCACTCTGACCAGCGCTTCCTCGGTCTGCATCACGCCGCAGGTATGCGCGAACGTCTCAAGGTACGAGACGAGGGAGCCGGAATCGGCGGCGTCGCGGAACCAGCGGCCGAGTTCCACGGGATCGGCGGTGGGCAAGGCCTCGTAGCCGGTCTGTTCGGCGAGTTCGGCGACCGTCGCGGGACGCAATCCGCCGTCCAGGTGGTCGTGGAGGAGAACCTTGGGAGCGCGGGCCAGTACCGCCTCCGGGATGCGGGATCTGCTGCTTTCAGAGGACATACGTAACGGTAACCAGCCTGTCATTCCCCTACATGGCTGTAAGTCTCATGCTTGACTTAACCCTCGGCTTTGTGGATCACCGGCTGAATCGGCCATCAGGGCAGAGCTCGGCATTGTCCGATACCCGGGGGCCATACGCAGAGCAATTTCGCAATGGATAAGCTTCACGTCACGTCCCTCCCATTTCCCCGCCCACGAAGGACACCGCAGTGACCACTGACAACCACATTGCAGCCCCGTCCTTCGACCGGATGCGCAACATGCTGGTGCGCGCGGCCGAAGTGCGTGAGAGCGAACAGCAGCAGATCTTCGACGCGCTCGACGACATCTACGCACGTCTGGCCCCCGTCGACTCGCTCGGCGCGGTGCGCAAGCGGCTCTCCGAGATGCCCGACCGCACCGAGACCAGCGTGCTCGCCGAGCGGCTCGACGAGACCATGTCGCGGCTCGAAGCGCAGGACACCGCGATCGCCGCGCTGACCCGCGCCGTCGAAAGCATCGTCGACAAGCTGGCCAAGCCGTTCGCTCAGCTCGACGGCCGCCTCGACGGCATGGCCGCGCGTCTGGAAGGCGTCGGGGGCCGGATGGACGGGCTCGAGGACAAGCTCCAGAACATCCACCGCCGTCTCGACGAGCTCGGCGCGCACCTCGACAAGCAGGACGTGAAGACCGACGCGCTGCCGCAGTCGGTGATCGGGCCGGTGCGCGAGCGCGTCGAGCAGGCCGAGTCCACCCTGCGGGACCGCGTCGACACCGTCGACCGCGAGCTGCGGACCCGCGTCGAGAACCTCGACAAGGCCACCAAGGAAAGCCTCACCGCGAACACCGAGGCGCTGAAGACCGCGCTGACCGAGACCGGCGAGATGATCGACGCTTCGGAGCGCCTCGACGGCCTCGGCGACCGGCTCGAGAAGGTCACCTCGCGGCTCGACGACCTGGCGGAGCGGCTCGACAAGGTCGAGGACGGCTTCACCGGGCGCCTCGGCGACCTCGACGGCTCGATCCGCTCCGGTCTGTCGAAGGTCGAGAGCACGCTGCAGAAGCAGCCGGACACCGACTCGGTCGACTCGCTGGTGCGCAAGAGCAACGACGAGTCCGTGCGCCGCATCGGCGGCCAGCTGGACGAGGCCATGGCGACCTTCGCGGAGCTGATGCTCGGCGGTGGCCCGGCCGTGCAGCAGATCTCCCCGCCGCCGCCCGCCCCGCGTCAGCCGCGTCGCAGCTCGCGCAACGGCCGTGCGCCCAAGGCGGCCGACGCCAAGGCGAAGGCCGACGGCGGCGACGAGTCCTCGGACTGACGCCCTCTCTTAACGCGTGAAGGCCCCCTTCCCACGGCTTCGCCTGGGACGGGGGCCTTCACGCTTCTACGGCCACGACCTGCGTTTCGCGGGCTAATCGCGATCCGGCGGTCGCCCGCGTTTCGTCCTCTAAATGCGGTGCACGTCCCGGGGCCCGGCGTCGGTCGGGCCGGGCCCGATGTCCCCAATGTGGCATTGGAGGCGCTCAGTGTCCCCAATGCCACATTGGGGACACCCGCCCCGCGCGACCTGCGTTTCGCGGGCTAAACGCGATCCGGCGGTCGCCCGCGTTTCGTCCTCTGGATGCGGTACTTGCGCGTGCAACTACCGCATCCAGAGGACGAAACGCGGGGGGGTGCCGGGGCGCGGACGCGCGAAGGCCCCCTTTAGGACGTTCAACGTCTCAAAGGGGGCCTTCCGGACACAGGCGCCGCGAGCAGGGCGACCGTCGGATCGCGTTTAGCCCGCGAAACGCAGGTCAGGGGCGCACGGTTTCCAGGACGAGCGGAGCGGAGGCCGGAGCCTCCGAGGAGACGGCGTAGGCGTCTTCGAGCGCAGCGAGAGCCGAAGGAACAGCCTCCGGCGTATCGGTGTGCAACTCCAGCAGCGGCTGCCCGGCCGCGACCTTGTCGCCCGGCTTCGCCAGGCACAGGACGCCGGCCGCGGCCTGCACCGGGTCCTCCTTGCGCGCCCGCCCGGCCCCGAGCCGCCAAGCGGCGACCCCGACCGCGTACGCGTCCAGAGACGTCAGGACACCATCGGCGGGCGCCGGAACCACGTGCACATAACGAGGCCGCGGCAAAGCAGCCTCCGGATCCCCGCCCTGAGCGGCGATCATCCGGCACCACGTCTCGTAAGCCCGGCCGGAAGCCAACACCTCGGCCGGGTCCACATCGGACAGCCCGGCCAGCGCCAGCATCTCCCGCGCCAACGCCACGGTCAGCTCGACGACGTCGGAAGGGCCGCCGCCGCGCAGTACCTCGACCGACTCCGCGACCTCGATCGCGTTGCCGACGGCGTGCCCCAACGGCACGTTCATGTCCGTGATCAGCGCCGTCGTCGCGACGCCGTGCGCGGTCCCGATCTCCACCAGCGTCCGCGCGAGTTCGCGCGCCTGCGGAACCGTCTTCATGAACGCGCCCGAACCCGTCTTCACGTCGAGCACCAGCCCAGCCGAGCCCTCGGCGATCTTCTTGCTCATGATCGAGCTCGCGATCAGCGGGATCGACTCCACCGTCGACGTCACATCGCGCAGTGCGTACAGCTTCTTGTCCGCGGGCGCCAACCCTTCAGTGGCCGCGCAGACCACCGCGCCGACCTCGTCGAGCTGCCGGATGATCTCCGATGTCGACAAAGAGGCACGCCAGCCCGGAATCGACTCCAGTTTGTCCAGCGTCCCGCCGGTGTGCCCGAGCCCGCGCCCGGACAGCTGCGGCACGGCCGCGCCACAAGCCGCGACGAGCGGCGCCAGCGGGAGCGTGATCTTGTCGCCGACCCCGCCGGTCGAGTGCTTGTCGATCGTCGGACGGCTGACCTTCAGGTCCAGCCGCTCCCCCGACGAGATCATCGCGCCGGTCCACCGCGCGATCTCGCCGGAGTCCATCCCCCGCAGGAAGATGGCCATCGCGAGCGCGGCCATCTGTTCCTCGGCGATGTCGCCGCGCGTGTACGCGTCGATCGTCCAGTCGATCTGCTCGTCGGACAGCCGTCCACCGTCCCGCTTCGCGCGGATGACGTCGACGGCGGCGAAAGCGCTCACGGCAGGTCGTCCGGTCCGAACGCGTCCGGCAGCACCGCCGACATCGGCAGGATGCCGCTCGGGGTGTCCACCAGGCAGTCGGCACCACCGTGCTCGAACAGGACCTGACGGCAGCGCCCGCACGGCATCAGCAGCGCGCCTTCACCGCTACGGCACGCGACGGCGACGAGCTTGCCGCCCCCGGTCAGCCGCAGCTGCCCCGCCATCGTGCATTCCGCGCACATTCCCAAGCCGTACGAAGCGTTCTCGACGTTGCAGCCGACGACGATCCGGCCGTCGTCCACCACGGCCGCGACACCGACGTGCAGGCCGGAGTACGGCGCGTACGCCGACTTCGCCGCCTCGATGGCCTGAGCCCGCAAGGCTTCCCAGTCGTACTCCGCCATGTCAGTCCTCACCTCGTCGGTACAGCGCGCCGTCGGCCTTCGGCGGCCGCAGCCGCTGCGAAGCCACCGCCAGCACGATCAGCGTCACGAAGTGCGCCGTGTACGGGATGAGGTCGCTGGGCAGGTCGTCGTTGGTCCAGTAGATCGCGTACAGCAGAGCCGCGCCGAAGACGCCGAGCGCGGCGGCGATCCACTGACGCCGGAACAACTGCACCGCCACGATCACGGCCAGCAGGATCACCGCGCCGTACAGCAGCGCGAGCACCGCGGTGCCGCCACCGGCGAGCTGGAGGCCGTCCGCGTAGCCGAACAGCGCCGCGCCGCCGAGCAGGCCGCCCGGCCGCCAGTTGCCGAAGATCATCGCCGCGAGGCCGATGTAGCCACGGTTGTTGGTCTGGTTCTCCAGGTAGTCCGCGCCACCCGCGAGCAGCACCAGCGACGCGCCACCCATTCCGGCGAGCCCGCCGGAGATGATCATGGCGACGTACTTGTGCAGGTAGACGTTCACGCCGAGAGACTCGGCCGCCACCGGGTTCTCACCACAGGACCGCAGCCGCAGGCCGAACCGCGTGCGCCACAGCACGAAGTAGCTGATCGGCACCAGCGCGATCGCGATCATCGTCAGCGGCGCGACCTCGGTGATCAGGCCGTTGAGGATGCCGGCGAGGTCGGAGATGAAGACGCGCTGCATCTTTTCCAGATCCGACAACCAGTCCGAGAGGAACGTCGCCGAGTACGTGTCGAACTTCGGCACCGGCGGCGACTGGCGCGGGTTACCCGAAAGCGGGGTGAACACCAGGTTCGCCAGGTACTTCGCGACACCGAGACCGAGCAGGTTGATCGCCACACCGGAGACGATGTGGTTGACGTTGAAGGTCACCGTCGCGACGGCGTGCAGCAGCCCGCCGAGCGCGCCGAACACGACCGCCGAGATCAGCCCCGCCCAGACCCCGCCGTGGTACGCGCCCCACGCGGCACCCCAGGTGCCGAGGATCATCATGCCTTCGAGGCCGATGTTGATCACGCCCGCGCGTTCGGCCCAGAGACCGCCGAGCGCGCACAGCAGGATCGGCAGCGCCAGCCGCAACGCGGTGTGCGCGGTGTTGGTCGAGGTCAGCGTGTTGACGCCGGTGGCGTACGACGCGATCGCGAGCACACCGACCGCCAGCAGACCCCAGATGGCGCCCTTGAGCCAGCCCGGGATACGCCGCTTCGGCGGCTTCACCGGCATGGTGGTGCCGCCCGTGTTGGGCGAAAGAACGTCCGCGGTGGTCACACCGCACCTCCCTCGGACACGCTGGAACCCTTGCGGCCGTTGCCCGCCAGCGCGCGACCCACGCGGCGTTGCTCGGCGGCCAGGTCGGCGCGGCGCACGATCTCGTAAGCGATGACGACCGACAGCACGATCACGCCCTGCATGATCGTGGCGATCTCTTTGGACACGTTGATCTGCTCCAGCGAAACGGCGGACCGGTCGAGGAACGCCCACAGCAGGGCGCCCAGCGCGATCCCGGCCGGGTGGTTACGCCCGAGCAGGGCGACCGCGATGCCGGTGAAGCCGTACATCTGGGTCGAGGTGATGCCGTAGCTGAAGTCGCGGCCGAGCAGTTCCGGCATCGCGACCAGACCGGCCACACCACCGGAAAGCAGCATCGCGATCAGCGTCATCTTCTTGGCGTTGACGCCACCCGCCGCGGCGGCCGTCGTCGATTCGCCGGAGGCCTTGAGTTCGAAGCCGAACCGGGTCCGGTTGAGCATGAACCAGTAGGCCGCGCCGATCAGCGCCGCGATGATCACGAAGCCGAACAGCTCGCCGGACCCGATCGGGATACCGGGGATCCGGCCGGTCTCGGCGATCTCGCGGGTGGCGATGTTGTTGCCGGTCTGCACGCCGAACTGGTCCGCGTTGACCAGGAACGCCACGATGCCGCCGACGATCGCGTTCAGCATGATCGTCGAGATGACCTCGGAAACCCCGCGGGTCACCTTCAGCACGGCGGGAATCGCCGCGTAGAGCATGCCGCTGGCCACCGCGACGATGAGGATCGCGATCACGTGGATCACCGGCGGCAGCTGCAGCGCCCCGCCGATGATGGCGGTGACGATGGCGGCGAACCGGTACTGGCCCTCGACACCGATGTTGAAGAGGTTCATCTGGAAACCGATGGCCACCGCGAGCCCGGACAGGTAATAGACCGTCGCGAGGTTCACCGTGTCGACGGCCGTCGAGCCCTTGAAGAGCTGGCCGATCATCGTGCCGTAGGCCTGGAGCGGATCCGCCCCCGAGATGATCAGCGCGATGGCCGTCAGGATGACCGCGAAAACGATCGCGAGCAGAGGCGGCAGCAGCCTCGTACGCCAGGAACTCACGCCGCACCGTCCTCTTCGGAGTCTTCGGAAGCACCCGTCATCGCGGAGCCCAGTTGCTGCGGGGTCACGGTCGCGGGGTCGGCCTCGCCGACCAGCCGTCCGCGAAGCATGACCTGAATGGTGTCGGAAAGCCCGATCAGCTCGTCGAGGTCGGCCGAAACCAGCAGGACGGCCAGCCCGGCGGCACGCGCCTGGCGGATCTGTTCCCAGATCAGCGCCTGCGCGCCGACGTCGACACCGCGCGTCGGATGCGACGCGATCAGCAGGACGGGGTTGCCGGAAAGTTCGCGCCCGACGATCAGCTTCTGCTGGTTACCACCCGAAAGCGCGGCGGCGGGGACGTCGATACCCGGCGTGCGGACGTCGTACTCCTCGACGATGCGGCGGGTGTCCTCCCGCGCGCCGTCGATGTCGAGCAACTGTCCTTTCGCGACCGGCTTGCGCGTCTGGTAACCGAGAATCCGGTTGACCCACAAGGGTTGCGTGAGCAGGAGGCTGTGCCGCGTGCGGTCTTCGGCGATGTAGCCGATGCCTGCCTCGCGGCGGGCGAGCGTCCCCAGTTTGTGCAGTTCGACGACCTTGCCGTCGGCCTCGGTCAGTTCGATCCGGCCGCCGCCCTTGCGCATGCCCATGATCGTCTCGACGAGTTCGGTCTGGCCGTTGCCCTCGACGCCGGCGATCCCGAGCACCTCACCCGCGTGCACGGTGAAGGAGATGTGGTCGAGCACGTTCCGCTCGGAACCCTCGACGCTCAGGCACACGTCGTCCAGGCGGAGGACGTCCCGATCGGTGACGGTGGACTCGCGGGTCTCCGGGCTGGGCAGCTCCGTGCCGACCATCATCTCGGCCAGCTGCCGTGAGGTGATCGTCTTCGGATCCGCCGTGCCGACGGTGGTGCCGCGGCGGATCACGGTGACCGTGTCGGCGATCGCGCGCACCTCGTCGAGCTTGTGCGAGATGAAGATGAAGGTGAAGCCGTCCTTCTGCATGGCGCGGACGGTCTCGAACAGCGCGTCGACCTCCTGCGGCACGAGCACCGCGGTGGGCTCGTCGAGGATGATGATCCGCGCGCCGCGGTAGAGCACCTTGACGATCTCCACACGCTGGCGGTCGGCGACGCCGAGCTCTTCCAGCAGCGCGTCCGGGCGGGCGCGCAGGCCGACGCGGCCGGCGAGTTCCGCCAGCTTCGCCCTCGCCGCGCGGCCGATGCCGTGCAGGTTCTCCGCGCCGAGGAAGACGTTCTCCCCGACGGTCAGGTTGTCGGCCAGCATGAAGTGCTGGTGGACCATCCCGATCCCGGTCTTGATGGCGTCCTGCGGGTTGCGCAGTTTCACCGGTCGACCGTTGATCGCGATGTCGCCCTCGTCCGGCTGCTGCATGCCGTAGAGGATCTTCATCAGGGTCGATTTGCCCGCGCCGTTCTCGCCGCAGACTGCGTGCACCTCGCCCTTGGTGACGGTGAGGTTGACGTCGGAGTTGGCCACGACACCGGGGAATCGCTTCGTGATCCCGGTCAGCTGCACGGCCGGTTCACCCCGGTCGGGGGCGTCGGTGACCTCGGCCTGGGGAGCGCTC
Organism: Amycolatopsis japonica; assembly: GCF_000732925.1. NCBI lineage: Bacteria > Bacillati > Actinomycetota > Actinomycetes > Pseudonocardiales > Pseudonocardiaceae > Amycolatopsis > Amycolatopsis japonica. The sequence continues at coordinate 7,558,312 of NZ_CP008953.1, forward strand.
ATGAAAAAGCCATCCAGTTCTGGGGGTAAACAGGTGGGGGCTCGGAAGGGGTTACCCTCCCGAGCCCCGCTGCCAGACGAACCTTACTTCTGCGGCTTGTCCGAGACGGTGATCGCCCCGGAGACGATCTGCGCCTTGTAGCCGTCGAGGACGTCCTTGATGTCGTCGACCTTGCCGCCGGAGGTGGCGTAGCCGATGCCGTCGACCTTGAGGTCGAACCGCTTCGGCAGCGACGTCAGGTCGCCCTTCGCCAGCGCGCGCAGGTAGTCGAACACCGCCACGTCGACGCGCTTGAGCATCGAGGTGATGATGACGTCCTTCGACGCCTCGACCGTCTTCTGGTTGTACTGGTCGGAGTCGACGCCGATGGCCATGGCGTTGTTGGACTTGGCCGCCTCGAAAACGCCCTTACCGGAGGCACCGGCGGCGTGGTAGACGACGTCCGCGCCCTTGGCGATCTGGGCGGCGGCCTTCACGTTGCCCTTCGCCGGGTCCTGGAACCCGGAGAAGTCACCGGCCGGGGTGAGGTACTCGTCCTCGATCTTGGCCTTGCTCGACGCGGCCTTCACACCCTGAAGGAAGCCGGCCTCGAACTTCTGGATCAGCGGCGTGTTCACGCCACCGACGAAGCCCACGTGGCACTTCTTCGACTTGTAGGCGGCGGCGACACCGGCCAGGAACGAGCCCTGCTCCTCGGCGAACACCAGCGGGGTGACGTTCGGCGCCTTGACGGAGTCGTCGTCGACGATCGCGAACTGGGTGTTCGGGTACTTCGGCGCGATGGCGCCGACGGCCTTGGCGTAGGCGAAGCCGACCGCGATGACCGGGCTGAAGCCCTGCGAAGCGAGCTGGTCGAGACGCTGCGACTTCGCGGCCTCGTCCTCGGTCGCGGCGGCGGTGCTTTCGGTCACCGAGGTGACACCGAGCTCGCTCTTCGCCTTGTCGGTACCGGCGGCGGCGGAGTCGTTGAACGACGCGTCGCCACGGCCGCCGACGTCGAAGGCCAGCGCGACCTTGAGCTTGCTGCCGTCGACCTTCTCACCCGACTGCGCGGAGCTGCTCGACGCGGCCGGCGCGGCGGGCGGCTTCGGCGCCGTCACGCAGCTGGCAGACTGGTCCCCCGTGCTCGCGTTGTTGTTGTTCCCCGCACCCGAATCCTTCGCGCACCCGGCCAGTACCAGTGCACCGGCCATGGCGGCGGCGGCCAGCGCGGTTCCACGCATGCGACGCAACGTGTGTCTCCCTCCCCGCTGATCCAGCGGATGGTCCGAAGAAAGCGACCCGGCGACACTGCCGGGTTCGACCGAGGAACGGTACCTAACGGCCGCTTTGCTGCCATAGGAAAGGCACGCTACGTAACACAAACGTTTACTCATGAGTCGCGAGCGCGACGAACGGAGTACTCACGGTGATCGGAATGGAGTAATCGCAGGCAGTGCTCGGCCCCCGAGCCGCGTGACGCGCCCAAGATCGTCACGCACCGTTCAGACCCTCCGCCGGGACCGCCCGCGCGTCCACAGTGGACGAACCGGTGAGTTACCGGCCCTCGTCACTCGATCGTGCGAGGGTCCCGATGTCTGGTCCATCACACAGAGGAACCCGGAGGTGAGCCCACCGTGAGGTGCGGGTCTAGCATCCTTTTCATCCACGCTCGATGACCATGATCTCGGCACCGTCGCCGGAGCCGTCCCCAGGTGGACGTCCCGGCGGCAGGCGCGGAAACCAGCGGTCAGCGGGCCCAAGCCATGACGTTGGAGGCCGTTCACCGATGTCCACCACGGCTAGCACCGCCACTGAGGCGGCCGCGAGCGATCGGGCGGGTGCCTCACGCCGGCAAGGGACGTTCTACCGGGGAGACCCCGGTATGTGGTCCTGGGTGCTGCACCGCATCACCGGCGTGCTGACATTCTTCTTCCTCTTCGTGCACGTGCTCGACACCGCGCTCGTGCGCGTGTCGCCCGACACGTACAACGAGGTCATCGAGACCTACAAGACCCCGCTGGTCAACCTCCTCGAGGTCGGCCTGGTCGGCGCGGTGCTGTTCCACGCGCTCAACGGCATCCGGGTCATGCTGGTCGACTTCTGGGAGAAGGGACCGAAGTTCCAGAAGCCGATGCTCTGGACCATCCTGGCCATCTGGGTCGTGGTGATGATTCCGGGCGCGTTCTTCATGATGAAGCGCACCGTCGAGACGCTCTTCGGGGGTAACTGACCATGGCATCCGAAGTCCTCACCCTCGACAAGCCGCGCTCGCCGAAGCGCCCCGCCGCCCGCCGCAGCAACTTCGAGCTCTACAGCTGGCTGTTCATGCGCATCTCGGGCCTCGCCCTGATCGTGCTGGTGCTCGGCCACCTGTTCATCATGAACATCCTCGACGGCGGCGTGCACCGCATCAACTGGGGCTTCGTCGCCGGCCGCTGGGCCTCGCCGTTCTGGCAGTTCTGGGACCTGTCGATGCTGTGGCTCGCCGAGATCCACGGCGGCAACGGCCTGCGGACGATCATCGACGACTACGCCCGCAAGGACAGCACCCGGTTCTGGCTGAAGATCGTGCTCTACGTCTCGATGGTGCTGATCCTCGCCGTCGGCACGATGGTGATCTTCACCTTCGATCCCGGCATCTCGGCCAACTGACGCCCCACCACACGTTCAAAGCGGAGTCCTCATGCAGTTCCACAAGTACGACGTGGTGATCGTCGGCGCCGGTGGCGCCGGCATGCGCGCGGCCATCGAATCCGGCCAGCGTGCCCGCACCGCGGTCCTCACCAAGCTCTACCCGACGCGTTCGCACACCGGCGCCGCGCAGGGCGGCATGTGCGCCGCGCTCGCGAACGTCGAAGAGGACAACTGGGAGTGGCACACCTTCGACACGATCAAGGGCGGCGACTACCTGGTCGACCAGGACGCCGCCGAGATCATGGCGAAGGAAGCCATCGACGCGGTCCTCGACCTCGAGAAGATGGGCCTGCCGTTCAACCGGACGCCCGAAGGCAAGATCGACCAGCGCCGCTTCGGCGGGCACACCCGTGACCACGGCAAGGCCGCGGTGCGCCGCGCCTGCTACGCCGCGGACCGCACCGGGCACATGATCCTGCAGACGCTGTATCAAAACTGCGTCAAGCACGGCACCGAGTTCTTCAACGAGTTCTACGTGCTCGACCTGGTGCTGACCCCGGACGAGAACGGCAACCCGGCCGCTTCCGGCGTCGTCGCCTACGAGCTGGCGACCGGCGAGCTGCACGTCTTCCAGGCGAAGTCGATCGTGTTCGCCACCGGCGGCGCGGGCAAGATCTTCAAGACGACGTCGAACGCGCACACCCTCACCGGTGACGGCCTCGGCATCATCTTCCGCAAGGGCCTGCCGCTGGAGGACATGGAGTTCTTCCAGTTCCACCCGACAGGTCTGGCCGGGCTCGGCATCCTCATCTCCGAGGCCGTGCGCGGCGAGGGCGGCATCCTCCGCAACGCCGACGGCGAGCGGTTCATGGAGCGCTACGCCCCCACCATCAAGGACCTCGCGCCGCGGGACATCGTCGCCCGGTCGATGGTGCAGGAAGTGCTGCAGGGCCGCGGTTGCGGGCCGAACAAGGACTACGTCGTCCTCGACGTCACGCACATCCCGGAAGAGACGCTGAACGCGAAACTCCCGGACATCATGGAGTTCTCGCGGACGTACCTGGGCGTCGACCCGGTCACCGAACCGGTGCCGGTGTTCCCGACCTGCCACTACGTGATGGGCGGCATCCCGACCAACATCCACGGCGAAGCGTTGCGGGACAACGAAAACGTCATCCCCGGCCTGTACGCCGCGGGTGAGGTCGCGTGCGTGTCCGTGCACGGCTCGAACCGGCTCGGCACGAACTCGCTGCTCGACATCAACGTGTTCGGCCGTCGCGCCGGCATCGCGGCCGCCGAGTACGCGCTGGCGCACGAGCACATCGAGCTGCCGGAGAACCCGACCAAGGTGGTGGAAGACCAGCTCGCGCTGCTGCTTTCGGAGCACGGTGACGAGCGCGTCGCCGACATCCGCACCGAGCTGCAGCGGACGATGGACTCGCACGCTTCGGTGTACCGCACCGAGGACACGCTGAAGCAGGCGCTGACCGACGTGCAGGCGCTGAAGGAGCGGTACAGCCGGATCACCGTGTCGGACAAGGGGAAGCGGTACAACACCGACGTCCTCGAGGCCGTCGAGCTGGGCTTCCTGCTCGAACTCGCCGAGGTCCTCGTCGTCGGCGCCCTGGCGCGCAAGGAATCCCGCGGCGGGCACGCGCGCGAGGACTACCCGAACCGCGACGACACGAACTTCATGCGGCACACCATGGCCTACAAGGAGGGCGAAGGTCTCACCGCCGACGTCCGCCTGGACTACAAGCCGGTGACCTTCACCCGCTACGAACCGATGGAGCGGAAGTACTGATGACCACGGCAACCCCCGAGAAGTCGGAGGCCGTGTCCTCCGACCACACGCCGATCACCGTCACGCTGAAGATCCTCCGGTTCAACCCCGAGATCGACAACGAGCCGCACTGGGAGTCCTACGACGTCCCGGCGCAGCGCACCGACCGGCTGCTGAACCTGCTCTTCTACGTGAAGGACTACATCGACGGGACGTTCTCGTTCCGGCGCTCGTGCGCGCACGGCGTCTGTGGTTCCGACGCGATGCAGATCAACGGCATCAACCGGCTGGCGTGCAAGGTCCTGATGAAGGACCTGCTGTCGCAGGACGGCAAGAAGACGACGATCACCATCGCGCCGATCAAGGGCCTGACGACGCTCAAGGACCTTTACGTCGACATGGACCCGTTCTTCGAGGCGTACAAGGCCGTGAAGCCGTACCTGATCGCCTACGGGAACGAGCCCACGCGCGAGCGGATCCAGTCGCAGGCCGACCGCGACCGGTTCGACGACACGACCAAGTGCATCCTGTGCGCCTGCTGCACGTCCTCGTGCCCGGTGTACTGGAACGACGGCTCGTACTTCGGCCCGGCCGCGATCGTCAACGCGCACCGGTTCATCTTCGACTCGCGTGACGAAGGCGCCGAAGAGCGTCTCGACATTCTGAACGACTCCGAGGGTGTCTGGCGCTGCCGGACGACGTTCAACTGCACCGACGCCTGCCCGCGCGGTATCCAGGTGACGAAGGCGATTCAGGAGGTTAAGCGCGCTTTGCTCTTCAAGCGCGTCTGACGCTTCTGGACTGTCCGTGAAGGCCTCCTTGAGGGACCCAGAGTCCCTCAAGGAGGCCTTCACGGATTTCTGGGCAGTTATCCACAAGGGGTGGGTTATCCACAGATCGCGGAAGTGTGTCTGGTGATCGCGATGCCGACCGGCCCACTCTGTGGTCATGAACAAACGCGGCAGATGGGCTGAGCACCCCGAACTGCTCCAGCAGCGGAGCCGGCACGGCGTCATCAAGGCGACGACCTTGGAGTCGCTCGACATGAGCAGCAAGGTCATCTATCGAAGATGCCTACCCGGCGGTCCATGGCAACGCCTGCTACCAGGGATCATTCTGCTGCACCAGGCGCCCCCGACCATCGACGAACGGGTGATCGGCGCGCTCTTGCATGCGGGTCCTCGCGCACTCGTGACCGGCGTGGAGGCTTGTCGCCGACACGGGCTTCGTCCCCGTGAGCTACCTCCGGACAAGGACGTTCACGTTCTCATTCCGCATGAACACAAAGTCCGCAGCGCTGAATTCGTGACCGTCGAGCGAACCCATCGTCTGCCTGAAGCCCGAACCCACCAAGGCGTTCCCCTCGCTCCGCTCGTCCGTGCGACCACGGACGCTTGCCGACGCCTGCGGACGGTCGAACCCGTCGGGCGCCTTCTCGTCGAAGCCATCCAGCATGGCCGGTGTTCGCCTGAGGCGCTGGCCTACGAACTGAACAAGGGTTCCAAACGAGGCACCGCGATCCCGCGCAGAATTCTCGGTGAGTGGCAGGATCTCTACTCGATCGCGGAAGCACGAGCCAAGATCTTGAGTCGCAGTCTCCTCGTTCAGCCGAGCCACTGGAACCCGGAGATCTGCGACAGCCGCGGCGGCTACATCGGTCGTCCTGATGCTTGGTGGGACGACATCGCACTCGCGTGGGAGATCGACTCGTTCGACTTCCATTTCCACCGCGAGGACTACAGGCGCACTGTCATGCGCAATACGCGCTACGCGGCCGCCGGGATAGTCGTCGTACAGACCTTGCCTTCCCGCTTGCTGACAGATCCCGCCGGAGTTCTGGCCGAACTGGAAGCGGCTCGCCTCGCCGCCGCCGCACGCCCGCGCCCACCTGTCGGTCTGATCTCTCGTGCGGCTTGATCGTCCGTGAAGGCCTCCTTGAGGGACTCTGGGTCCCTCAAGGAGGCCTTCACGGACAGCCGCTACTCAAGGATGCGAGCGTCCAGCGAGTGATGGTCGGCGGCCGAGTCGGCAGTGCCGGGAAGCAGGTCGAAGGACTCCGGATCGATGCGGTCCACAGCGCCCGTGCTCACATCCCGCAGCATGTTGTACAGCCCCGCCATCACCGCGCGCGTGAAGTGTTCCCGGTGTTGCTGCCCGAGCGTCTGCGTCTGCCCGCGCACCTCGAACAGCACCGTCCCCGTCCCGTTCAACGCGAACGAACACCGCGCCTGCCCGGGCAGGTCACGATCCGCGCCATGCGGATACCGCGCCCCGACGAACCCACGCGACGTCATCCCGTTGAAGCCACTGATCGCCAGCTGCCGCGATTCGTCCTTTGTGTACACATCGCGGTACTTCGCGTATTTCTGGCCGGGCTCGAAGAACTTGTCCGGCAGCGGCGGGTAGTCGATGCCGACGTCGAGGAGCCGGTTGCTGCCTTCCTGGCGGACGCACGCGCCTTGATGGTGCAGATCGACGTAGACGTCAGGCACCTTCCCGCGCCGGGCGGTCAGCTCCATGTACACCGACCGCAAAGCCCGCGCCTCGGGCGTGATGAACCAGCCCGGCTGATCCGGTGCGCCCGGGAAGTCCTCCGCGCGCGGGACGTAGTTCAGGTCCGGATTGAAGTCGCGGTTGACGTCGAACCCGGGCCGCTTCCGGTAGTCGTCGCCCTGGAGGACGTCGCTGAGATAGTTCCAGGCAGGCGGCCGGTCCTTCAGCTGGGGGAACTTCCGCTGCACCTCGGCCCACGAGAGGTCGTTGCCCCGCCGGTCGAGTTCGGCGCCGTCCGGGTTCAGTTTCGGCACCGCGACGAAGGTGATGGTCTTCCGCAGCCGCTCGGCGTCCCGCGACTCGGAGGTGCCCAGGTAGTCCAGGATCCGGAGCAGGGCGTCGGTGCCGGTCTTCTCGTTCCCGTGGATCTCGCTGGAGACCACGAAGACCTTCGGGCCGGTCCCGACGGTCGCTTGATGGATCACCCGGCCGCGGTTGGACCGCCCGACCTCCTTGACCGCTACGCGCCCCTTGCTCACGCGCTCAAGCCTGCCGAGTTCCCGCACCATTTCGCGGTAGTCGGTGAACTCGTTGATGGGCAGCTCCCGCGGTTCCTCGCTGCAAGGCGCCACCGGAGCCGCCGCCGCGGGCGTGCTGACCAGCGGGAGCATCGCCAGCCCGACTACCACGGGAACCAACCGACCGAACACCGACATCGTGAACTCCCCACTGTCGAAGGTGTTCACAACGTAGCGAGAACGCACCGGTCGCGAATCCGGCGAAAGGTGCTTCGCCGCCAAGAAGACCGTTGGAAACGGTGTGTGACTGAGATAGCCTGGAGAGTCACCAAGCCGGGTGACCGAGGGGCGGCGAGGCGATGGGTGCTGGTTCGGAGCTGCGCAAGATTCTGTCCCAACGACTGCTGCCCTTGATCGCGGAGATCGAAGAACTGGTCTATCGCTACGGGTACATCCGCGTTTTCGGCAGCGCGGTGGCCATGTTGGGAACGGCGGGGCTACTCGGACAAGTGCTCGGCATCGCCTGGCTGCGGACGACGTTCGCGACAGCGGCGGCCTTCCTGTTCGTCGTCGCCGCGTTGGTCTCGTTCGCCGGCGGCCAGAAACAGCGGAACAAACTGACCAACGCGGAGAACATTCTGCACGGCTACGCGGACGCCATGCACACGGAATCACCGATCGTCGTCAAGGAGTGGCGACAGGACGTGATCATCGAAGACAACGGTGACGCATACTGCCAACGCACGTTGATCCTTGACGCCGCGGCCAACGGAAAGCCCCGGTATGTCTCGATCAATCTGGTGTATTACGGAGCCGGCCCGCTCACCGACAGGGCCAGACGCAAGGTCGTCTGCAAAGCGTTTCACGCGGGAGCCGAAAACTCGGCGGAACGCACGCGCGCCAACGCGACGTCGACATGGAAGACCGCTCGGAACGGGAAGCCTCGCCTGGACGTCTATGTCCACCTCGGAACATTTGTCCAGGACGGCGACCTGGTCACCGTCGAGTGGTTCTGGCCGAAATACTCCGCCGACCTCATGAGTGGTGCGGCACCGGAGGCCTTCGACGTGGTTTTCGACAAGGAGGTCAGCAGCTTCACTCATCGAGTCGTGTTCCGGAACATCCGGAATCCGTCACTTTTCACCGTGCGAAACCAAGGCGCGCGAAATTTCAAGAAAGAGACTCAGGGCAGGGACGTGATCGTGGAGTTTTCCGCGACCCGCCCGGAGATGAATCAACAGATGGGCTTCATCGCGGACTACACCCGCAACGGATGAGCAGAGGCCGGGAAGCATCAGCTTCCCGGCCTCTGCCGAAGACCTCGGGTGGTCAGTTACCGCCCGTTTCGGAACCGCCGCTCATTGTGAATTCCATTCGAGTATATCCATCTGGGTCGCCCACGATACACCTGAACTCTTGAGCAGCGCTTCTCGTGGTCCATCACTTCTGTGTGAAATTACTTCACCGCGTCCAGGGCGTTGACGCGGCCGTGCCCGTAGTACGAGTTGTCCTTCGCCGGGCCTTCACAGACCGGCGCCGCGGTGCCGCAGGGAACCTCGTCCGCCTGGTGCTCCAGCAGCCAGGTCAGCAGCCGCGGCGGAGCGTGGCGGTAGCGGGAAGCCAGCAGCGCGGCGACACCGGCGGCGTGCGGGGACGCCATCGAAGTACCGCACTTGGCGCCGTAGCCGCCGTTGAAGATCGTCGACAGCGGGCAACCGACACCCTGGCCGGCGGGCGGCAGCTGGGCGCGGTCGCCACCGGGGGCGGTGACCGAAACGTCGTCGCCGTAGTTGCTGTACGACGACTTCGTGCCCGCGTAGCCGATGGCCGAGACGTTGACGACGCCGTCGATGGCCTTGGGCAGGATGCCGCAGCTCTCGTCGACCGGGTGCGGGCGGTTCGGGTCGGTGGTCTGCTCGTCCGGGTCGAAGCCGCTGTTGCCGGCGGCGGCGACGTTCAGCACGCCACGGCCCGTCGAGTAGGTCACCGCGCGGCGGACGGCCTCGAACGCGGCCGCGTCGCCCGGCTCCTTCGCGCAGTAGAACATGCCCGGGTCGATGTAGTAGCTGTTGTTCGTGACCGGGAAGCGGTGCTTCGCCGCCCACATGAACCCGCACACCGCGGCCTCGGGGAGGATCAGGCCGTCGTCGTTCACGACCTTCACCGACGCGAGCTTGACGCCGGGCGCGACACCCGTGAAGCCGCGCGACGCGTCCTTGCCCGCGATCGTGCCGGCGACGTGCGTGCCGTGGTCGGAGTTCGTGGGCGCCCAGGCGGCGGGCGTGGTGTCGGGCGCGCCGCTGTTGCAGCCTGCCGACACGTTCGGGTCGAGGGCCGCCTTCAGCGCGGGGTGGGTGGGCTCGATGCCCGAGTCCAGCACGCCGACGGTCACCGAGCTGCTGCCACCGGAGATCTTGTTCGCCTCGGGAGCCTGGATCGCCCGCATGTCCCACTGCTGGGCCGACAGGTCCTCTTCGACCGCGACGCTGGTGGTCTCTTCGTTCTCCTTGGTGTCGACCACGGCGGAGCGGGTCGCGCGGGCGGTGGCCGCCGGCGGGAACGCGACGTCACGGCCGCCCGAGTAGGCGCGGAAGACGCCGATCTTCGCCTGGAAGTCGGCGTTGCGCGAGGTCGCCACCGCGACCCCGATCTCCGGGTAGTACGCGACCTTCTCGCCGCACTTGGCGCGCAGCTCGCTGTCGACCTTGCGCTCCGGGGTACGCGGGTTGTAGAGCACCACGTAGTTGAACGGCGCGCTCGCGGTGTCGCACTGCGGCGCGGGCGCGGCGCTCGCCGACGGGGCCGCGAACACGCTTCCCGCCGCCGCCGCGACGAGCGCGGGGACGAGCAGGCGTCTGATCCGGGACATTCCACCTCCATGATTCGGTGGAGTGAACGTAAGCGAGCCGAAGGCGGGCCACCACCGTCAAAAGGACGACAAACCGGATCAGGCGTCAGCCTTTTCCGCGTCCCGTGACTTGGCGCCACGAAGCGTGCGCAGACCGATGACGCCGATGATGGTGCCGAGCACGAACGAGACCACCGTCAGCACCGCGTGCACGATGAAGTAGGCGGTGGGCGAGCCGTCCGCGGCCCAGGCGCGGTCACTGTCCCAGAGGTTCTTGGCGAACGTGATCCAGATGATCCACGACCAGACGCCGAAACCCAGCAGGAACATCGAAGTACCTCGCGAAATGCGCATGCCCCTGAGTATGCAGCGGGCCCGGCGACGCTACATTGCTCGGGTGCACAGCGCTATCTCCCGGTCGCTCCTGGTCCTCGTTTCCGGTGTGCTCGCCCTCGCGGTGACGCCGGTGGCCACAGCCGCCCCGAAGCCACCAGCCCAGGCGCAGCCGTGCGCGAACAAGACGACGCCTCCCCCGCCCATCGACACTTCCGAGAAGCCGCGTCCCGGCGAGGCCGCGCCGGAGCCGTTGCCGGTCCCACCGGTCCCGGTGGGCGGCGACCGGATGGCCGAATGCGGGCTCGTGCTCCCGAAGCGCGCGCTGAACCCGCCCGAGGGGAACACCTCCGCGTCGTGGGTGCTGCAGGACCTCGACAACGGCGACATCATCGCGGCTAAGGACCCGCACGCCCGTCAACGGCCGGCGTCGCTGATCAAGGTGCTGCTCGGGCTGGTCGTGGTCACCGAACTCCCGCCGAACAAGAGCATCGTGCCGACCAAGGAAGACGCCGAGCAGGAGTGCACCTGCATGGGCATCGCCGCGGGCGGTCAGTACACAGTGGACCAGCTGCTGCACGGGCTGCTGATGCATTCGGGCAACGACGCGGCGCACGCGCTCTCCACCGTGCTCGGCGGGGTGGACGCGACCGTCGCGAAGATGAACGCGCTGGCCACCCGCATCGGCGCCACGGACACCCGGGCCGCGACGCCGTCCGGGCTCGACGGCCCCGGTATGTCGACCTCGGCCTACGACATGAGCCTGATCTTCCACTACGCGATGAAGAAGCCCGAATTCGCCAAGGTGGTCAAGACCAAGAGCTTCGAAATCCCGCCCACCGCGGGAAAGCCGCTCATCACGATCTACAACGACAACAAACTCCTCGGCAGCTACCCCGGGTTCACCGGCGGGAAGACCGGTTTCACCGACGACGCGCGCCACACCTACGCGGGCAGCGCGGTCCAGAACGGGCACCGGATCGGGGTCGTGATGCTTCGCGCCGAGCAGCGCCCGACGCGGGTCGTCGAGCAGGCGGCGAAACTCCTCGACTACGGCATCGCGCTGCGCGAGGCCAAGGCCGAATCGGTGGGGCGTATCGAATACCGGTCACCGGAGACCGCGAACGCGGACCCGGCCAACGCCACACCGAACGGGGACGGAGCGTCGAACAGCGGCGCCGCGGCCGCGGCCGAAGACCCGTTCGGCGTGACGGGCTGGATCATCACGCTGGTCGTGTTCCTGATCATCGTGGCGTCGTTCGTCGTCGGTCACCAGCGGAAAAAGGCCATGGCGGGCGAGTAGACCGCGGAAAACGAAATCGGCGGACAGCGACGGCGATTTCAAGTACTCATTTCCGAGGTGCCTTCTCCATACGGAGACACGCGTTCTTGTTCGTCCTGCTCGGTTTCGGCTCGGTCGCGCCGACCTACACCGACCGTCGGTTCATCCTGCTGATGTGAGCCGAGGACTACCATCCGCACCAAGAAGGCCGCGCAGGCACAGGCGGCTCCGGTCACGCAGGAGCCCGGCCGGTAGGTCAGGACTTCCGGCGGCCGAACCAGCCCAACAGGGCACCGGTCGCGAAAGCCCCGCCGACGGCGCCGAGCCCCGGCCCCTGCTGCACGGTCACCCTCGGGTGGATCAGCACCGGGGCCGGCGGCTCGACGACCGTCTGCTGGTTCTCCTTCGCCGTCGCCGTCCACGCGGTGACGAACAGCAGGAACCGCGACACGAGGTTCGCGAACACGAGCAGACCGATCACCGGGCCGAACAGCGTGAACGCCGGTGATTTCGTGACGCTGCCGAGGTAAACGGTCGCGGCCTGCTGGAGCACGATGAACCCGACGGCGGCGAAGATCGCGCCCTTGACCGCGCTGCGCAGCGCGACGTGCTCACGAGGCAGCCTCGCGATGACCCACAGGAACACCAGGGTGTTCGCGAGGAGGCCGAGCAGGATCGTCGCGACCTTCAGCAGGAACACGGCCCAGCCCTGGTTCTCGAGGCCGACCAGTTCGAGCAGGAACCGCCCGACGCCGCTGCCCGCCGCGGTGAGGCCGAACGAGACCACCAGCGCGAGGCCGAGCCCGACGAGGGACAGCAGGTCCTTGATGGTGGTCGAAACCAGCGGAAGCTTCTGCTTTTCCTGCCCCCATTGGGCGGTCAGCGCGTCGCGCAGGTTCGACATCCAGCCGACGCCCGAGTAGAGGGCGAGCAGCAGACCGAACACCCCGATGCCACCACCGGATTTCAGCGCCGCGCCGATGATCTCGCCGACGAGACCCCGTAGCCCGTCCGGTACGGACTTCGTGATGCCGTCGACGAGCTGGTTCGTCACCGCGGTGTCGCCCTTGAGCACGATCCCGACGATCGCGAAGGCGACCATCAAGATCGGGATCACCGAAAGCACGCTGAAGTAGGTGATGGCGGCCGCGTAGTGGTTGCCGTAGCGCTCGGTGAAGGCGTCATTGGCCCGGATGAGGTGATCGAGCCAGCCGTACTTCCGCCTCAGGCGCGGTAACAGCTTGTCCTCTTCCGGCTTCGCGCCGTCATCTTTCGCCACCTTGAAACGCTAACCACACGGCCGCGGCCGCGCAGCGCGAATCAGCCTGCCGGGGGAAGGAACCCGATGTTCTCGTAGACGTTCCGCAAGGTCACCGAAGCGACCTCCCTGGCCCGTTCCGCACCGAGCGCCAAGGCCTTGTCGAGTTCGGCGACGTCGTCCAGGTAGGACCGGACGCGCTCCTGCACCGGCGTGACCCACTCGACGAACGCCTCGCCGACGCCCTTCTTCAGGTCGCCGTAGCCCTTGCCCTCGTAGGCGTTCTGGAGTTCGGCGACCGGCTGGTCGGTCAGGGCGGACAGGATCGTCAGCAGGTTCGAGACACCCGGCTTGTTCTCGGCGTCGAAGACGATCTCGCGGCCGGTGTCGGTGACCGCCGAGCGCACCTTCTTCGCCGACTTCTTCGGGTCTTCGAGCAGCTCGATGAGGCCGTTGCCGGTCGACGAGGACTTGCTCATCTTCGCGGTCGGGTCCTGCAGGTCGTAGATCTTCGCCGTGTCCTTGACGATATGCGGCTCCGGCACGGTGAACGTCTTGCCGTAGCGGTTGTTGAACCGCTGAGCGAGGTTGCGCGTCAGCTCCAGGTGCTGCCGCTGGTCCTCGCCGACGGGGACCTCGTTCGCCTGGTACAGCAGGATGTCCGCGGCCTGCAGGACCGGGTACGTGAACAGGCCGACGCTGGCGCGATCCGTGCCCTGCTTCGCGGCCTTGTCCTTGAACTGCGTCATCCGGCTCGCCTCGCCGAACCCGGTCTGGCACTCCAGCACCCAGCTCAGCTGGGCGTGCTCGGGCACCTGGCTCTGGACGAACAGCGCGCTGCGGGCGGGGTCGACCCCGAGGGCCAGCAACTGCGCGGCCGAGCGGCGCGTGCGCTCGCGCAGCACCTTCGGGTCCTGCTCGACGGTGATCGCGTGCAGGTCGACGACCATGTAGAAGGTGTCGTGGGTGTCCTGCAGCCGCACCCACTGCCGCAGCGCACCCAGGTAGTTGCCCAGGTGGAACGAGTCGGCGGTCGGCTGGATCCCGGAGAGCACGCGCGGGCGCTTCTGTTCGTCGGACACGCCCGGATTCTGTCAGGCCACGCCGCGGCGGGTCATCCGGCCTCGGCCCGGCCGAACGGGCTAAACGGTTAAACGCCACATACTTCCGACGGTTCTGGGCGCGGTGTCCGATTCCTAGCGTTCATGGCACCGGATCTTCCGGCCACACCGAAGGAGAACCCAGATGAAGGCACGATCCCTGCTGATGGGCTTGGCCATGGCGGCTGCGGCCGTCTTCTCGCTTTCCGGCGTCGCGGCGGCGGCCGAGCCCACCGGAGGCGTCCAGCCGAACATCGTCGGCGGCGGCAACGCGACCCAGGTCTACTCGTTCATGGTGTCCCAGCAGTCGAGCTCCGGCAGCCACCAGTGTGGTGGCTCACTGATCAGCTCGACCTGGGTGGTCACCGCGGCGCACTGTGGCACGCCGTACCAGGTGCGGGTCGGCACCACGAACCGCACCAGCGGCGGTTCCGTCGCCCGCGTCGCCCAGCGCATCGCCCACCCGAGCGCCGACCTGGCGCTGCTGCGTCTCTCGACGGCGGTGTCGCAGGCGCCGGTCACGATCGCCGCTTCGTCCGGGGCCGTTGGCACCGCGACGCGGATCATCGGCTGGGGCCAGACCTGCCCCGTCCGCGGTGGTTGTGGCGCCCCGATCAACCTCCAGGAGCTGAACACCTCGATCGTCGCCGACACCCGGTGCAGCGGCATCAACGGCGCCAGCGAGATCTGCACCAACAACCCCAACGGCAACTCGGGCGCCTGCTACGGCGACTCGGGCGGCCCGCAGGTGAAGCAGGTCAGCGGTGTCTGGCAGCTGGTCGGCGCCACCAGCCGCGCCGGGAACAACAGCAGCACCTGCGCGACCGGGCCGTCGATCTACGTGGACGTCCCCTACTTCCGCAACTGGATCCGCACCAACTCCGGCGTCTGACCCGGTCCCCGCGTCGCCCCACCGCCCCCGGGGGCGACGCGGGCCCAGCCGGTTCAGCAAGGAACCGTGCGGTAGTTCGAAGAGCCGCTCCAGCAGCGCGACCGCCTTCAGGGAGTCGCACCGCTCGGGGCGGCTTCTTCCTGTCCGCCAGTAGCTCAAGGTCGCGACACTGATCCGGACTCCCTGCTGGGCGAGCCGGTGCCGGATCCGGTCGAGCCCGAGGCCGCTTTCCGTGATCGCCCGGTCCAGGGCGCGGGGGAAGGGGTCACCGGGCCGGCTGCGACGCCGCGTCACCGTCATGGACCCGAGCGTGGCGATCAGCGGGCGGCTAAACAATCCGGGCGGGACTAGGTGTACCTACCCAAGAAATCCGCCGACCTGCGTTTCGCGGGCTAAACGCGATCCGAAGCGGGGAAAAGCAGGTCAGGGGCGCTGCTGGCGAGTGAGGGCGTCGTCCGCGAGCACGGCCTCGGCCATCGCGGCCACATGCGGGGCGGCGGGCTGCGGCGGGGCGACGGGAGCGGGGGCGACGGCGGCCGCGCGGGCCTTCCGGCGCTGACGGAACACACCGAAGGCCATGCCGACGATGCCGAGTGCGACGGCGATCAGGCCGACCGGGCCCAACAGGCCGAACGCCATCTCCGAACGTGACGCCGACTCCGCGGCCGACGCCGGAACGGCGCCCGCGACGAGCAACGCGACCGGGATCGCGATGACCGCCGCGGCCCGGGCCGCGGGCACGGACGATCGCATCAGGAGATGAACTGGGTTCCGCACCGGAGTGCCTCCCGTGACGTGACATTGCCGAACCGGAACGCTAACCCGAACGAGTGAGCATTTCCAGGTTGCTGGTCAAAAAACTACCGAGCGTGTCAAGACCTGTGGGTTCTGATCAACTCGGGGCCCGAGACTAGCCCCTCACAGGGGGGATGTTTCGAGCACCCCTCGCCTCAGAGTTGTCATACGGGCAATCGGTTTCTGACAAAACCGGACAGGGGTTAGGCCATTCGGTTGTCGCACGCGGCCGAACAGGCACGATCCGACTTTCCCCGGTTGGTTTCTTGTGCGCAATGGTCTATACCTGTTGGCCATACCCCTTAAAAGGTATAGACCAATATCTCCCTGCATGGTCCCCTCGTACGAAGGAGCCACCGATGTCTCTTCGACGTATTCTCGCGGCGGTCGCCGCCACCTTCGCCGCCACCACGGTCGCCGTCGTCGTCCCGACCCAGTCCGCCTCCGCCGCGGACTGCGTGGCGCCGTGGAACGCGAGCTCGGTCTACTGGGGCGGCAACACCGCCTCCTACAACGGGCACAACTGGTCCGCGAAGTGGTGGACGCAGAACGAAACCCCAGGTACGGCGCAGGTCTGGGCCGATCAAGGCGCCTGTGGCGGCGGGACGACCAACCCGCCGAACCCGTCCGGCTTCGTGGTCAGCGAGGCGCAGTTCAACCAGATGTTCCCGAGCCGGAACCCCTTCTACACCTACAACGGCCTGGTCACCGCCCTCAGCGCGTACCCCGCCTTCGCGGGCACGGGCAGCGACACCGTGAAGAAGCAGGAAGCGGCGGCCTTCCTGGCGAACGTCAGCCACGAGACCGGCGGCCTGGTCCACATCGTCGAGCAGAACGAGGCGAACTACCCGCACTACTGCGACACGAGCCAGTCCTACGGCTGCCCCGCCGGCAACGCCGCGTACTACGGCCGCGGCCCGATCCAGCTCAGCTGGAACTTCAACTACAAGGCCGCCGGCGACGCGCTGGGCCTGCCGCTGCTGACCAACCCGTGGCTGGTGCAGAACGACGCGGCGGTCGCCTGGAAGACCGGCATCTGGTACTGGATGACCCAGAACGGTCCCGGCACGATGACCCCGCACAACGCGATGGTCAACAGCCGCGGCTTCGGCGAGACGATCCGCAGCATCAACGGGAGCATCGAGTGCAACGGCGGCAACCCCGCCCAGGTGCAGAGCCGCGTGAGCAAGTACCAGCAGTTCACGGGCATCCTCGGCGTCGACCCCGGAGGCAACCTGTACTGCTGATCCGCCCAGGGAGCTGAAGGGGCCCTTCGCCGCATGCCACGCGGCGAAGGGCCCCTTCAGTTTTCGTCGAGGGACGCCAGCAGCCGACGCAGCGAAGCGTCGAGGACGCCGAGATCCTCACCCAGCGGCGAGAGCAGCTTCGCGACGTTCGCCGTGTGCTCGGTCATCGCGGCGTCGACGACCTCGAAGCCGCGCTCGGTCAACGTGACCCGGAAGCTGCGCCGGTCTTCGGGATCGAGCGCCCGCTCGACCAGCCCCGCCGACTCGAGCCTGTCGATCCGGCTGGTCATCCCGGCCCTGGACATCATCAGGGTCGCGGACAGCTCGGACGGGATCAGCGTGTACGGCTTCCCGGAGCGCCTGAGCGCCGCGAGCACGTCGAACTCCCCCTGCTTCAAGCCGTGTTTCGCGAAGACGGCCTCGACCATCGGCGTGGTCAGCATCGTGACGCGACCGAGGCGGCCGGCGACCCCGATCGCGGTCAAGTCCAGTTCCGGTCGCTCGCGGTGCCAGGCGTCGACGACGGCGTCGATCGCGTCCGAGCTTCGTTGTTCACTCACGAACGCAGTCTATTCGACGGGAGATAGTTTGACAGCGAACTATCAGAAGTGGAACTATCGTGTCCATGACACAGCGCATCGAAACCCGCGAACCCGTCCTCGTCCGCGCCGCCGAAGCCGAGACCGTCGGCGCGGCCCCCACCCTCGTCACGTTGCTCGCCGACGTCTCGACCACGGGCGGAGTCATGAGCAGCGCGAGAACTCGGCTGGGCGTGGGCGCCAACGGCGCGGCACCGCACTACCACACCGGCTCGTCCGAGATGTTCTTCATGCTCGGCGGAAAGCTGGAAGTCCTTGTGGGAGAAGAGATCGTGACCGTTTCCGAAGGCGACATGCTCGTCGTGCCGCCGCTGACCACACACGCGTTCCGTGCGGCCGTGGACTCGGCGGCGGACGTCCTGATCGTGTTCATTCCCGGCGTCGAACGGTTCGACTACTTCCGGCTACTGGAGAAGGTCGGGCACGGCGAGGCGACCGTCCAGGATCTCTTGGACAGCCAGGAAAAATTCGACAACCACTTCGTCGAAAGTCCAGTGTGGACGGAGAGCGCGAAGTCCCGTCAGTAACCGCGCGGCGGGTATCCCGGCGGCGGATACTGCGGTGGGTACTGCTGTGGCGGATAGTGCTGCGGCGGGTGTCCCGGATATTGCGGCGGATACGGCGGCTGACCGTATTGCGGCGGGGGCGGGTACTGCGGCGGATACCCGGGGTTCTGCGGCGGGTACGGCTGTTGCGGATGGTAAGGCTGCGGCGGAGGCGGCGCGGCGGGCTGCCCACCGCCGCCGAGATGGAACGGCAGCAGCGACACCAGTTGCGCGAGCCTCCCGAGCGTGGAGAGCACGTCGTCCGGTTTGGTCCGGCCGAAGGTCGGATTCTCGACGTAGACCAGTTCCGCGCCCACCAGCGACCAGGTGTGCAGTTTCGACGACCGCATCGTGGCGGCGACCTGCGGCGTGAGCACGCCGACCGCGACGTTCGGGTCGGTGTCGATCAGCTTGTACCAGCGGTTGAACTTCCGGTCCGCGGTGGCGGGCTCCGGGTACTGATCGACGTCCCAGGCGGACTCGATACTCGACACGATCTGGAAGTTCGGCATCGGCGCGGGCAGGGTGACGACCCAGACCGTGTCGATCGAGATCGTGTCGAGCTCGTTGACCTTCTTGTTGGTCCACCGCGTGTGCACGCTCGTGACCGTCGGGCGGCGGTGATAGTCGAAGACGCTGAAGCGAAGCCCGTTGTACGCGCCGCTCAGGGCGCCGAACGCCATCCGCTTGTCGCCGCGCTGGTTGAACGGCAGGACCGTCCAGCGCTCCAGCAGGTTCGGCGCGTCCGGGCTGAACTCCCACCCGTACTGGCTGGACATCGCGTAGCGCTCGGCGTTGGTCGCCTCGACACGCCTGGCTTCGTTCGTCTCCATCGCAACCCCCGGATCTCCTGCGCGCAGGCTATCCGGAGTCCGGCGCGTGGTCGGAGCTAGGCATCCTGCAGCTGCCGCAGAACGTCGATCAACCCAGGAAGCCTTTCAGTGAGCACTTGCCACACCAAGGCATCATCGACCGTCGCGTAACCGTGGATGAGGATGTTGCGAAAGGCGACGATACGTCCGAGATCCGGCACCTGCGCCGCGAGGCCACTGTCCAATTTGGAAAGCCGATTCAGCGCCTCGCCGATGATTTCGAACTGACGCTCGACCGCCGAGCGCAGCATGGCGTTCGACCGGTAAGCGTCGAAGTCCGCGCCTTCACTGAACTTGATCAACAGGTCCGCCGCCCTCAGGGCGTCCCAAAGGTAAGCACGCGCATCACGCTGCATAGAGAAGCTCCCGGGTCTCCAACACTTGCTGCTTGAAGAACGGGTTGCGAATACTGGTCACACTGACGAGATCGACCGGGCGTCCCAGCACCCGCTCGAGACCTTCCTTCAGATCGAAGTAGGTCCCGAAATAGTCGAAGCCGGGCCCAGCATCGAACTCGACGAGCACGTCGACATCACTGGATCGCAAGTCGAACCTGTCACTCACAGCCGAGCCGAACAGATCGAGGCGGCGCACTGAGTGTGCTCGGCAAAGCTCTTCGATCTCACGCTTTTTGAGTTCGATCGACTCGTGCACGACCACCACCTCCTCCTGAGCATGATTGTGCCTGACCGGATCCCGGAGGTCACGGTGAAACCCATGACCTCCGGGATCACCAGCCGAGCCCTCAGATGCCGTACGTCGCCGTCACCGGCGCGTGGTCGGACCAGCGCTGGTCGTAGGCCTCGGCGCGCTCGACCACGACCGAGGTGCACCGCTCGGCCAGGCCGGGAGTGGCGATCTGGCAGTCGATGCGCCAGCCCGTGTCGTTGTCGAACGCCTTCCCGCGGTACGACCACCACGTGTACGGGCCGGGGCCTTCCGGATCGAGCTTGCGCTGCACGTCGACGTAGCCTGCCTCGCTGAACACGCGGCCGAGCCATTCCCGCTCCTCCGGCAGGAAGCCCGAACTCTTCTGGTTCCCGCGCCAGTTCTTCAGGTCGATCTTGTCGTACGCGATGTTCCAGTCACCCACGACGACGACTTCGCGGCCACCGGCCTCGGCCTTGGCGCGCAGGTCGACGAGGTACGGCAGGAACGCCGCCATGAAACGCTCCTTCTCGTCCTGGCGCGGTGTCCCGACGTCGCCGCTGGGCAGGTACAGGCTCGCGACGACGACGTTCGGCAGGTGGATCTCGGCGTAGCGGCCGCTGTCCTCGAATTCGGGCTCGCCGAAACCGATGCGGACCTCTTCCGGTTCCGCACGGCTGAAGAGCATGACGCCGTTGCGCCCCTTTTGCACCGACGGCGCGTGCACCACGTGCCAGCCTTCGGGCGCGGCGGCACCGGCCGGGAGCTCCTTGAGCTCGGCCCGGACCTCCTGGCAGGCGACGACGTCCGCCTTCGTCGAGCCCAGCCACTCGACGAAGCCCTTTTTCGCGGCGGCACGGAGGCCGTTGACATTCACAGTGGAGACGGTCAGCACCCTTCGCACGCTACCCGGGGGGTCCGACAGAATCGGCACTGGGAGACTGCGCGCATGAGCGAGCTGACCGTGCTGGGCAGCTGCGGCGCCTGGCCCGAACCCGGCCGGGCCTGCGCCGGCTTCCTCCTGGTCCACGAGGGTTTCAAGGTGGTGCTCGACCTCGGCTACGGCGCCGCGTCACGGCTGTTCGAGTACTGCCCGGAAGGCCGGGTCGACGCGGTGGTGGTGACGCACGAGCATCCCGATCACTGCGCCGACGTGAGCGCGCTCGGCCGGGCCCGCGCCTACGGGCTGCCGGACGAGCCGCGGATCCCGCTGCACTGCACGCCCGGCACGGTGCGACGGCTCGAAGCGATGGAGCCGCGCCCGCATCCGACGACGATCTTCGACGTGCGCGAACTCGGCCCGCCGCGCGAGGTCGGGCCGTTCCGGATGACGACGTTCCTGCTGCCGCACCACGTGCCGAACTACGGGGTGCGGCTGACCGCGCCCGGACTCACTGTCGCCTACACCGGCGACAGCGGGCCGAGCCCGATCCTCGCGGAGCTGGCACGCGACGCCGACCTGCTCATCGCCGACGCCACGCTCCAGGGGCCCTCCCCCGACGAGACGCCACGCCTGGTGTCGACGGCGGGCGAGGCCGGGTACTGGGCCGAGCGCGGAGGTGCCCGGCGGTTGCTGCTCACCCACTTCTGGCCCGGCTCCGACCGCGAGATCTCGGTGGCCGAAGCGCGGCAGGAGTTCAGCGGCGAGGTCCTGGCGGCCGCGGAAGGCGCCCACCTGCGTTTCGCGGGCTAAACGCGATCCCGCAGGTCAACGCCCACGTCGCCTTTAGCGGGCTAAACGCGAAGCCGCAGGTCACGGGCCACATTTCGACCCTTCGACCGGGGGCGCGAACTCGGCCGAAACCCATTTGCCCTCGGCGATCTTGCGGAAGCCGTTCTCGACCACCGGCTGCGCGTCGATCTTCGCCTCCTTGACGTACTTGCCGACGATCTTCTGCCCACCGGGGGCGTCGCGCGCGTTGAGCACGTCCGCCGTCACCACGACCTGGCAACCGGTCGGGCTCGACGCGCTCGACTCCCTGTCCTGTCCCGAGATGGCGACGACGACGATCAGCGCCAGTCCACCGCCGATGAACAAGACCGGTTTCGAGATGGCCATGATGGTCACTCCTCGAACAAGGGAATCGTTTTCTGTCCGGTCCAGAGTGGCAGAAGCCGGGGCGGCCGCCCAGATCCCGGATCGCCTACCACCCGGAGGCGCCAACCCGGCCGGTCACGGGCTACCCACCGTCACAACGCGAAAAGGCCCCCTTCCGCGAGGGAAGGGGGCCTTCGAGCGCTTACGAGACTCAGCCCTGGGCGATCTTCTTGGCCAGGTTGGCGTCCAGCGTCGCGAGGAACTCCTCGGTGGTCTGGAACGGCTGGTCCTTGCTGATCAGCAGCGCGAGGTCCTTGGTCATCTTGCCGCTCTCGACGGTCTCGATGACGACCTGCTCCAGCTTGTTCGCGAAGCCGATCAGTTCCGGGTTCGAGTCCAGCTTGCCGCGGTGCTCGAGGCCACGGGTCCACGCGAAGATGGACGCGATCGGGTTCGTCGAGGTCGGCTTGCCCTGCTGGTGCTGGCGGTAGTGCCGGGTCACCGTGCCGTGCGCGGCCTCGGCCTCGACGGTCTTGCCGTCCGGGGTGCGCAGCACCGAGGTCATCAGGCCCAGCGAGCCGAAGCCCTGCGCGACCGTGTCGGACTGCACGTCACCGTCGTAGTTCTTGCAGGCCCAGACGTAGCCGCCCTCCCACTTCATCGCCGCGGCGACCATGTCGTCGATCAGGCGGTGCTCGTAGGAGATGCCCTTGGCGTCGAAGTCGGCCTTGAACTCGGCCTGGTAGATCTCCTCGAACACGTCCTTGAACATGCCGTCGTAGGCCTTCAGGATGGTGTTCTTGGTCGACATGTAGACCGGGTACTCGCGGTCGAGGCCGTACTGCAGCGAGGCGCGCGCGAAGTCCTCGATGGACTTGCGGAAGTTGAACATCCCCATGGCGACGCCGCCGCCCTCGGGGTACTGCGCGACCTGGAACTCCATCGGCTCGGAACCGTCGGCCGGGGTGTAGGTCATGGTCAGCGTGCCCGGGCCGGGGACCTTGAAGTTGGTCGCCTTGTACTGGTCACCGTGCGCGTGACGGCCGATGATGATCGGCTTGGTCCAGCCCGGTACCAGGCGCGGGATGTTCTGGATGACGATCGGCTCGCGGAAGATCACGCCGCCGAGGATGTTGCGGATCGTCCCGTTGGGCGAGAGCCACATCTTCTTCAGGCCGAACTCTTCGACGCGCGCCTCGTCCGGCGTGATCGTGGCGCACTTGACGCCGACGCCGTGCTTCTTGATCGCGTTGGCGGAGTCGACGGTGATCTGGTCGTCGGTGCGGTCCCGCTCCTCGATGCCCAGGTCGTAGTACTCCAGGTTCACGTCCAGGTACGGGTGGATCAGCCTGTCCTTGATGAACTGCCAAATGATGCGGGTCATCTCATCACCGTCGAGCTCGACGACGGTGCCCTGGACCTTGATCTTGGCCATGAGCAGCGGTGCTCCTTCCGCGGATCTTCGCGTTCTTCTTCAGTCTCTCCGGTAGCGGTACAAGCGTACTGCTTAACGGTCCTGGATGGTTCCAGTAGTGGTCGGTATCAAGTCTCCACGAGGCGGATGTGTCCGACGTCACCCGGTCGTACGACGGCCATCCGGCCCTCACGGGAACGGCGGCGACCGCGTCATCATCGAACCGAACCCGACAATCGGCACGTCGGCCACCGGAAAGGCGGACCTCATGACCACCGACCCCTACGCCGTGCCACCGCACGGGCAGCCGGCGACGCCGGAGCCTTACCTCCAGCCTAGGCAAAGCAGCCGGGCGGTGCCCCGGGTGATCAGTGGGCTCGGCGGTTTCCTGCTCACGCCGGTCGCGTTGAGCGTCACGATCTACGGCGGCTCGCGGCTGCAGCAGGGCTTCTCGCGTGCCTACAGCGTCGCCGAAGACCCGCTCGGCCTGATCCTGCTGATCGTCGGCAGCCTGCTTCTGCTCGGCGTCGCGTTCCTCGGGGCGCTGTCCGGGCTCGGGCCGGTGCTGGGCGGGCTGCTGTGGGGTGTGCTGCCCGGCCTCGCGTTCTTCTTGAGCCCTCACGACATCATGGGCCTCATCTACGACGTCGGGGCCAGGGAACTCGGCACCGGCCTGCTGACCTGGCTGGTGATGGGCGCGCTGGTGGCGGGCGGTTTCCTGTTGATCGGGGCGGGCCTGGTCGGCACCCTCTCGCGGCGTCGCTCAAATCGCGTTTAGCGGGCTAAACGCGATCCGCGGAGATCAAAGTGAACCGAAGGGGGCCGGCGTCCGTAGTCCGGGGCAAGGGAGGTGACCCGCCCATGTCATCGCACCGGTACGTCGCGGAGTACGACGACGAGGACTACCAGGAGTACGGCGAGTACGAGCAACCCGAAAACCCGCGAGACCCCCGGAGACCGTACGAGGACGTCGAGTCGTACGAACCGTACGAGCCGTTCGACGACGGCCTGGGCGCCGAAGACCCGCGCGCCGGCCGAGGTGTGCGACGCGTCCTCAGCGGCGCCGGCGGCCTGATCCTGACGCCGGTCGCCCTCGGTCTGCTGGCCTGGGGCGGGCTGCGGCAGCAGATGCTCGTCCAGGCGACACTCAGCACCCAGCGTGACGTCTTCAGCATCGGCTTGCTCGTGGGCGGCGGGATCCTCCTGCTCGCCGTCGGGCTGCTCGGCGCGCTCTCCGCGACCGGCCCGATCCTCGGCGGTCTCGTCTGGGGCGTCGCACCCGGCGTGGCCACCATCGCCGTCCCGGAGTGGGGCTTCCGGCTGGTGAAACTGTTGCCGCAGAACGATGTCACCTACGGCGTCACGAGCTGGCTGTTCATCGGCGGCCTGCTCGCGACCGGTTTCCTCCTGATCGGCGCGGGCCTCGCGTCGAGACTCGCCCGGAGGCGCCGCTGAGCGGGCTGGGACCATCGGCGCATGGGTCTGTTCACCGTTCCCGAAGCCCGCGCCGAGCTCGCCCGGCTACGTCCGGTGCTCGACGAGCTCGTCCGTCTCCGCGCCGACGCGGCCGAACTCGCCGCTTCCCTGCGCCCGGGCGGCCGGGAGACCTCGCTCGGCGGGATGCCGGAGTGGAAGGCCGCGCAGGCCCGGCTGGACGACCTGATGACCACCGTCCAGCGGACGGGTGCGGAGCTGAAGGGGTTCGCCCCGCTCCTGGTCGACTTCCCCGCCGAGCTCGACGGCGTCGACGTCCTGCTGTGCTGGCTCGAAGGCGACCCGGAGCTGTGCTGGTATCACCGCGTCGACCTGGGTTTCGCCGGGCGGCGCCGTCTCCCGGATAGGGTCTCGGTCGTGAGCGAGGAGATCGCGGCCGGGCTGTTCGACGGCATCGCCGCGCACTACGACGAAGACACCTTCCACGGCCTCGTCGCCGACGCGCTCGTCGACGGTCTCGGCAGCACCGCGCCCGAGCGTGTTCTCGACGTCGCGACCGGGACCGGGGTGGCCGCGTTCGCCGCGCTGCGCCTGGAGCCGGGCGAAGTGCTGGCGATCGACATCTCGCCGGGCATGATCGCCCGAGCCGAGGCGAAGGCGGCGACCGACGATCCCGGCAAGCGCATCACCTGGCAGGTCGCCTCCGCGGTCCCGTCGCCGGTGGAGGACGAGGGCGCGGACGCGGTGCTATGCGCGTCCTCGCTGCATTTCCTCGGCGCGGCCGCCCTGCGCGACTGGCTGCGTGCGCTGCGCCCGGGCGGACGGGTCGGTTTCAGCCTGCCGATCGCCTCGGCGTTCCGGCCGTCGGAGGCGTTCGCCGCGATCGTCCCCGCCGACCTGAAGCTGCCGGAAACCGAGGACGACGCGGCGGAACTGGCCTCCGAAGCCGGCTTCACCGAGGTGACCGTGAAGCGGCTCGACGTCGAGTCCGACGATCGGGTCCGGTCGGTGTTCGTGGTGCACGCGACCAGGCCCTGAGGTCTACAGCGGCGCGAAGAACGGCACGCATTTCGGCGCGGGCGCGTTCTCCGGGTCGAGCGCCTTGAGGATCAGGCCCGTCACGTTCGGGTCGATCGCCTGGCTGAGGTGCCCGGAAACGTCCACGCCACACCGGTCCTGCACCACGATGTCGGTCGTGCCCGGCTCGCCGAGCACGCCGCTGGTGTACGGCGTGACCACTCGATCGTGCCGGCTCACGATGCTCGTGTACGTCGGCCCGGGCACGCTCACCCCACCGCGGGCGAGGTCGTCGAGGAACGCCGATGGCGCGAGGTATTCGCGGCACGCCCCGCAGACGCCGTCGGCGAGCAGGTCGATCCCTGGCAGCGAAAGCACGGCCTTCGCCAGCTCGGAGAACCCGTTGAGCGACGTGCCCTTGAAGTTCGAGCCGAAGCCGACGAAATGCTTCACCTTCTCCGCGCCTCCCTCGAATTTGAGGTAGTACGCGGGCATCGTCGTCCCCTCGGAATGCCCGACGATGTCGACCTTGTCCGCGCCGGTGCTCGTGCGCACGCGGTCGACGAACGCGCCGAGTTCGGCCGCGCTCTTCCGCATCGAGGCGAGCCCGCCGAACAACTGTCCACCCAGGACGGTGGAGCCGTAGGTCAGCGAATAGACGCAGTAGCCGGCGTCCTTGAGCTTCGGCGCGTGGTAGAACCAGTTGGTCGTCGCGTTGCCGCCGAGGCCGTGCACCAGCACCACCGGCTCGGGATGGCTCGCGCTCGGCTCGCACGACCAGTCGTTCCAACCGCTCGACGGCGCCGCGCTCGCCACCGCCGGGACGGCGATCGTGAACGTCAAGGCCGCGACAAGCGTGGTGAGGATCCGAGCCCGCATCCCTGCCTCCGGTTACTCGTCAGTATGTGATGCGAGTCATCATGCGTCACAAATCGACGAGCGGAACCGGGAGAACGACCAGACTTACACGCCGCCTCTTGTGACAGATCACAAGGGCAGTAATACGCGCCTCTCGATCGGACTGGACATGACGATCGACGTCGTCGTGGCGCCCAATGCGGACAGGTCCTCCAGCAGTTCTTCCAGGTGGCTCGTGTCCCGCACGGCGATCTTCAGGATCCAGCAGTCCTCCCCCACCACATGGTGCAGTTCGAGGATTTCGGGGCGGTCCATGATCTTCCGCGTGCGCGGATGCCGGACGGTGAACCCGCTGTGCGGCGCCATCCGCACGAACGCCCGCAGCCCGAGACCGATCCCGGACGGCGAAACGAGCGCCGCGTAGCCGGTGATCGTGCCGTCGGCTTCGAGGCGTTTGACGCGTTCGCCGACGGCGGCGGGGCTCAGCGAGACACGGCGCCCGAGTTCGCTCAGGGTGATGCGGCCTTCCTCCTGGAGGAGTTCGAGAAGTCGCCGATCGATCACGTCCAGTGAGCTTTCAGCGGATCCTCGATTCGACCGAGAATCTTTCAGCGATACAGCCATTTCGCCCATGTTTTCCCCTTCAAACACCTGGATCACCACCGTAACACTGGTGCCCATGAAGAAAGTGCTCGTTCTCGGTGGAAGCCGGTACTTCGGCCGCGGGGTGGTCGAGCGGCTACGCGATGCCGGGATGGACGTCACCGTCCTGAACCGCGGCTCCACCCCCGCGCCGTCCGGCGTCGCGCAGCTGATCGTCGACCGCGACGACGAAGTCGAACTCAAGGCCGCGCTGGGTTCCCGTTCGTTCGACGTCGTGCTCGACCAGGTCTGCTACACGCCGGTCCAGGCGGAGATCGCGCGCCGTGTCCTGCGCGCGGACCGCTACGTCATGACGTCCACGATCGAGGTCTACGACCAGGTCCGGACCGAGACCCCGATGACCGAATCGCTGGTCACCCCGGCGACCGTCGATCTCGAACTTCCCGAGTACGACTACGGCGATGGCAAGCGGCAGGCCGAGACGGTCTTCGCCGCGGGAGACACACCGTTCGTCTCGGTACGCGTCGCGCACGTCCTCGGTGGCGAAGACTTCACCGGGCGGCTGCGGCATTACGTCGAACGGCTGGACGCCGGGGACGCCGTGGACATCCACGCGGATCCACGACCCTCGACGTTCATCCATGCGCGTGAGATCGCGGACTTCCTGACCTGGGCCACGCTCGCGGACTTCACCGGTCCGGTCAACGCGGGTTCGCACGGCGAACTGTCGGTGCTCGAGCTCGCCGCCGCGATCAGCGCGGAGCCGGAGTTCCGGGTCGTCGAGCAAGACGCCTCGCCGTTCTCCTTCGACCGCTACGCCGTCCTGGACACTTCGCGCGCGACCGGCCTCGGCTTCTCCTTCTCCACCACCACCGACTGGCTCGGCGAAGCCGTCGAAGAACTCAGAAAGGCTTGACCCGCATGCGTTACCGCAGCATCGGAGACGTCGAAGTGAGCGCGATCGGCCTCGGCGCGATGCCGCTGTCGATCGAAGGCCGGCCGGATCGCGACCGCGCGATCGCCACCATCCACGCCGCGCTCGACGCCGGGGTCACGCTCATCGACACGGCCGACTCCTACCACTGGCACGCGGACGAAATCGGCCACAACGAGGAGCTGATCGCCGCCGCACTGGCCGTCCACAGTGGAGCGGACGCGGTGCTCGTGGCGACCAAGGGCGGCCGTGGCCGTCCCGGTGACGGCTCATGGACCGTCACCGGGACTCCCGCGCATCTCAAGGCCGCCTGCGAGGGTTCGCTGAACCGGCTCGGCGTCGACGCGATCGGGCTCTACCAGCTGCACAAGCCCGACGAGACCGTGCCGTGGGCGGAGTCCGTCGGCGCGATCAAGGAACTGGCCGACGAAGGCAAGATCCGGCTCGCCGGGATCTCCAACGTGTCCCGGGCGCAGATCCTCGAAGCACGGGAGATCCTCGGCGAGACACTGGTTTCGGTGCAGAACGAGCACGCGCCCGCGCAGCTGGTGCACGAACCGGAGCTGGCACTGTGCACCGAACTCGGGCTCGCGTATCTGCCGTGGGGCCCGCTCCGCGGGATCGGCGCGGAATTTCGTGCCGTGGCGGAGGAACGCGGCGTCAGCGCCCAGCGGGTGTGCCTGGCGTGGCTGCTCGCGAAGTCACCGTCGATGATCGCGATCCCCGGCTCGACGAGGCCCGTCACCATCCGCGATTCGGCGGCCGCGGCCGATCTCGTGCTCACCGCCGA
This sequence comes from Amycolatopsis japonica, assembly GCF_000732925.1. Classification (NCBI taxonomy): domain Bacteria; kingdom Bacillati; phylum Actinomycetota; class Actinomycetes; order Pseudonocardiales; family Pseudonocardiaceae; genus Amycolatopsis; species Amycolatopsis japonica. The sequence continues at coordinate 7,587,229 of NZ_CP008953.1, forward strand.
AGAGCTGGCCCGCCTGCCGTGATCAGGCGCCGGCCACCAGCGCCACGCCCAGACCGATCATCGTCGCGGCGACCAGGCCGTCCAGCACCCGCCACGACGACGGTTTGCGGAAGAACCCGCTGAGCAGCCGCGCGCCGAAACCGAGCGCGAGGAACCAGAGCACGCTGGCCGACACGGCACCGACCCCGAACGCCCACCGGTCGCTGCCGTGCCCGGCCGCGATCGCGCCGAGCAGGAGGAGGGTGTCGAGGTAGACGTGCGGGTTCAGCCACGTGATCGCCAGCGTGGTCAGCACGATGCGGCGCAGCGATCCGCCGGTCTCCGGGCCGCCGGTCTCCAGCGCGGCCGGTTTGAACGCGCGGCGGGCCGCGAGAGCGCCGTAGCAAAGCAGGAAGGCGCCGCCGATCAGGGCGACGACGGTCAGCGCTTCGGGTGACGTCCCCACCAGCGCGCCGACCCCGCCGACGCCGAGGCTGACCAGGATGGCGTCCGAGAAGATGCAGATCAGCACCACCACGAGCACCGCCTCGCGACGGATGCCCTGGCGCAGCACGAACGCGTTCTGGGCGCCGATCGCGACGATGAGGGCCATGGTGGCGCCGAATCCGGCGCCCAGGCTGAACAGAACGTCTCCCATACGGACCAGGCTAGGAAGCCGATCGTCAACAGTACAGCTAAAGATTCTTACGTAAGATTAGCGTTCGTGATGACTGATCTGCCGCTCGACCTGGTCCGCACGCTGCTCGTGGTCGCCGACGAAGGCACGTTCGACGCGGCGGCGTCGGCGCTGCACGTGACGCCGTCGGCGATCAGCCAGCGCGTCAAGGCGCTCGAACAGCGCACCGGCCTTGTCCTGCTGATCCGCACGAAACCGGTGCGGCTGACCGAATCCGGGCAGGCGGTGGTGCGGTTCGGCCGTCAGATGGCCCTGCTGGAGGCCGACACCCGGGCCGAACTCGGCCTGACCGCCGGCGACGAACCGGTCCGGCTGCCGATCGCGGTGAACGCGGATTCGCTGGCGACCTGGTTCCTGCCCGCCCTCACGCGGGTGCCGCCCGAGCAGAAGATCTGCTTCGAACTGCATCGCGAGGACCAGGACCACACCACGACCCTGCTGCGGGAGGGCCTGGTGATGGCCGCCGTGACGTCGTCACCCGATCCGGTCGCGGGGTGTTCGGTGCACCGGCTCGGGCACATGCGTTACCTGGCCGTCGTGAGCCCGGCGCTCGGCACGGACCTCGACCTCGCCGAAGCACCCGTCGTCGTCTTCGACCGCCGTGACGACCTTCAGGACCGCTTCGCGCGTGAGCGCGGCACGATCGCGAGCTCGCTGCGGCACTACGTCCCGTCGTCCGAAGGGTTCTTCGACGCCGTCGCGGCCGGCATGGGCTGGGGCATGGTGCCGCTCGCGCAGATCGGCGACCGCCTGCGCGACGGCACCTTCGCCTGCCTCGACCCGGATCACCCGATCGACGTACCGCTGTTCTGGCAGCAGTGGAAACTCGACTCCCCCGCGCTGGCGGCGGTGTCGGACGCCGTCACGACCGCGGCGGCGGACCTGTTGGTGGATCCGCACGGATGAGGACGCGCGCTCCGGCCCGGTCGTGAGATCCTGGGCGCAGGACGCGCGTATCGCGGGTAACCGCCGCGCCACCACTGATCCGGGAAGATGATGTCATGCCGAACGAGCTCCGACTGACCGGCGACGCCGACGCCGACAAGCTGCTCAACGACGATCCGTTCGCCCTGGTGACCGGGCTCCTCCTTGATCAGCAGTACCCCATGGAACACGCCTTCCGGGGACCGAAGAAGATCGCCGACCGGATGGACGGCTTCGACATCCACAAAATCGCCGAAGCCGACACCGAGACGTTCGTCGAACTCTGCGTCACCCCACCCGCCATCCACCGCTACGGCGGCTCCATGGCCCGGCGCGTCCAGACCCTTGCCCGGCACGTCATCGAGCACTACGACGGCGACACCACCGCGATCTGGACGGCAGGCCGCCCCAAACCCAACGGCGAAGAGGTCCTCAAACGCCTCAAAGCACTCCCCGGCTACGGCGAGCAGAAGGCCAAGATCCTCCTCGCGCTCCTCGGCAAGCAACTGGGCGTCCAGCCCAAAGGCTGGCGTGCCCTCGCCGGCGCCTACGGCGACCGCGGCTCCCGCCGTTCCATCGCCGACGTCACCAGCCCCGAGACGCTCGCCCAGGTCCGCGCCTTCAAGAAGGCGGCCAAAGAGGCCTCCCGGGCGAGCGCCGAATAAGCACGGATCAAGACGGACGTTTGATGGATTGCTTGTGCCGGAAGATGTCCTTCGGGTCCCATTTGGCCTTGACCTGTTGCAAGCGTGCGTAATTGGACTTGTAGTACAGGTCGTGCCAGGGAACCTTCGAAGAGTTGTACGCGGGGTCCGACAGGTCGGTGTCGGGATAGTTGACGTAGCAGCCGTCGGTGCGGTCGTTGGGGACGGGCACGCCCCCGGTGGCGCCGTAGAGCTCGGCGTAGAACTTGCGGACCCAGGCCAGGTTCTTGGCGTCGTCGCCGGGAGCGGCCCAGAAGGTCTGGCAAAGCGCCTGGAACGCCGAACTCCGGTGCGAGGCGGCGGTCGCGGCCTGGTCCACGGCGTTCACCTTCCCACCGTACGGAAGCAACAGCAGCATCGCGTTCGGGTTGTCGATCGTGGTGCTCGTGAGGTGCTTGTAGACGACCGCCACGTCCGCGTCGGTGAACGCCTTGCGGTGGTAGGCCGACTTGTGGTCGGCGCGTAGCGTCGGATTCGTCAGCATGGGCGAATTGGTCGCCAGCAGCCGAACCGACTGGAACCAGGGCAACCGCTGGGCATTGACCAGCTGTGGCATCGCGCTGTATTCGCCCACGTTTCCGCTCAGCGGAAGCATCGTCGCCGACACGCCGTCGCGAATCTCGGTCACGAAATCCTGCAGCAACTGCTCCGCGTTCGGAACGTCGCCGTCGACCTGGACGAACATGCCCACGTTGCCGTTGGACTTGTGATTGAGGGCGAGCGAAGCCGACAATGCCGTACCCGGCGAATCCGGTGCGCTGTTGCGCTCGTGCCATCCGGTGAAGTTCTTCAGCAGCCTGGCGAATTTCGCCTCGGTGAGTTCCGCCCAGGAGAACGACATTCCGTTGACCAGGACGGTCGACGGCGGTTTGGGCAGCGCGTTCGCCGGATCGGCACCGCTCACGCCGGGCGAGCGCAGCCAGTAGCGGGTGATCACGCCGAAGTTCCCGCCGCCGCCACCGGTGTGCGCCCACCACAGATCACGGTGGGGATCGGCGGGCTCGCGGGTCGCCACGACACTGCGCGCCTTGCCCGTTTGATCGACCACGACGACCTCGACGGCGTACAGATGATCGACGGTGAGCCCGAGGCGCCGGGACAGCGGACCATCGCCGCCGCCGCAGATGTGGCCGCCCGCGCCCACCGAGTAGCACCGTCCACCGGGGAGGGTCACGCCCCAGCCCTTGTACAGGGTGGCGTACAGGTTCAGCAGCCGCGCACCGGGTTCGACGGCGAAGGCCTTCATGTTCGGGTCGTAGGAGACCGAGTCCATTTCGGACATGTCGATCACCGTGCGCACGTCGGGATTGCTGACGAAGTCCTCGTAGCAGTGGCCGCCGCTGCGCACGGCGATCCGCCTGCCCGACGTGACCGCGGCTTGGACGGCGTCGACGACCTGCTGGGTCGAACCGACCAGCTGGAAACAGTCGGGAGAACCCACCCAGCGCTGATTGTTGCCGGTGATCAATTCCCCGTAACGAGGGTCGCCCGGCTTGACGGTGAAGGGACCGAACGCGTCGGTCGTACGATCGGTCGCGTTCGCGGTCCCGGAGCCGAGGAACGGGAGCGCGGCGGCGCCGACGGCCAACCCGGCGCTCGCGCTGAGAAATGCCCGCCTGCCCTTTCCACGCGCGGCATCGGCGATTCTTTCTTCCATTGTTTTCCCCACTGAAGTCATGTCGAATACGCGCTGGAGATCCAGGGGCAGAACAAAGAAGACGGACGTCGTCATCGAGACGAGCCGTCGGAGAATATGCGCCTTTGCCCCCAACAACACCCCATCCTCGGCGGGCCCCCGTGCCACCAAGTGAGCGCGAGCCTACCAGAGCACTGCGACGATTGGGTGCGCATTCGGAGTAGCCCGTAACAGGTGTCACGGGCAACGCACATGAGTAACGACTGGGCTACTATCGGAGGTGGCCTATGGGGGGTGTCCATGCGGTGAGTTCACGGCGTCCAGCCGGTATACCCGGAGCGGTTTCACGGAGTGAGACGCGCGGGGGCCGTCCATTATCGTTTCATCGACGGCTCCGTCAGGTCGCCCATTGTCTGCTGCGTCGATCCACGCCGTCTGGAATTCATCGCGAGTACACCAAACGACAATGTCCGACCCTTCAGGGGGAACTGTGCCACCAACCAACCGAGATGTTCTCGAGCCGGCGCAAGTAGAACCGAAACCGCAGGTCCGCGCCGACCAGGTGCTGATCTCGCGCCTTGGCCTGCGTATTCCGCCCAGCCTCACCTATGGCGACTGGGAACGAGCGGGACTGCAGCTTTCCCGGATCTTCGATTCATCGGCCTGGTGCCTTGGCGACTGGCTGGTCTGCGGTCAGGAGAACTACGCCGATCGCTATGTCCGGGCGATCGACGCCGCGGGCCTCGACTATCAGACCCTGCGTAACTATGCCTGGGTCACGCGCCGTTTCCAACTGGAGAGACGCCGTGAACTGCTGAGTTTCCAGCATCACGCCGAGGTCGCCGCACTCGACACCAGGGAACAGGACCATTGGCTGGACCGTGCCGAGAAAGAAAGATGGTCGCGCAACGAGCTACGCCGCAGGCTGCGGGGGATCAAAGCGAACAAGAAGACCGGCGCGGAACCGGCCTCGGTGGTGCCGAGGCTCGCCGTTGCCAGGGAACGCGTCGAGCGCTGGCGAGCCGCCGCACAACAGGCGGATGATCATCTGGAGAACTGGATGGTCCTGATACTCGACCGGGCGGCAGAGGATATATTGAGTACGAAATCGACGTGATGACGGTAAATGCCTGTCGGCGGCGCGGAGACGCTCACCGAAAGGGATATTACACGTGAACGCGGTTTTCACAGAGCCCGATCGACGGCCGGAGGTTCGTCCCGCTGGCGGGACGAACCTCCGGGGCGGTCGCCTGTTCGGGCCAATGCGGGATTCGATCCAGCACGACTATTGCCGCTGAAGCGGTGGAGGACACCTCTCATGACGACGAAGAAAACACGTGTCGCTGTAGTGACCGGAGCCGGAAGGGGGATCGGCCTCGCGATCGTTCGCGCGCTGGTCGAAGACGGATACACCGTCGTCGCGGGCAGCCGCACCGTCACCGCCGGATTGAAGGAACTGACCGCGGACGCGCTCGAGGCCGATCTCGGCCATCCCGACGAGCCCGCCCGCGTCGTACGGCACGCTCTCGACCAGCATGGCGGAATCGATCTGCTGGTCAACAATGTCGCGGGCACGTCGACGCCGCCCGGCGGATTTCTCCAGCTCGACGACGAGGCGTTCCTGCACACCTTCAATGTGACGTTCATGTCGAATGTCCGTGCGACGCGGGCCGCGCTGCCGAGCCTTCTCGAGCGCCGCGGCGCGGTGATCAACATCAGTTCGGTCAACGCGAAACTGCCCCAGCCGCGGCTGGTCGCGCAATCCGCGGTCAAGGCCGCGGTGTCGAATCTCGGCAAGGCACTCGCCGAGGAGTTCGGCGGACAGGGTCTGCGGGTGAACACCATTTCACCCGGCCCGGTGTGGACCGATCTGTGGACTTCACCCGGCGGTCCCGGCGAAATGATCGCCAAACGAGCCGGTGCCACGCTGGACACCTTCAAGGATCAGCTGCCCGCCTCCGTCGGCACCTCGACCGGCGAGTTCGCCGACCCGGAGGAGATCGCGGCGCTCGTGGTGTTCCTCGCCTCCGGCAAGGTGGCCAATATGAGCGGTGCGGATCTGGTGATCGACGGCGGAATGATGAAGACCGTCTGAGCCGATCGACCGAAAAGCCCCTTTCGCCGAAGCGAAAGGGGCTTTTCCGCATTCTGTGGTGTGTGGGGCTTCAACGCCCCGCGGGGGATTTCTCCGCCTGCGCCGTCGAGACTTCCGCGGCGCGGGGCCGTCCCACGAACAGCGCGGACGCCACCAAACCGATCAGCAGGACCAACGCCGGCAGGTACATGGACTGGCTGAGCGCGCTGCTCAGCTTGTGCAGCACCGTTTCGCGCAGTTCGGGTGGCAGGTCGCGCACACTGGTGCCGTCACCGGTTTCGCCGATCGGACCGGCGGGAAGTCCCTGTGCCGCGATGCGCGTCGACAGCAGCGCGCTGATGGCGGCCGAGCCGAGCGTGAATCCCATTTGGCGGGTGGTCAGGAAAACTCCGGAGCCGGCTCCCGCCTGATGCATGGACAGGTTCCGGATCGCGTTGGCCGCGAGCGGTGCCCAGACGAAGGCGTTCGCGATACCGGCGATCGCGCCGAGGACGACGAACAGCGCCAGGGACGAATCCGGCGTCATGACCCACGTATAGCCGAACAAGGTCCCGGCGAACAAGGCGAAACCGATGGTCGGGATCATCCGCGGCGGCAGCCGATCGGCGATCTTGCCGACGAAGGGCGCGAGCAAGCCGGTGAGGATCGCCATCGGCGCGAAGACCATCGCCGACTTCGTCGGTGACAGGTCACGCACCTGCTGCAGATAGAAGTAGGCGATCACGAACAGGCCGTTCACCGCCGAGGCCATCGAAGTGACGGCCACATTGGACAGTGAGAAGTTGCGGTCCTTGAACAGGCTCAGCGGGACCAGCGGTTCCCGCGTGTTGCGGGATTGGTTGACGACGAACAGGATCAGCACGGCGACCCCGGCGACGATCAGCGCCCAGATGACGAGGTCCCAGTTCCTGGCGTTGCCCTCCTGGATACCGAACACCAGCAGGAACATGCCGATCGCGGACAGCGCCATCCCGGTGATGTCGAATTTGTGCTCCCGGGTCTCCAGCGCGGGCACCAGCCAGACCGCCAGTACGAAGGCGAGGATGCCGATGGGCACGTTCACGTAGAAGATCCATTGCCAGCCCTGCCAGTCCACCAGCACGCCGCCCACGATCGGGCCGACCAGCGCCGCCAGCCCGGCCGCGCCACCCCAGAGCCCCATGGCCGCGCCGCGCTTGTCCGGCGGGAAGGTCCGGGTGATGACGGCCATGGTCTGCGGCGTCATCAGGGCCGCGCCCAGTCCCTGCACGACGCGCGCCGCGATCAGCATGTCGATACTGGTGGACGCTCCGCACCAGAGCGAGGCCCCGGTGAACACCACCAGGCCGAGCAGGTAGACGTTCTTGGGGCCGAAGCGGTCGCCGAGCCGTCCGGTGATCAGCAGCGGCACCGCGTAGGCCAGCAGGTACGCGCTGGTGGCCCAGATCGCCTGGGAGATGTCGGCGTGCAGATCCGCCATGATCGCCGGGTTGGCCACCGCGACGATGCTCATGTCCAGCAGGAGCAGGAAGAAACCGACGATGACCGCGTAGAGCGCGGGCCACGGGTTGGATTTCGAGGACATGGCTTCCGTTCTGGTCGTCTCCGCTGTACATGAAGGCCCCCTTCCTGTACCTAGGCGCAAGGAAGGGGTCCTTCATGTACTTCCGCTGGCGCCCTCAGCCCACGCGCAGCGGCAGGAACACCGCACCGATAGGTACGAATCAGACGTTTCACGCTCATTGACCGTCCTTTATGGATGGACTTGACCGGGTTCTGCTGTGGTGGGCCTGATCGGCCCAGTCTCGACTGAACAACCGCGTCATCGCATGCGAAGAAAGTCCCTTCACCCCAGGTGTTCCGGCCTGCGGCGCTTCTCGTTTCCCATGACAGGACGGACGACACGCGTGATCGGGTAGACGACACGCGTGACTGAACGGACGACACGGGCGCGACCGGGCTGCACGGCGAGTCGTCCCCCTGGACACGCGTGTCGTCCATCCCGTCACGCGTGTCGTCCCGCTGATCACGCGACATCGCCACCCACGCACGCCAAGACACCCTCCCCCGAGAACCCGAGACGCCAGCCCAGGGCTCTGGACCTCAGACGCGGCCGGCGCGAAGACCTTCTTCGCGGGCGAGCTCGCGTCCCTTGGCCAGCACCTGCTGGACGAGATGGGCGATCGTCGTGCGGCCGAGCCGTTCTTCCATGGCTTGTTCGGCTTCCCGGAACTCCGCGTCGAGCAGCGCGCGCATATGGCGGCCGACATCGCACGTCGTACTGGGCGGATGGGCATGGCGGGTCAGGATCGGCCCCTGCTCGACCGCGGTGTACGCGTCGTAGAGCGTGATCTCCCCCGGCGGACGCGCCAGCGTCCAACCGCCGCCACGTCCCTCCGTCGACCGCACCAGCCCGGCGTCACGGAGGCTGCCGAGAATGCGCCGGACCAGCACCGGATTGCTCGCCAGACTGTCCGCGATCTCCGCGGAGGTCAGCGAATCGTCCCAGCGCGCCAGCATCGTCAGCGCGTGAATGGCTGCCGCGCTCCTGCTGCTGAGAGCCACCTGTCCCCCCTTCGAAACTGCAACCAGCATAGTTTCAGTTGAGGCGGACGTCAAACGACCGGCGACTGCCGGATTCGTCGCCGATAGCGGGCGGGCCGCATTTGTCCCGCTGGCGAGACGGCGGGGAACCGCGGATCTACTCAGGTGCCCGGTGTTCTGATAGATTCGGTGATCGAATCCGCCGCGAAAATTCAGCGGTGTCTGGCGAGTGAATTCGCCGCTCATGCCCAGCGATTAAGTAATGGTCGAACGCCGCCGATCAAGCGATCGAATTCCGGCGAACTCGGCTCATTGGGGGAGGCTCTGGTGCGGAGTGATCTACCGGTGATTTCGGCCGAATCGGCTTTGCAACAGCCGGAATGGCCCGATCACCAGCATGTGCGAATGGTGAGAGAGATACTCGCCGATCGGCCGCCGCTGGTGTACGCGGACGATGTCCACAAGCTGGGTTCTCACCTGTCGAGGGTCGCGGCAGGGGAACTCCTGGTCGTGCAGACGGGCGACTGTGCCGAGGATCCGGCGGAATGCACGCCGGGGTACGTGGCCCGCAAGATCGCCTTGCTGGACATGCTGGCCGGGGCGTTGAAGATGGCCACCGGCAAACCCGTACTGCGAGTGGGGCGGATCGCGGGCCAGTTCGCCAAGCCGCGGTCCCGGCCCGCCGAGCGGGTCGGCGGCGTCGACCTGCCCGTCTATCGCGGTCACCTGGTCAACAGCCCGGAGCCGGATCCCGTGCTTCGCAGGCCGGATCCGGAGCGCCTGCTCGAGTGCTACGACGCGGCGAACGCGGCGATGGAGTACCTGCGTCTGCGCAACGGCGAACGGCCGGAGGCGTCGGTCTGGACCAGCCACGAGGCTTTGCTGCTCGACTACGAGCTGCCGATGCTGCGCCGGACCGAGGCGGGCCGATGGCTCCTCACCTCGACGCATTGGCCATGGATCGGCAACCGCACCAACCAGCCGGACGGTGCCCACGCCGCCCTGCTGGCCACGATCGACAACCCGATCGCCTGCAAGGTGGGGCCGGATATGACGCCGGACGCGCTGGTCGCGCTCTGCGAGCGCCTCGACCCCTTCCGCGTCCCCGGCAGGCTCACCCTCATCTCCCGCATGGGCGCCGGGAAGGCGGCCGAGCGCCTGCCACCACTGGTCGCCGCGGTCCGCGAGGCCGGCCATCGGGCAGGCTGGCTCACCGATCCCATGCACGGCAACACCGTGAGCGGCCCGGACGGGCTGAAGACCCGGTTCGTGGAAACCGTCGTACGGGAGATCCTCGAATTCAGGAGTGCGGTGTCCGAAGGACGGGGAGTGGCCGCCGGGCTGCATTTGGAGACCACTCCCGACGAGGTCACCGAATGTGTCGCCGACGAGTCGATGATCGGCCATGTCGGCGACAAATACACCAGTTTCTGTGATCCGAGGCTCAACCCGAAACAGGCCATCGAAGTGGTTTCCGCCTGGCGCCGGTAGCACCAGGGCTGATTCGGATCCGTATTCCTTTCCTGTCGTCGTATCAGCAGAATCGAGGGCTTTGTAATGGGCGGGACAGAGTGGGCGCACTACGTCGAGACGTCGATCGAGGTGGCGGGCGATCCGCTGGAGGTGTCGGCAAGGCTGGCCGAGGCGGGCCCGCACGGCGAATTCGTCATCTACGAGAAGGACGGGCAGTGGTCCTATGCGGGCGGAGTGCTCGCCGAGGTGACGCTCGACCGGGACGGGGCCCGGCTCGGCGGCGTGCGGACCGCGCGACTGCCCTGGAGTGATCGGCCGTTGCGTCAGGTCAAGGAACTGCTCGGGATGGTGCCCGTCCGGGGCTGGCGGGCTTACGGTGCCGCGACGTTCGAGCTGTCCTACGCCAAGGACGGCGACCTGAAGCATGTGGACGACCAGCCCCTGCTGCATCTCGTGGTGCCCAAGAGCGAGGTGCGCGTCGGCTCCGGCCGGGCATGGGTGCGCTCCACCGACCCCGACACCCTCGCCGTCCTCGTCGACCTGCTCGGCCGCCCCGCCGAAGGCCGTGAGAGCGACGCCGTTCCGCTGGACGTCAGGCAGACCGGCCGCGACGAGTACCGAGCCGCGGTCGCGGGCGCCGTACAGGACATCGCCGACGCGCGGCTGCAGAAGGTGATCCTGTCCAGGCTCGTACAGGTGGACGAGGACATCGACCTGGTCGGCACCTATGTGCTCGGCCGCCGCCGGAACACCCCGGCCCGGTCCTTCCTCATCCGGCTGGGCGGCCTGGAAGCCGCCGGTTTCAGCCCGGAGATCGTGGTCAGCGTGACCGAGGACGGCACGGTCGTCAGCCAGCCGCTGGCCGGCACCAGGGCGCTCACCGCGGATGCCGCGACCAACGACCGGCTGCGCGGGGAACTGCTGTCGGACGAGAAGGAGATCTACGAGCACGCGATCTCGGTGAAGGTCGGCAACGACGAACTGCTCACCGTCTGCGAACCGGACTCGGTGGGTGTCCGCAACCTGATGACGCTGGAAGAACGAGGCAGTGTCCAGCACATCGCCTCCCGGGTGACCGGCAAGCTCTCCGCCGGTCACGACGCTTGGGACGCCTTCTCCGCCGTCTTTCCCGCGGTGACCGCGTCCGGGGTGTCGAAAGAGGCCGCGTACGAGGCCATTCGCCGCTATGAGACCGAACGTCGCGGCCTGTACAGCGGCGCCGTGCTGACCGTGGACGAGTCAGGAGCGATGGACGCCGCGCTGGTGCTGCGGACCGTCTACCGCCAGGACGGCCGGACCTGGCTGAGGGCCGGTGCGGGCATCGTCGGCCGGTCGCAGCCGGACCGGGAGTTCGAGGAGACCTGCGAGAAGCTCGACAGCGTCGCGCGTTTCCTGGTCGCCGCCGAAATCAAGGCGGAGGTGCCCGCGTGAGGACGGAGGACGTCTACCTTTCCGGGATCGGCAGCGTCCTGCCGGACCGGGTGAGCACCGAATCCGCGGTGACGCGAGGCTGGTACGACGAGGCGGACCGCGAGGCGTCGGGGATCCTGTCGGTCACGGTCGCCGGGTCGACGCCCGCGCCGGACATGGCGGTCGAGGCCGCGAACGTGGCGATCCGGCGTTCCGGCCGGGCCGCGAACGATTTCGGTGTCCTGTTCCACAGCCACGCCCATCACCAGGGCCCGGACGCCTGGTCGCCCGCGCACTACATCCTGAACAACACCCTGGACCGGCCGATCCCGGCGATCGAGGTCAAACAGGGCTGCCTCGGCGGGCTGGCCGCGCTCGAACTCGCCGCGACCCGGTTGCTGGCCAATCCGAGCCACCCGTCCGCGCTCGTGACCGCAGCGGACAACTTCTCCATCCCGCTGGTGGACCGCTGGCGCACCTCCTCGGCGTTCGTGCTCGCCGACTCCGCCGCGGCGGTGGCCCTGTCCCGCGGCGGCGGATTCGCCCGGCTGCTGGCGATCGGTTCGGTGTCCGACGCCCGGATGGAGGCGCTCGACCGCGGCGGCGACCCGCTGTTCCCGCCGGGGGTGACCGTCGGGGAGCCGTTGGACTTCACCAAGCGGCGGGAGTACATGCGCGAGCAATGGGCGCAGGGGGTCACCCCGCCCATCGGCTACTTCGGCGACAAGATCGTCGCCGTCACCGAGTCGGTGCTCAAGGAAGCGGATGTCACCTTCGACGAGATCGCGAGGGTCGCGCATCCCGGTTTCGGCTGGGAATCGCTGGAAACGATGTTCCTCGATCCGCTGGGGATCGACGCCGACCGCGGGATCTGGGACTACATCAGGAAAGTCGGGCACGCCGGGGTGACCGAGGTGTTCCTCGGCCTCGAACATCTGTGGACCTCCGGACAGGTCGGCCCCGGTGACCGCGTGCTCCTGGTGTCCTCGGGAGCGGGCGCCTCCATGGGCGCCGCCGTCGTCGAAATCCTCACCGCCCCTCAGCCAGCGACGGAGAACTGACGTGTTGGAAGGATGCACCCCCTGGCCCGCCGATCCGGCGCGGCGCTACCGGGAAGCCCTGCTGTGGCGGGGCGAGACACTCGGCACCCTGCTGCGGACGGCCGCCGCCGAGTACGGCGACGCCATCGCGCTGGTGCACGGCGACCGCCGGATCACCTACGCCGAACTCGACCGCTGGGCGGATCGGATGGCGGCGGGCTTCGCCAGGTACGGCATCTCCCCCGGCGACCGGGTCGTGGTCCAGCTGCCCAATGTGCCGGAGTTCGTCGCGGTGTGTTTCGCCCTGTTCCGGCTCGGCGCCAAACCGGTGTTCGCGCTGACCGCGCACCGCTCGCAGGAGATCGGGCATCTGTGCCGGATCACCGGCGCGGTGGCGTATGTGCTGCCCGGGGTGCACCGCGGGTTCGACCACCGGGTGCTGGCGAAGGAGGTCCGCTCGGGAGCGCCCTCGCTCCGGCTGTTGTTCAGCCTCAGCGGCAAGGGCGGCGATGTCATCGATCTGTCCACGGTGGACGCGGAACCGGTCGAGCTCCCCGGGCAGGATCCGTCGGACGCGGCGTTCTTCCTGCTCTCCGGCGGGACGACGGCGTTGCCGAAGGTCATCCCGCGCACCCACGATGATTACGCCTACCAGATCCGCGCCACGTCCGCGGTGCTCGGAATGTCCACTTCGGACGTTTACCTCGCGGTCCTGCCGCTGGAGTTCAATTTCACCTGGGGCTGCCCCGGAGTGCTCGGCACGCTGGTCTCCGGCGGCACGGTGGTACTCGCCGACGACCCGACGGCCGACGACTGTTTCGCCCTGATCTCACGCGAGCGGGTCACCGTGACCTCGGTGGTGCCGAGCATCGCCCAGCTGTGGCTGGAGGCGGCGGAGTGGTCCGAGGCGGACCTGTCGAGCCTGCGGGTGGTCCAGATCGGTGGCGCCAAACTGCAGCGGTCGGTCGCCGAGCGGATCACCCCGGTCCTCGGCTGCGAGCTCCAGCAGGTCTTCGGCATGGCCGAAGGACTGCTCACCCTCACCAGGCTCGGCGACGCACCGGAGGTGGTACTGGGTACCCAGGGCAGGCCACTGTCCGAAGAGGACGAAATCCGGATCGTCGGCCCGGACGACCGCGATGTCGCCGACGGCGAGATCGGCGAACTGCTCACCCGCGGCCCCTACACCTTGCGGGGCTACTACCGCGCGCCCGAGCACAACGCGATCGCGTTCACCGAGGACGGCTTCTACCGCAGCGGGGATCTCGCCCGGCTGACCGCCGACGGTGATCTGGTCATCGAAGGCCGGATCAAGGACGTGATCATCCGGGGCGGCGACAAGATCTCCGCGGCCGAGGTGGAAGGGCACCTGCTCGGTTATCCGGGAGTGCTCCGCGCGGCGGTGGTCGGCGTGCCGGACGACCTCCTCGGGGAACGGACCTGCGCCTATCTCGTGGTGGCGGGCGAACGCCCGTCATTGCCCGACCTCAAGCGGGCCCTGCACGACTGCGGGCTGGCCGGCTACAAGCTTCCCGACCGGGTCGAGTTCGTCGACGAACTCCCGGTCACCCCCTTGGGCAAGGTCGACAAGGTGGCGCTGGTGCGGCTCGCCGAGCGATCCCGTCTGTCGGTAACGAACCGGAAAGGCTGACATGGACACCGATTCCCCGTCGAGTACGCAACCACCCGGCGAGCAGGAACTGCGCGAACTCCTGGCCCCGCTGCTGGACACCCGGCCCGAGGACGTTCCCGCCGACGCCAATCTGATCCTGCAGGGCCTGACCTCGATCGACATGATGCGGCTGGTCGGTCGCTGGCGCCGGGCGAAGGTGCCGGTCGTCTTCGAAGAGCTGGCTTCCGCTCCCACGCTGAACGGCTGGCTCGCCCACTTCGACGGACTGCGGAAATGAGCCGCGGCATGGTGGTCGCCGACCTCGACCAGGCGTCGGTGGTCCACGGCGTGCACGGCGCGGACGGCGCCTCCGAATGGAAGGCGTTCGCCCGCCGCCATGACCTGTTCGGCACGTGGGAGGCGGTCGAATGGGCCGCGCTACCGCCCGGCGGGATCAGCGGCGAACACGTGCACACCCGGACCGAAGAACTCTATTTCATCATCTCCGGCACGGGGACCATGCTCCTCGACGGTCAGGAGCACCCGGTGCGGGGCGGTGACCTGATCCTGAACGGCATCGGCACCCGGCACGGCCTGATCAACTCGGGCGAAGACCGGCTGACCTGGCTGGTCGTCGAAGTGGTCGGCCCGCTTATGGCCGCCGTTTATTCCGAACACCAGAAACTGACCGAAAACGGGGGAAATCGATGAGCAACGCCGTGGTGATCAATCTTCGTGAAGTACGGGAAATCGACGCGCGTGTCTTCTTGAGCGGGCCGCTCGGCCGGATCCGGCTGCCGCAGTTCGAGCCCGGCCAGCAGGAGACGCTGATCGCCGAGGACCAGGAGCACACCCTGTTCATCGTGCGCGGCAACGGAACCGCGGTGACCGGATCGACGACGGTGCCGCTGCGCGCCGGCGTCGCCCTGACCCTGCCGCTGGGCAGCAGTGTCACGGTGGAAGCGGGCGACGAAGGCCTGGAACTGTTCATCGCCAGCCTCACCACACCGCAGACCGCCGGGGCGGCGCGGTGATCGTCACCAACGCCGAGGGACTGAGCCGGAGCCAGGACGGCGGCGCGTGGCGCTGCCTCGCCCGGCGCGGGATGTTGCACAGCGAATGCGAGGCCTTCGACTATCTCCGCCTGCCGCCGGGCGGGACGCGGGACGGACGCGGCAGGGAAGGGGTCGACGCGGTCTGGTTCGTGCTCAGCGGTGAAGGGGAATTCAGGCCAGGTACCGAGGATTCCGTCCCGCTGCACCCTGGCGACCTGGTGCTCTGGTCGGGCGGAACGCGCGGGTCGCTGCACAACCCGTCCACCGGTCACCTCGAACTGCTTTCCTTCGCGGTGCTGCCCACCGCGGTGACCGACCGGCTCCCCGCCCGGATCCCGGTGGCGCCCGCGCCGTTGACCGGAGCCGACCATGGCTGACCGGCTGACCGTCACGACGCTGGACGAGCTGTCCGAGGTCTACGAAATGCACGGCGGCGAGAAGGTCGCCCGGTGGAAATGCCTTGCCAGGCGGAACAATCTGTTCGGGGCATGGGAAGCGGTGGAGTGTTCCTTCCTGCCCGCGGGCGGGGCCAGCGGCGTGCACCTGCACAGCCGGACCGAGCAATTCGACTACGTGGTCTCCGGCAGCGGTGTGATGACGATCGACGGCGTCGACCATCCGGTCACCGCCGGCGATCTGCTCACCACCTGCCTCGGCACCCGGCACGGTATCCGCAATGTCGGTGACGAAGACCTGATCTGGCTGGTCATCGAGGTTTCCGGCCCGGGAATGGCGCCGGAGGTACCCGCACAGGACACCAGCGGCGACCGCGCCGAGGTGATCAAGCTCCGTGAGGTCCGCGATGTCGACGCGCTGGACTATCTGTCCGGGCCGCTTCGGCGGGCCCGGCTGATCGAGCTCGCTCCAGGGCAGGCCGAGACCTTGGTGGCCGACGAGCAAGAGCACGTGCTTTTCACGCTCGACGGCACCGGATCCGCGAAGTCCGGGTCCACCACCGTCCCGTTGCGCTACGGGGTATCGGTCGGGGTGCCGTTCCGCGGTTCCGTCACCGTCGAGGGCGGGCCGGACGGACTGGAGTTCTTCGTGGTCAGCCTGGTCGTCCCGGCTGACGCGGGAGGTGCGGAATGATCGTCTCCGACTCCGGCGACGGACTCACCCGGACCCTCGACGGCGACGCCGGGGAAGCGGTATGGCGGTGCCTCGGGCGCCGCGGGATGTTGTTCAGTGAATGCGAATCCTTCGATTTCGTCCGGCTCGCACCGGGCGCGGTCCTCGACGGACGCGGCCGGAGTGACATCGAAGAAGCCTGGTTCGTGCTTCGCGGCGAGGCCGAGTTCGTCGAGGACGGCCAAGACCCGCTGCTCGCCCGCGAAGGCGAACTGGTCTTCTGCGCGCACGCGTCGGCCGGTCATTGGCGGAACGTCGGCGACTCCCCGCTGGAAATGCTGTTCCTGGCGTTGATGCCCGCTTCGGTGAGCCTGCGGTTGCCGACCCGGACCCCGTCCGACTGACCAGGGAAAGGAGAGTCCCATGAGTCACCAGCGAATCGAGGTCGACGTTCTCGTCGTCGGTTCCGGGCCGGTGGGCGCGACCTTCGCGCGCACGCTCGTCGAAGGCGGACGCGGCGTCATGATGGTGGACGCCGGTCCGCAGCTCTCCAGCCGTCCTGGCGAGCACCTGAAGAACCACTTCGCCTACCAGCACAGCCACGAGCGCTTCGGCGGTCTGGTCAGCGGGCATCTGCACCCGCTGTCGGTTCCGGCCGCCGAACCTGCCGAGCCCGGCCGGTTGATCAGCCTGGACGCGGGCGTCGCCACGTATGCGGTCGGCGGGATGGCCACCCATTGGACCGGGGTGACCCCACGGCACCACCCGGCGGTCGAACTGTCCGACGCCTTCACCGCCGCCGAGTGGAACCGGCTCTACGACGACGCCGAGGCTCTGCTTCACACCGGAACCGACCTGACCGCGGACGCCGTCTCGCATCGGATCGTCCTGGACGCGCTCGCTTCGGAGTACCGCGAGCTGCCCGAGGCGTACGGGGTCCGGCATCTGCCGATGGCGGCGCGGCGCCGTGCCGACAACCCGCGGCTCGTGCGCTGGACCGGGACGGACACCGTTCTCGGCCCGCTCGCGGACGGCGGGCGGGACGATTTCGTGCTGCGCGAACAGCATCTGTGCCGCCGTCTCGTACCGTCGGCGGACGGCGGGCGGATCGAGTACGCCGAGATCGAGGACCACCGCGACTGGCGGACGCTGCGGGTCGTGGCGGAAACGTACGTCCTCGCCGGTGGCGCCGTGCTCACCCCCCAGTTGTTGTACGCCTCCGGTATCCGCCCGCCGGCGCTCGGCCGCTACCTCACCGAACAGCCGGTCGCCTTCTGCCAGGTCGTGCTCGGCGACGACCTGGTCGCTCGCGTGACGGCCGATGAGCGCTTCACCGACCGGGTCGCCGCCCACCGGGCGAGCCGTCCCGCCGATCCCCTGCCCATCCCGGTGGACGACGCCGATCCGAACGTCTGGATCCCGGTGTCGGCGGACCGTCCGTGGCACTGCCAGATCCATCGCGACCTGCCCTACGCCGATCTGGTGCCGAACCGGGAAATCGACAAGCGGCTGGTGGTCGACCTGCGCTGGTTCGGGCTCGTCGACCCGCGCCCGGAGAACCGGGTGCGGTTCTCCGACACCGAACAGGACGTCTTCGGCCTGCCGCGACCGGGCTTCGAATTCTCGCTCGGCGAACGGGATCGCGAACGGCAGCATCGGATGATGGCGGACCTCCGGCGGGCCGCGGCCGCGCTCGGGTCGTACCTGCCGGGGTCGGAACCACGGTTCATCGTTCCCACGCTTCCGTTGCACATCGCGGGAACCACCCGGATGGGCACCGACGCGGACACCAGCGTGGTCGACCCCGGTTCGCGGGTCTGGGGCGTCGAAAACCTCTATCTCGGCGGAAACGGCCTCATCCCGACCCCCAACGCGAGCAACCCGACCCTGACCAGCGTCGCGATGGCGTTGCGGGCGGCGCGCGGAATTCTCGGCACTGAACATCCATCCTCGGCGGAAAGGCGCGCAGATGAGCGGCCCGGGCTACTTGTTCCTCGGTGACGAAGAGAAGGCGTTGGTCACTCGTGCGCTGGACACCTGGCAGCTGAACAGGTACCGGTTCGACGAGGACGCCGAACCGTCCATGGTGTTCACGCTCGAACGCGAATTCGAGCAGCGGACCGGCGCCGCCCACTGCTTGGCGGTGAACAGCTGCACCTCCGCGCTGCTCACCGCGCTCGCGGCGCTGGGCGTCGGCCCCGGCGACGAGGTGATCGTCCCCGGCTACACGTTCATCGCGTCCATCGCCGCCATCGTCCACCGCGGCGCGGTCCCGGTGCTCGCCGAGATCGACGAATCGCTGACCCTCGACCCCGAAGACGTGGCGCGCCGGATCACCCCCGCGACCAAGGCCATTCTCGCGGTGCACATGCTGGGAGCGCCCGCCGCGCTGGACGAGCTGCGCCGGATCGCGGACGACCACGGCCTGTTCCTGATCGAGGACGCCGCCCAGGCCACCGGCGGACGGTACCGGGGCCGCGCACTCGGCACCGTCGGCGACGCCGGCGCCTTTTCCCTCAACCTCTTCAAGATCATCACCAGCGGTGACGGCGGGCTTCTCACGATCGCGGACGACGACGCCTACGAACGTGCTTTCGCCTTCCACGACCACGGGTTCAAACCGATGCGCCACGGCATCGCCGACGCCGACTCGCTGTTCGGGCTGAACCTGCGGATGCACGAACTGAGCGGCGCCGTCGCGCTCGGCCAGCTACGCAAGATCGATCTCATCCTGGAAACCCTGCGCAAGCAGAAGACCGCGCTCGCCGAGGCGATCGGTGAGCTGCCCGGCGTCGAGCGGAGGCGGCTCAACGATCCGGACGGCGAATGCCATTCCTTCCTCGTCCTGCGGTTCGAGACCGTCGAGACGGCGCGGGCGGTGGCCGCCAAGCTCGGCACCTCCACGCTCATCGACTCCGGCCGTCACTACTACGGGAACATGCCCCAGCTGATCAGCCGTCGCATGCCCACCGCGTCGGAACATCCTTTCGGCTGCCAGGCCCATCCCACCGAGGTCCGGTACGAGCCGCACATGCTGCCGCGTACCGACGACATCCTCGGCCGGTCGATCACGCTGTCCGTCGGCGTGGTCGACGGCTATCTCGGCGCCGGATTCGGCATCACCCCGCTCTCGACGGCCGACGAGATCGAGGCCGTCGCCACCGCAGTCAAATCAGCCGTCAACGAAGTGGTCGCGAGGACGTGAACATGCAACCGGTCGAATCGAAACCGGCGGAGACGGGTTCGCCCGCCCACCACTGGCGGGTCGAGGCCCAGCTCCCCGTCGACTACGAAGTCCGGCTGACCACCGGCGTACTCGACCCGTCCAACCCGGCGTTGCTCGACGCGGGCACCCTCGTCCGCGCCGAACGGCTTCGGCGGTTCGTCGTGGTCGACGCCGAGGTCTACGCCATCTACGGCGACAACGTGCGCAAATACCTGGAACACCACAACGTCGAATACAGCCTCTGCGTCCTGCCCGTCTCGGAGGAGACCAAGACGATGGAGTCGGTGTTCACCGTGGTGAACGACCTCGACTCGTTCGGTATCTCCCGCCGGAACGAGCCGATCATCGCCATCGGTGGCGGCGTCGTGCTCGACATCGTCGGCCTGGTCGGCAGCCTGTACCGGCGCGGGACCCCGTACGTCCGGGTCCCCACTTCACTGATCGGGCTGGTCGACGCCGGCGTCGGCATCAAGACCGGCGTGAACCACGGCGACCACAAGAACCGTCTCGGCTCGTACTTCGCGCCGACGGTGGCGTTGCTGGACCGCGATTTTCTGGCCACATTGGACGGTCGGCACATCAGCAACGGCCTCGCCGAGATCCTCAAGATCGCGCTGATCAAGGACGCGAGGTTGTTCCAGCTCCTGGAGGACCACGCCGAGTTGCTCCTCGCCGAACGGCTCACCGGCCAGACGCAGACCGGCGACCTCGTCGCCGGCGAGGTGTTCAGCCGGGCGGTGGGCGGCATGCTGGAGGAGCTGCAGCCGAACCTGTGGGAGAAGCAGCTGGAACGGGTGGTCGACTACGGTCACTCGTTCAGTCCCACGCTGGAGATGCGGGCGCTTCCCGCGTTGCTGCACGGCGAGGCCGTGACCATCGACATGGCGCTGACCACGGTGCTCGCCGAGGCCCGCGGCCTGGTGTCCACAGTGGACCGCGAGCGGATCTTCCGGCTCATGCGTCGGCTGCGCCTGCCCGTCTGGCATCCGTTGATGGAGGCCGAACTGCTGGAACACGCGCTACGGGAGACGGTCCGGCACCGGGACGGGCTGCAACGGATGCCGATCCCGGTCGGGATCGGTGCGGCCTGCTTCCTCAACGATCTCACCGCCGCCGAACTCGCCCATGCGGCGGAGAACCTTCGTACGCTGCACGAGACGGGGGCGGACGAGGTGATCGTCACCGACGTCGGCGGCCGGTCCGACGCCGACGGGAACCGCCTGATCGACCGGGGCGGGCTGAGCAGCACCTGGCAGGCGATCCATTGGGCTTCGCTGCCACCCGGCGGCCTCCGGGTGGAGGACACGCGGACCGGGACCGACAAGTTCTGTTTCGTGCTGTCGGGCGAAGGTGCGCTGCGGGTCGACGAGGTCTCGCACGACTTGCGTCCCGGCGACCTGATCGCCACCAGAGCCGGTGCGGTGCACCGTTTCGCGAATCAGGGCACGGACCACCTGAACTGGCTGATGATCGAAGTGCCCGGCGGCGTGGCATGACCCGGCGGCGGGGCATCCCCGGGGCCAGGGCGGTGCACCATGTCGCCTACACCGTCCCGGATCTGGAGCAGGCGGTCGAGTTCTTCGTCGAGGTCGTCGGCGCGGAGCTGATCTACACCGAGGGCCCGGTGCAGGACCGGGAAGGCGACTGGATGACCCGCAAACTCGCCGTGGACGCCTCGGCCGTCGCCAGGGTCGCCATGCTCCGGATGGGGCCGGTGACCAACCTGGAGCTCTTCGAGTACACCGCGCCGGATCAGCGCTGCGAGCTTCCCCGCAACAGCGACTGGGGCGGTCACCACCTGGCGATCCACGTCACGGACGTCGACGCCGCCGCGGCCTATCTGCGGACCCAACCGGGTGTCCGTGTCCTCGGCGACCCGGAAACGATCACCGACGGGCCGATCGCGGGAGATCGGTGGGTGTACTTCCTGACGCCGTGGGGGATGCAGATGGAATTGATCGACATCCCCGCGGGCGCGCCGTTCGAACAGGAGACCGCCGCGCGCCCGTACCAGTCCGACCGGCCATGGGCCAACCGCTAAGGAGCAGCATGACCGAACCATCCGCGCTCGTTCCCGCCGGCCACGGGCCGACGACCTGGTTCGACGGCAACGTCTACACCGTGAAGGCGAGCGCCGAGAGCACCAACGGCGCCATGTCCGTCCTGGAGTCCTCGATCCTGCCGGGAAGCGGTCCGCCGCTGCACGTCCACACGCAGGAGGACGAGGCGTTCTACGTCCTGTCCGGCCAGCTGAGTTTCACCGTCGGCGACGAGCAGTTCCTCGGCAAGGCGGGGGATTTCGTGCTCGTCCCCCGCGGCGTCCCGCACTGCTTCAAGAACATCAGCGCCCACGTCGCGCACACGATCTTCGTCTACACCCCCGCCGGGTTCGAGAAGTTCTTCCAGGAGGCGGGTGATCCGGCCGTGCCGGGCATGCCGGTCCCGAAGTGGGGGCCCGCGGAGTTCGAACGGGCGGCGGAGATCGCCGCCCGGCACGGCTGGGAGGGGCCGAGGACGGAGCAGGAGGCCGGCCGGTAGCTACTTCTTCTTCCCGGCTCCCGGCCACGGTCCCGGCGTCTCGGCGGGCAGTTCGGCCTCCTCGACCTCGGTGCGGAACAGCCGGAAGCCGCGCGCCTGGTAGTTCTTGAGCGCGGCCGGGCCGTCGGTGGTGCACGTGTGGACCGTGACGCGGCGCGCCGGCGCTTTGCCCGGCCAGCGCTCCGCGAGCGTCCACGCCTCCCGCAGCGCGACGGTCAGCAGATGCCCTCCGAGGCCCTTGCCGACGAAGGACGACATCAGGCCGAAGTACGCGAGTTCCACTTCGCCCTCGACAGTGCCGTCGAGCTCGAAGTACCCGCACGGCGTCCCCTGCGCGTACGCCACCCAGGTCTCGACGCCCGGCCTGTCCAGCCACTCGATCCACTGATCCCACGACCAGCCGAGCCGGTCGATCCAGAACCAGTCGCCGCCGACGGCGGTGTAGAGGTAGCGATTCAGCTCCGGGCTGACCAGCTCGGCGCGGGTGACCGTCACCGGGACGGCAGGCGGTTTCGCCGCGCTCAGGTCGTCCGGTGAGGTCTGTTCGAGGTGCCAGGTGGTGATCTCCATGCGGGGATCATTTCAGCCAGACCCGCAGCGGCCCCAGCGCCGTGTAGCCGTCGCGGAGGGCGGCGTCGAGATCTTCGCCGCGTTCGTAGCCGGTGATCGGCAAGCCGGGGAAGCTCGCCGCGACGGCCGAGGTCGCGCCGCGCCAGGCCTCGTCCAGATCGCCTTGAGTGTACAAATTGGACAGTCCGGCGAAGCCGCCGTCACGATTGGCCGTCACTCCGGCGACGCCGTTCGACCACACGGCGACGGACGGATCGTCGAACCGGTCGTCGACCCGGGCCCAGCCCGGTTCGAGCGGCACGTCGGCCATCCGCGCGATCCACGTCGCCTCGAAGAGCACCTCGAAACCTTCGCGCGCGAGATCCAGGCAGGCGAAGCTGTCCTTCACCGCGCAGCCTGGTGAGGTGTCGATCCCGTCCAGTACCTCCGCGGCCGTCGCGTCGGGAGCCAGAGTCACCGCGTCGGGATACAGCGGCGGCGTCCGGATCGGCGACTTCCAGACGCGGGTGGTGAAGGTGCCCGTCCGGCAGACCACATCGCACCAGCGGGCGTTGACGCGCGCGGCGTCGGCTACACCCGCGCGAACCACAGCACGTCCGGTTCCCCTTGCGGCACCGGGATCTTCAGCTCCCGAACCTCACCGAACCGAGCCCGCAGCCGTTTCGCGAACGACGGCACCGACTCGGCACTCCACACCGCGAGCACGCCGCCCGGCCGCAACCGCGCGGTGAGCATGTCGAGACCGGCGTCGGAATACAGCTTCGCGTTGCCGTCGGTGACCGTCCACTCAGGACCGTTGTCGATGTCGAGACACAGCGCGTCGAACCGCTCTTCCGTACGGCGCAACCATTTCACCAGATCGGCCTCGACCACGGTGACCCGTTCGTCGGACAGGGCGTCGTCGTGGACGTCCTTGAGCGGGCCCTCGCGGTTCCAGCCGATCACGGCGGGCTCGCGCTCGACGACCACGACCTCGCCGACACCGGGGTGGTCCAGCGCGGCGCGCAGCGAATAGCCGACCCCGAGGCCGCCGATCAGCATCCGTGCCTTGCCCGGCACCAGATCCGCGGCCACCGAGACGAGCAACCGTTCGGATTCACCGTTACGGGTGTCCATCAGGAAGACGCCGTTGGCGATGACCTCGAAATCATCGCCCGCCCTGCGGAGCACCAATTCGCCGCTCTTCCCGGCCACCTTGTCGAGTACGTCGGTCATCCGGGCAGCCTATCGGCGACGGTCACAGCAAGCCCGCCAATTTGTACAACACCAGACTGCCCGCGACGGCGACGTTGAGGCTCGCGCCGGTGCCCACCATCGGGATTTCGACGACGGTGTCGAGAAGGTCGAGCGCTTCCGGCGGAATACCCTGCTGCTCATGGCCGAGCACGGCGATCGTCCGCCCCCGCGCGGGCGGGAGATCGGCGAGGCGCACGGCCTCGTCGGCGAGTTCGACGCCGACGATCGCCGTGCCCGCCGCCTTCTCCCGCGTCAGCCAGCCGGGTGGATCGTGCACCCAGTGCACACAAGCCGGACGCCGCAACGTGTTCCCCCGGCGCAGCGCCTCCGGCACCCAGGGAAACCTCGGTACGGCAAGGCAAGCACCCACGGCGTCGCAGGTCCGCAGCAGGGTGCCGAGGTTCGCGCCGTGCAGCGGCCACAGCGGTGCCGCGACGAGATGCCCCCAGCAGGAATGGGATTTCCTTCTTCTGGCCGCACGCAGCTCCGAAGGCGTGCGGACCCGGATCGACGGGCTCACCGGACGTGAGGCGTCGCGCCTCCAAGGATTTCGAGGATCATGCCGACACTGTAGCGGGATCAGTCCGACGCTCCTAACCTTGAAACGTCGGAGGTGGTTCTCATGCAGGCGACCGTCGGAGACGAGATCCACGTGCACGGACGCACGGTGGGCTCGGCCGAACAACGCGGCGAGATCCTCGAGGTACGCGGCGAACACGGTGCCCCGCCGTATCTCGTCCGGTTCGCGGACGGACACGAAGGGCTGGTCTTCCCCGGCCCCGACTGCGAAGTCCAGACACGCGCCGAGTAGTCGTCACTCGGCCATGGCGGGCTGCTTCACGCGGCTCCGCCAGCCCGCCACGACCACGGCCGCGCCGAGCGCGGTCAGCACCGCCGCGATCTCGGGCAGCAGGAGCGGCCCGCCGCCGCTGAGCACCGCTCCCCCGACCAGGCCGGAGAGGCCGACGCCGAGGTAGATCGCGGACGCGTTGAGCGAGAGCACGAGCCCGGCGTTCTGCTTGGACAGCTCGATCAGCCGGTGCTGGATCGGCGGGTTGACCGACCAGGTGGCCAGCCCCCAGAGGAAGAGGACGACGGCCGCGCCCGCGACGGTGGTCGCCACCAGCGGCAGCATCGCGAGCACCACGGTGATCCCGCCGAACACGATCAGCAGCGGTCCCCTCGCGCCCCAGCGGTCGGTGGCGCGGCCGCCGAGGACGTTGCCGAGCGCGCCACCCGCGCCGTAGACGAACAGCAGCAGGCTGACCGTCGTGCCGTGGATACCCGCGGTGGCCGACAGGACCGGCGAGATGAAGGTGTACACGGAGAACGCGGCGAGGCAGCCGAGCACGGTCGCGCCGAGCATGGCGAGCACACGCGGGTCCTTGGCGACGGTGAACCGTTCGGCCAGCCGGACCGGGGGCGGCGCCGGGACGGCGGGCAAGACCATCCGGACGGCGAAGGCGCCGAGGAGCGAGAAGGCCGCGACGAGCGCGAAGACGGCCTGGTAGCCGACGCTCTGCGAAAGGACACTGCCGAGCGGGACGCCCAGGATCGTCGCGACGGTGAGCCCGCCGAAGACGAGCGCGACCGCGCGGCCCCGGCGTTCCGGCGAGGTGAGCTCGGCGGCGACGGCGCTCGCGGCCGGGGTGAAGACCGCGGCGCCGATCGCGGTGACGACCCGCGCGAGCAGCAGGGTCACGTAGCCGGGCGCGAGGGCGGCGAGCGCGTTGCCGATGGCGGTGACGACGAGCGCGGCGACCAGGAGCGTGCGGCGTTCCCAGCGGCCGGTGACCGCGGCGAACAGGGGCGAGCCGACCGCGTACGCGATGGCGAAGGCGGTGACCAGCTGGGCGGCGGCCGTCTCGGAGACGGCGAGCTCGCCGGTCAGCGCCGGCAGCAGCCCGGCGACGACGTAGCCGCTGGTCCCGACCGCGAAGGTGCCGAGCGCCAGCACCGCGGTCCTGGGTGGTGCGAAAGTCATGACTCCCCAGCTCCAGACCCCACAGATCGCGTTTAGCCCGCTAAACGCAGGTCGGCGCCGGATCGCGGTTAGCCCGCGAAAGGCGACACGGGGTCGTTGTTCGATGGTTGTCGTAGTTCGATGGTGACCGTACTACGGATACGCGAGAAGTTCGAGGGGCGTCGTACTATGGACGGATGGCCGCGACGCAGCAGTACGTCTATCCCGATCGGGACGAGATCCGGATCGAGGCGGTCCTCGCCGCGCTCGCGGACCCGGTCCGGCTCGACATGGTCCGCCAGCTGGCCGACGCCGGCTCCGAGATCTCGTGCAGCGGTTTCGACGTCGCCGTGACCAAGTCCACACTCACCCATCACCTGCGCACCCTGCGCGAAGCGGGCATCATCATGGGCCGCCAGCAGGGCACCGCCCGCTACAACTCGTTGCGCCGCAACGATCTCGACGAGCTCTTCCCGGGACTGCTCCAGGGCGTGCTCGCCGCCCGCCGCTGAGGGTGGTCAGCCTCACCCGAAACCGGGATGACAAACGCCCCCTCGATCCGTTGAACTGGACGCAGGACAGCTCGTCGACGCTGGGGCCGCACGCGCTGTCTTCTTTTGTGTCCGAGACCTAAATCGATTCAGCTCCCCATCCGCGACGCTGGGCGAGTAATCGTTTACTCACGTACGACCCCGGAAGGAGAGCCGTGCCCGTCGCGCTGCTCGCGCTCGCCATCGGTGCCTTCGGCATCGGGACCACCGAATTCGTCATGATGGGCGTGCTGCCCGAAGCCGCCGCCGACTTCGGCGTGTCGATCCCGTCCGCCGGTTACCTCATCTCCGGCTACGCCCTGGGCGTCGTGGTCGGCGCACCGCTGCTCACCGCCGCCGCCGTCCGGCTGCCACGCAAGACGATGCTGCTGGCGATGATGGGACTGTTCACGCTCGGCAACACCCTCTTCGCGCTTTCGCCGAACCAGGAGTTCGGCGTCGCGTTCCGCTTCCTCGCCGGTCTGCCGCACGGCGCGTTCTTCGGCGCCGGCGCGGTGGTCGCGTCCAGCCTGGCCAAGCCGGGCGAACGCGCGAAGGCCGTCTCGATGATGTTCCTGGGCCTGACCCTCGCCAACGTCGTCGGCGTGCCGCTGGGGACGCTCCTCGGCCAGAAGGTCGGCTGGCGCGCGACCTTCGGCGTCGTCGCCGTGATCGGCCTGATCGCCATGGCCGCGATCGCGAAACTGGTCCCCCACCAGGGCAAACCGGCCGAGCCGTCGCTGCGCGGCGAACTCGGTGCCTTCCGCCGTCCGCAGGTGTGGCTCGCCCTCGCGATCGTCACCTTCGGCCTCGGCGGCGTGTTCGCCTGCCTCTCCTACATCGCGCCGATGCTGACCGACGTCACCGGCTACTCGCCGTCGAACGTCACCCTGCTGCTCTCGCTGGCCGGGGTCGGCATGACGATCGGCAACATCCTCGGCGGCAGGCTCGCCGACAAGGCGCTGATGCCGAGCCTCTACGTCTCGCTGTTCGGCCTGGCCACGGTGCTGGCGATCTTCACCTTCACCGCGAACGGCAAGGTCGGCGCGGCGGTGACGATCTTCTTCGTGGGCCTCGCCGGGTTCATGATCGGCCCGATGATGCAGGCCCGGATCATGGAGAAGGCGGGCGGGACGCCGTCGCTGGTCTCTGCGGCCGTGCAGTCGGCGTTCAACATCGCGAACTCGATCGGCGCCTACCTGGGCGGACTGGTGATCGCGGGCGGCTTCGGCCTGGTCGCGCCGAACTGGGTCGGTGCGTCGCTGGCCGTCCTGGGGCTCTCGCTGGCCGTCGTGTCCGGCGGCATGGACCGCCGCGAAGCACGCCTGGCCCCCGCGATGGCGTCCTGACCTCTTAGGACAGGGGCCCGCCGGTGATCGTGAACGCGATGAAGAGGATCAACACCGACAGCGCGCCGTAGGTCAGGACGTCGACCGGCTTGCCCCGGATCGCCAGCAACCCGGCCTTCGCTTCGGGCAGCACCGCCCGGAGCAGGCCGGCGAGCAGCAACGCGCCGCCGATCAGCGCGGCCCCCTGCCGCCAGTGGTACTGGCCGATCCGCAGGGCGGCGACCGCCACCACCAGCATCACCAGCAGAAACGGCAGGTGATGGAGCAGTGCCCCACGGTCACGCCGCTGTCCGGCCACCGCCATCAGTCCTCGTCCTTCGGGGTCTCGCCGGCAAATCGGTTCACCCCGTCAGTATCCCGGGTGAGTGATCGGGCAGCAGGTCAGGGCGACTTCCGAGGGAGTCAATAGCGGCAAAACCCACATGCGGGGTGCACAGGAGCGCGGATACGGTCAAAATGTGACCGTGGCACAACCGACGACTCAGTTGAACGCGACCGAGCAGGACACCCTGGTCAAACAGATCGGCCTCGCCCTGCTGCGGGCCGCTCCGCGTGATTGGCGGAAGGTGACCGCCGAGTACCGAGCCGTCGGCAGGTACCACGAGATGACCGGCGAGATCATCACCGAGGACGGCACCTCGCACGAGTGGGTCGCGACGCACGACATCGCGACGCTGTTCGGCAGGCTCCGTGCCGGGATGTACCGCGACGGCCGCGGCACCTGGTTCAACGCCCGTTACCAGCTCGACCACCCGTCCAGCTACAACCTCGAATACAACCGCGACGAGCCGCAGTGGCGCCTCGCGCCGCCTCCTCAGGCGCTCTCCGACGAACTGCGCATGTTCCCCCGCTCCGAGGAGAACGTGCCCGAATGGCTGATCCGGCGCATGTCCGGCCTCGGCCCCGAACAGCCAGGACCGCATTTCCGCATCGCCCGCATCTTCGACACCATCGGCCCGGCCGGACGTCCGGTGATCAACCGGCCCGACCTGGAGATCGAGGAGCAGGACAGGCTGCTCGAATACCTCGACCACGCGCCGCTGGTGGTCACCGAGCGCGGCTACGACATCGACAGGCTCGCGCAGACTCCCGAGGCCACCGTCCCGGTCGCCTTCCACAGCGACGGCCAGTGGATCTGGCCCGCCGCCGTCAACTTCTACCTGCGCGAGTACGGCGTCTCGCCGGAGCTCGACCTGATCGACCACGTCCGGCAGAACGACTTCACGCTGCCCGAGGTCGACGCCCCGACGCTGCAGGCCGCGGCGGGGTACCTCACCCGGGGGAATCAGCCCCCGCAGCAGCGCCCCGGCCCCGGTGGCCCGGGTGGACCCAACGGCGTGCCCGCGGGCCCGCCTCCGCAGGGCCCGCCGCAGAACGGCCCGGCGCCTTCGCAGCAGGCCGGTCCCGGCGCTCCCGGACAGCCCGGTCCCGGTGGTCCGGGGCCGAACCAGCCCCCCGCTCAGCCGCCCGTCCCGCCGCCGCACCAGCAGGGCCCGGATCCGGCCGTGGCGGCCGCCGCGGCCGCGGCACCGGTCGCCGCGGCGGCGGCGGTCCCCTCCGCCGAGTCGGCCGTCCCTGACCAGGCCGAGCAGGCCCAGCGGTACGAAGACGACTACGACACCCAGGACTACCAGGCGCAGGACTTCCACGAGGCCGCCGCCGAGCAGCAGTACGAAGAGGGTTACGAAGACCCGTACGCGTCCGAACAGGACACCTACGCGGACGAGGCCCGGCAGGACACCGAGCCCGAGCCGGAACCGCGGATCGCCGACCCGGAGGCGACCACGTACGCGCGGGCTCCGCAGGCCGACGCCTACGAGCAGCCTCCTCACGAAGAGGAGCAGGACGCGTACGCCCGGCAGGAGGAAGAGCAGCCGTACGCGCCTCCGGAGGAGGAGACGACCACCGGCTACACCCCGGTCGAGCAGGCCGACGCCGGTCCTGAGCTGCCTCTCCTGACGCACGACGCGGAGCCGAACGTGGCACCGCCGCCGTCGGATTCCGAGGTCACGCAGGTCGACACCCCACCGCAGGAGCGGGGGACCTTTGCTACCACCCCCGTGCCCCAGCCGGAGCCCGAGCCGCGACGCGAGGAAGCGCAGCCGCGCCGCGCCGAGCACCCCGTGCCCGTGCTGAACGAGCTGCAGGCGAGGTTCGACGACCTCGACGTGCCCGAAGACGTCTACCGCATCGGCGCCCCCGCCGAGCACGGCTGGAGCGTCGAGCAGGTCGACGGTGGCGGCTGGCGGGTCGGCTGGTACGACGGGAAGCTGACCAACCCGGCGGTGTTCGGCGACGCCGAGGACGCGGCCGCGTTCATGCTCGGCAAGGTCCTGCTGAACCCGAACGGCGCCCCGCCTCCCGAGGAGCCGCCCGCCGCCGAAGAGCCGCCTGTCGAGGAGCCCGCTCCGGCGCCTCCCGTGCTGGCGACGCTGTCCCCCGAGATCGCGACCGGTTCGCATCCGGTGCCGCCCCGGGAGTCGATCCCGGCGCAGGAACAGACCGCGTTCACGACGGCCGAGGAGCTGCTCGGGGACGATTTGGACGACGAGCCCGCCCCCGCTCCGGTCCCGCCCGCGCCCCCGTCGCGGCCGAACCCGGTGCTGGCGAGCCCGCCGCCCGCGCCGCCGCGGCGTGAGCCGCCGGTGACGCCGCCGCCTCCGCCGCCGATGCGGCGCGAGGAACCGGCCCGTCCGCCGGTCGCGGCGAACGCCGGGGCCCCCGACGCCAAGCAGAACTGGCCGATCTCGCCGCTCAACGGCGAGCCGCCGCTGACGCTGTTCCGCGGCAAGGAGCTGCGTGAGCTGCCCGCCGGCAGCGAACTGGACCGTTTCGGCGGCCCGAACGGCAACCTGACCTACGCGGCCGGGACGCCGTTCGAGGAGCGCTCGCTCGTGCCGGAATGGGTGAACCGGCCGTACCACGTGTACCGCGTGCAGCGTCCGCTCGAAGCCCTCGCCGGTGTCGCGATCCCGTGGTTCAACCAGCCGGGTGGCGGGTCGGCGTACCTGCTGCCCGCGTCCATCGAGGAGTTGCTCGCCGAGGGCGACCTCATCGAGCTGGACCCGGGCGAACCGCCGATCGACTAGCCCTCTCAAGTGCAATGAAAGGTCCTTTCCTCGCAAATTTTGCGAGGAAAGGACCTTTCATTGCACGCGGGGTCAGTGGATGACGAGGCCGTGCGCGGCGGCGTAGGCGATCGCGGTCTCGGTGTCCACGTGGACACCGGAGAGGTTCGCCTGCACCAGCCCGTTGGCGTCGAGCCGCGCGCCGCGCAGGTCCGCGCCCTCGAGTTTCGCGCCCGCCAGCCGGGCACCGGTGAGATCCGCGCCACGCAGAGCGGCACCGGTCAGGTCCGCGTCCAGCAGGTTCGCCTCGCGCAGTCGCAGACCACCCAGATCCACTTTGGACAGACGAGCCTTGCTGAGCGAGACGAGCGAAAGATCGCATTCGGTGAAGGCGATCTTCTGGAATCGGCAGTCCACAAAGGACGATCCGAGCATCGAGCAGGAGCTCCACCGCGTGCCGGCCAGTACGGTGCGGTCGAAGGTGCACGAGCGGAACGCCGACGCCTCGTGGCGCGAGCCCTCGAAGTCCGTCTTGGTGAAGTCGCACTGGTCGAAGGTGCAGCCTTGGGTGCGCAGCCCGCGCAGGTCGGCTTCGGTGAAATCACAGCCGACGAAACTGCGTTTTTCCCACCATTGCTGGGAAAGGACGGCTTCTCGGTAGTCCTCGGCAGTCTCGATCACCCGTCCAGGATCGCATACCCGCTCAACCCCAGGTGATCCTGCCGAACATCGCGCGCAGCTTCGCCGCCCGTGCCTGCGAAGACGCGGCGATCCAGCCGATCCGGCCGAGCAGATGGGCACGGAAGTCCGGATGCCTGCCCCGGTTCTGCGCTTCCGGGCCGGTTCGGACGCAGTTGTGGAGCAGGGCACGCAGTGCGTCGTAGTCGGCACGCGTCGCGGCGGGCGCGCTGTTGACCACCAGGCCCGCGACCCGTTGCCGCTGGTGCGCGCCGGCGATCGACGTCTTGTCGTCCCGGAGCCGGAAGCCCTCGTCGGTCACGATCCGCCGGACGCCGGGCAGCAACCGGTGCAGTGGCAGGGAATCCCCGGAGAACGCCAGATCGTCGGCGTACCGCGTGTACGTCGCGCCCAGTACGCGCGCGAGCCCGTCGAGCCGCCGGTCCAGATGATGCGTGACCGCGTTCGCGACCGAGGGCGAGGACGGCGCGCCCTGCGGCAGATGCGTGGCCGCCAGGTTGCTCAACAGCCGCGTTCGCGCCGGGTCCCGCCGTCCGCCGGGCACGGTGGCGAGGACATCGGGCGGAACGGCCGTGGTGAGCACGCCCGCCAGCGCCTCCGCCACCGCGGGCGGGTAGCCGGCGAGGGCGAGCAACGCCGAGATCCGGCGCGCGGACACCGCCGGGAAGAACCCTTCGAGGTCCATCCTGACCACGGTCTCCCGCCCGGCGTGCGGCGCGGCGCACGACAGCGGCGAACGCCCGCGCCGGAACCCGTGCGCGGCCTCGTGCACCGGCAGCGCGTCGACGACGTGCCGCACGATCCGGCGCTGCAGTTCGGCGAGCCGCGGTTTCGGCCGCTCGATGAGCCGCACGCCGCCCGAAGCGGTCGGGAGCCAGCGGTAGGTGTAGTGCCGGACCGGCTCGGCGGCGCGCCTGTTCCAGCCCTTCGCGTCGGCGAACCACGAGAGTTCGCCGGGCGTCAGGTCGAGCGCGGCGGCGCACTCGTCGACGGTCGTCCAGCGAGCCACCTGGAACCGCCAAACCGGCGGCAGGGGTTCGAGGAGCGACGCGGAGGTGACTCTTTCTCCTGTCATCCGCGCGGACTCGCACGCGGAGCATGCCGCGCTCGCGCGGGGCGCCTTGTTTCGCTGACTTCGTACTCCCCGGGGTTGCCCCGGAGTGGGTGGCGATCCACCGGCTCACCTCCGCGTCGCTGTCACCACCCTACCGATTTCAGCGGCTGGGGATGATCTTCGAGCCGGAGACGTACCGCATGGCCTCGATGAACTTCGGATCGTTCATCCGTCGCTCCATCTCCGGGTAGTCGAGATCGACCAGCCGGGTCTGGATCCACCACAGGTTGCCGAACGGGTCCCGGACCCGGCCGACACGGTCGCCGAAGAAGAGTTCGGTCTGCCTCGTCACTTCTTCGGCGCCCGCCTCGACCGCCCGGCGCTGCGTCTCCACGCTGTCCTCGACGTAGAGCCTCAGGTAAGCCGGAGTGTCGACCCAGTCGTCCTTCGCGTCGAACAACATGACGACCGAGTCGCCGATCCGGACCTCCGCGTGCCCGATCTTCCCGCCCTCGACGTACACCGGTTCACCGATCGGCTCGGCGTCGAAGACGCGCTTGAGGAAGTCGATCACGCCCGCGGTGTCACGCGAGATGATCCACGGGGTGACCGAGTGGTAGCCGTCGGGAATCGGGTTGCTCATCGGAGTTCTCCTCGTCGTCGTAAGCGATGAGAAGAACGCTAGAGCCCGTATAGGACAGATCGTGTCCTAATGCGTCTTCAGCAGGAAAGGCGGCTGCGACTCCTGCCACTCCGGCATGTCCAGCGAGTTGAGCACCTCGACGATCCGCTTCTCTTCGTAGCGGAAATGCGTCTCCATGATCGCCGTGAGGCCGTCCAGTTCCCGTTGGACGTCGAGGATCTCGTCCTGACTCGACCCGGGGCCGACCCCGGCGACCAGCTCTTCGAGCCGTTCGATGATCCCGGTCATCACCCCGTGGTCGTGTGCGAGCTCTTCGAGCGAAGGTCGCAATTCGGGGAATTTGTCCGCCAGCACAAGGAAAGCACCGCCGTCCTCGCCGGTGTGATGCCTCGTGAGCGCCGAGCAGAAGGTGAGGCAATGCGCCCTGAGATCGCGTAGCCGCTCGGCACGCCCCTCAGCGACCGACCCGAGGTCGTCGTGCAGCAAGGCCAGCTCTTTACGCAGCCAGTTGTGAACCTGAACGAGTTGATTTCCGAACGCCGTCAACCGGCCGTTCGTCCGAGAAGGGGTTTCCATGATTTCCCATGGTCCGGCGCCTCCATGCCCGCGACGGTCTCTTTGCCGGGTGCACTGCGACGCTGGCGCAACTTCAGCACAGCCCCCCGGTGATCGTCAAGAGGGTTCAGCGGAAGTCACGGGACTTGGCGGTGATCCGCAACGGCAGATGCCGGATCTGTTCGGCGAGGACGTTCACCACCTCACCGGTGCGCTCGACCACGCCTCGGATCAGCAGCGCGGGACTGCCGCGGGCGACGCGGTGATAGCGCTGCCACACGCCCATCGTGCAGATGACGTTGATCATCCCCGTCTCGTCTTCGAGGTTCATGAAGGTGACGCCGCCCGCGGTCGCCGGCCGCTGGCGATGGGTCACGGCGCCCCCGGTCAGCACCTCGGCGCCGTGCGGGATCTCGCGCAGGCCCGCCGCGGTGACGACACCGAGTTCGTCGAGGTGTTCCCGGATGAACTGGGTCGGGAAGCTGTCCGGTGACACCCCGGTGGCCCAGACGTCCGCGGCCGCGATGTCGATTTCGTCCATCCCCGGCAACATCGGCGCTTTGGCCCCGGTGATCAGCCCCGGCAGCTTCTCCAGGCTTTCGTCGGCGACCGCGCCCGCCGCCCAGAGCGCGCTCCGCCTGCTCTCACCGAAACAACCGAACGCGCCGGCCGCGGCCAGCGCCTCGACCTGCGGTTTGGTCAGCCGTACCCGCCGGGCGACCTCCGCCAGATCCGCGAACGGGCCGTCGCGGTCCCGCTCCTCGACGATCTTCCGCGCCAAGTTCTCGCCGATCATCCGCACGGTGGACAGACCGCCGCGTACGGCGAGCAGTTCTCCCCCGTCCGGCAAGGGTTCCAGCGTCGCGTGCGGAAGGCTCGCGTTGATGTCCGGGCCGAGCACCCGCACTCCGTGCCGCCGCGCGTCGGCGACCAGCGACTGCGGCGAGTAGAACCCCATCGGTTGCGCACGCAGCAAACCCGCCAGGAACGCGTCCGGGTGGTAGTACTTGAAGTACGAACTCGCGAACACCAGCAGGGCGAAACTCAGCGCGTGGCTCTCCGGGAAGCCGAAATTCGCGAAGGCCTTGAGCTTGCCGAAGATCTTCTCCGCCAGCTCCCCGTCGACGTCGTTCCTCGCGGCACCTTCGAGGAAACGTCGTTTGAGCCTTTCCATCCTGTGTTCGGAACGTTTGGCACCCATGGCGTGCCGCAGCTGATCCGCCTCCGCCGGGGTGAAATCGGCGATATCGAGGGCGATCTGCATCATCTGTTCCTGGAACAACGGGACGCCGAGCGTCTTCCCCAGCGCGTTGGCCAGTTTCGGATGGTCGAAATCCCATTTCTCCTGGCCGTTCTTGCGCCGGATGTAGGGATGCACCGAACCACCCTGGATCGGCCCGGGCCGGATGAGCGCGACCTCGACCGCCAGATCGTAGAACTTCTTGGGGCGCAAGCGGGGCAGCGTGGCCAGCTGCGCGCGGCTCTCCACCTGGAAGACGCCGATCGCGTCGGCACGGCAGAGCATTTCGTAGATGTTCTGATCCTTGAGATCCAATTCGGAGATGTCGACCTCTTCCCCTTTGTGGTCACGAACCAGATCGATCATATAGTGCAGGGCCGACAACATTCCGAGCCCGAGCAGGTCGAATTTGACCAGTCCGGCGGCGGCGCAGTCGTCCTTCTCCCACTGCACGACACTGCGATTCTCCATACGGGCCCATTCGATCGGGACCACCTCGCTCACCGGCTGTTCGCAGATCACCATTCCGCCGGAATGGATGCCCAGATGCCGGGGGAAGTCTTCGAGCGCGCAAGCCAGCTCCACGACCTCTTCCGGGATATCGTGATCGTGGTCCTTCTCCGTGGCCCGCAACGCACCCCAGCGGTCGATCTGCTTGCTCCACGCGTCCTGCTGGCCGGGCGAGTACCCCAGCGCCCGCGCCGCGTCCCGGACCGCGGACCGCGCCCGGTAGGTGATCACGTTCGCCACCTGCGCGGTGTTCAGCCGCCCGTATTTCCGGTAGACGTACTGGATCGCCTCCTCGCGGCGATCGGATTCGATGTCGAGGTCGATGTCCGGGTAGCCGTCGCGTTCCGGGGCGAGGAACCGTTCGAAGAGCAGGCCGTAGCGCACGGCGTCGACCTTGGTGATGCCGAGCGCGTAACAGACCGCCGAGTTCGCGGCCGATCCCCGGCCCTGACAGAGGATGTCGCTCTCCCGGCAGAACCGCACGATGTCCCAGACGATCAGGAAGTAGCCGGGGAAACCCAGTTCTTCGATGATGTCCAGTTCGTGCTCGATCAGCTTCCGGGCCTTCTCGCGGTACTCGGCGTCTTTGTTCTTCTCGTGCTCCTTCGCGCCCTCGTAAGTGAGTTCCCGGAGGTAGGACGCTTCGGTGTGTCCCTCCGGTACCTCGAACGGCGGCAGCTTCGGCTCGATGTGGTGGAGTTCGAACGCGCACTCCCGCCCGAGCAGCGCCGCCCGCTGCACCGCGCCCGGATACCGCGCGAAGATCTCGGCCATCTCCTCCCCCGACCGCAGGAACGCCGTCCCCGCGGCGGGCAGCCAGCCCTCCATGTCCTCCAGCCCCCGCCGGGCGCGAATGGCGCTGAGCGCGTCGGCGAGCGGCGCCCGCTCCGGCCGGGCGTAGTGCGCGGCCGTGGTCGCCACCGTCGGCAGGCCGAACTCGTCGGCCATCTCGCTCAGCAGGTCGTTGTGCGTGCTGTCCAAGGGAAGGCTGTGGTCGATGAGTTCGACATAGACGTTTTCCCGGCCGAAGCAGTCGATGAGTTCCTTCAACCGCACCACGGCCGCGGCAGGGCCTTCGGTGACGAGTGCCTTGCGCACCGCGCCCTTGCGGCAGCCGGTGAGCACGACGCACTTCCCGCGCACCTCTTCGGCGACCGCGCGCAGGTCGTAGACCGGCCTGCCCTTCTCCGCCCTTTCCTTGGGGGACAACGACCGCCGGTCGAAGCCGTGCAGCTGACCGGCGGTGATCGCCCGGTTCAGGCTCAGATAACCGTCCTTTTGCTTGGCCAGCAGGAGCAGATGCTCGCCCTCGGGATCGGCGAACCCGTTCTGCGGGCCGGACAGCCCGAAACTGAGCTCCGTGCCGAAAACGGTGTGCACGCCCAGTTCCCTCGCCGCTTCGGCGAAACGCACCACGCCGTACATGCCGTCGTGATCGGTGAGCGCGATCGCGTCCAGGCCCAGCCGTGCGGCTTCCTCCACCAGTTCCTCGGGATGGCTCGCGCCGTCGAGAAAGCTGAAGTTCGAATGGCAGTGCAGTTCGGCGTACGGCATCCGGCGCGCGGTGGCGCCGTCGTCGTCACCGATCAGCCCGGCCAGATCCGCGGGCCGCTGGTAGCCCTGCCGCTTGGCACTCCACGCGGGGCTGTCACCGCCATCGCCGGGCGGTGACACCTCACCCGCGAGCTCGCGGGCGAGGTCCTTCCACGGCCGTGGAGGATTGTTCCAGCCCATCGGTCACCGGTTCTCGGTCGAGCTTCTCGGCGCGGGGACGAACACTTCCGCGCGCGGGACGCACGCCGCCCAGGCCGTTTCCAGTTCCGCACGTTGCACCGGGATGGCCGGCTCCTCCAGCCATCGCCGCACCAGCCGCGTGTACTCCTCGTCCATGTTCAGTCGTACTTCCCTTCCAGTGTCCACATCGGATTCTTGTGATGCTCGAAGCGGAGCAGCACCGCTTCCTCGGCGTCCTGCCCGTCGGCCAGCAGCACCTGCAACCGCATCCGCGTCCCCGACCGGGCATGGCCCGCGCCGGCCCGGACACCGACGAACCACGGCCCCGCCCAAGCGAGGACCTCGCGCGGCTCACCGCCCTCGAAGCTCACGAAACACGGCGCGGCGGTGACCCGGCGCCGCGTGGTGATCTCCACGACGCGCCCGCTTTCGTCCAGCACCTGGGCGGGCACCGGCCGGGCGAACACCGTCGCCGGGGAAGGCGACGGGAGCCTCCCGGCCCAGTTCGCGTCCGCCTGCGCCGTCTTCTCCCGCCTGTCACCCCACGGCACCAGCCGGGCCCGCTCGGCGGGGCCGTGGCCGCCGTCGAGCACCGCGGTGAAGACGCTCTCCGGGCCGAGCAATCCCTGCACCCGTACCAGGGCGCGACCGGCGCGCTCGCCGGACAGGTCCTCGTCCTCGGTGGACGGCCGCAGCACCCCCGCCGCACCCGCCTGCCACAACCCGAGCTGCAGCGACCGGCCTTCGACCGTCTCCTCCGGCTCCAGCCGCAGCCGGACGACCCCGGAATGGGGGCGATCTTTGGCTTTCAGCCAGCCTTCGAACTGCCAGCGCACCCTGTCCGCGACGCCGAGTGGCGTCAGCGGTTCGGCGCAACGCCACACGCGGCCGAGCTGCTCGCCGGTCTCGGTGGTGGCGTAGATGCCGAGCCGGGTGCAGGCCAGCCCGTACGCGGCGAGCCCGGCATGGAAGCGTTCGCCGAGCCCTTTCGCCACGAACGCGGCGGCGTCGACCCGGTCGATCGGCGGATCGAACGCCTTCGCGAGCGAGAGTTCCGGTGGCGGACGGCGGCGCGACGGCGGACGTTCGGACCGTCCTCGTGCCAACCGATGCGCGAGCACCCCCTCCATTCCGAACCTCGCGGAGACATCACTTTCACCGAGCGCCGCGAAGGCACCCAGCGTCTGCAGACCGAGCTGCTTGAGCAAGGTGACCAGCTCGGCGCGGCCCGCCTCGGGCTGGTCGAGTTCGCGGATGGGCAGCGGGGCCAGGAATTCCGCCGTCCCACCGGGTTCGACCAGCGTCGAACGGCGGGCGGCGAGCGTCGCGGCGAACAGGCCGTCGGCCACGCCGACCTGGCTCTCCACTCCCGCCGCCACCGACACCTCGTCCACCAGTCTTTCGAGGAGGCCGTGCTCACCGCCGAAGTAACCGGCCGCGCCGTCGACCGGGACGGCGACGATCCCCGGGCGTACCACTTCGACGCCGACGGCCAGCTCTTCCACCGCCCGTGCGACGGATTCGAAGAGCCGGGCGTCGCGACCTTCGTCCTCACCGAAGACCGCCAGCTCCGGACAGCAGGACTGGGCCTCGCGCCGCCGCATCCCGCGGCGGACGCCGTAGCCCCTGGCCACCGCGGTGCAGGCGACCACGCGGTTCGCCGAGAAGACCGCGGCCGGGCGGCCGACGGGTTCGCCCGCGACGGCCGCGGCGGCGACCGCGGGCCAGTCCGGGCACCACAGGACGAGCATGCGCACCGGCGGGTTCATGCCGTCCCCCACTTGGTCGTGGGGAACTCGGCCCGCTCGACCTCGCCCTCGCCGGGAAAGCGCAGCAAGGCCGACATCGGCCGGGCGGCCGCACCCCGGCCGCCCGCCCGCACTTCCACCTCACGAGCGCGCAGATAGCCCGCACCGCCGCCGGTGAAACCCGTCCAATGCGAACGACGACAGCTCAGCTCGACTTCCGCACCGGGCCAGGAACCCAGCGAAAGCAGCACCGAACCACGGTTGCGCGCGCGGGCGGACAGCCTTCTCGCCACGTCGGGCCGGGCGAGCCCCGGACCGACGACCACGAGATCGAAACCGTCCAGCAAGGCCGCGGTCACCGCCGGGAACTCGGCACCGGGACGGGGGACCAGCGCCAGCCTGCCCACCTCGACCCCGAGTTCCGCGGCGGCGACCACCCCGAGCGTGGGCAGGCCGACCGCGACCGCCCACGCACCGCCGGCGGTCGCGGCGGCCAGCAGGGTGAGCATCAGTGACGTGGACCCCAGCACCGAAACGGTGCTCCCGCGCCGGAGCCCCGCGGCGGGCAGCAGACCGGACAACGCCGGGGACACCGGGAGCACCCTTCCCGTCGTCCTCGCGTGTTCGGCCGCGGAAGCCACGCCACTGGCCGTGCTCACTCCTGGCAAAGCCGCCAGCCTCGCCAACGGCAAGGCCCGCGCCTCGACCACCTCCGCTGTCACCGGACCTCGCCTCCCCACGACACCTAGACCGTCCTTTGTGGACGGCACCGGCGTGCCACGGGGAAGGCGGCACTTCGAACGCTTGTTCGATGACTCCAGTAGACCGGGTGGCGCAGCGCTTGTCAAGCGAGCCGGAACGATCACCGGACCTGTCACGTCCGAGACCGGGGGTCTTCCCGTCAGGAAAGGAAAACCGCAGTGGACGA
This sequence comes from Amycolatopsis japonica, assembly GCF_000732925.1. Taxonomy (NCBI): domain Bacteria; kingdom Bacillati; phylum Actinomycetota; class Actinomycetes; order Pseudonocardiales; family Pseudonocardiaceae; genus Amycolatopsis; species Amycolatopsis japonica. The sequence goes on from NZ_CP008953.1 coordinate 7,627,036, forward strand.
CGCTTGGCCCGAGACGGTGAACGGCTGGGAACTCGCCAGGGAAGGCCATATCGAGAACTACCGCAAACGCCTGGCCAACCGGGTCACGGTCACCGCGATGTGGGAGAACGGGACCGGGCGGGGCCGGGTGGACGCCCGCACCGAGCCGCTGGGCGGCGGCCGGACACTGACCAGCAGCCGCAAGGACTTCCGGGACAAGGACGCGTTCTGGACCGCCGCGACCTGCGTGCTGGAGATGGCCGCGAACCTGCCGTCGCTGGACTGGCACACGAGCCCGGCGCCCACCGCGCTGGCCGGGACCGTGGCGGGCATGGTCGAGGCGGAGCCCGGCACCAGCGGTTACCCGGAGGCCGAACTGACGTTCACGTTGACCGACGGGCAGACCGTGACGCTGTGCATGACCGACGAACAGGCCTTCGACCTGAGCAACAGCATCTCGCGGCTCGATCACCACGTCTGGTCCGAAGAACGCGAAGACGACGAAGAAGATGAAGACGACTACGACCTCGATCAGGTCGAACCCGTAATCGTCGAAGAAGTGCCCGACGTCAGCGAAGTCCAGTCCGGCCCGGACAGCGGGCACGACCTGGTCATGGTTCTGGAGGAACGGTTCGGCGTCACCGAGGACGACCTGCTGGCGCACGTCGACTGGTCCGCGCTCATCGTGGTGGGCGAACCGGCGGTGAGTTCCCTCATCGAACGAGGTGGCGAACTGACCGACGCGGTCGCGCCGCGGTGGTATCCGGTCGTGGCGGACCGGCCCGGTGAACGCTGGGTCGTCCTGAAGCGCACCGGCCTGCGCTACCACGGCGAATGAAGCCTCGTGAGTGGCAAGGACGGTCAGAACCGTCCTTGCCACTCACGAGACCCGGCCGATCTCAGACGGCACGGGGAAGCGGATCCGGGTGATACCGCCGGAAAGCGGGTGCGGCGGTCCCCGGCTCAGCGTGCAGCCAGTCGTAGAGGAAGCGGAACTCCGGGCCGAACCGGTTCGCCTCGGCGTTCAAGCGTTCCGGTGACGTCGAAGGCCAGCGACCGGTTTCGACGCGGTCCCGCAGCACGCGCAACGCCGTCAGTTCTTCCGCGGCGGTGTGCTGGCAGTGCCCGCCCCGATTCACGAACAGCTGCCGGATCCGGCCGGGATCGACGCGGTCGCCGTAGGTCCGCTCGTGTTCGGGGGCGACGCCGTCCCCGATCGGATGCAGCGTGACGACGGGCTGACGACCGCGCCCCGTCGGTGTCCCGACGCGGCCGAGCCATCGGGCGGCGGCCTTGTCGGCCTCGACCCGCGGCGCGGTCGCGAGCCGCGCCAAGTCGGCGTCGAGGTCCAGGCCCGCGTCACGGTAGGCCTGGTCCACGAGGCCGCGTTCACTGGACCGGGCGAGCAGGCCGCGGTAGTCCACACCGGTGTTCCCGGTCGGATTCCCGCCTGCCTGCGTCTCCAGATCGGCCCGGTGCGCACCCCAGACCAGCTGGTCGTAGACCGCCTGGACGAACTTCGTCTGCTGACGGATCTGCTCGGCGACATCGGCGGAACGGGGATGATGCGCCGTCGACCAGCCGGGGACGTCGGCGAACGCGTTGGCGAGAGCGAGCCGCGCCCGTCCATCGGGTGATTCCAGCGCCTTCGCGATCACCTGATGGGCTTTCGCCAGATTCGCCCCCGGGTCGGCGATGCGGACGATCTCCAGTTCGGGCGCCAGCAGCGTCCGGACCGTGAACCCCAGATCGAGCGACTGGCCGAACAACGCGGAACCACCCGCGACGGGACCGCACATCGCCAGCGCGCCGTCGATCCGGTGCGGGAGCCGCTCGGACAGCAGGACCGCGTTGAGCCCGCCGCCGGAAGCTCCCCAGGTGAGCACCTGCTCCGGGCGGCCGACGTTGTGGTCGAACCAGGACAGCAGTGCCGTCTGATCGTGAACGGCTTCGCGGGCCGAGAAGCCGTTCGGCTTGCTGTAGAGCGACGCGGCCAACGCGTACCCCTCGCCGAGGAGAACGGGTTTCGCCTCCGCCCGGTTGGCGAGTTCGATCTCCTCGGGAACGTAGCCCGGCGGATAGATCCCGTGGTTGTACAGCAACAACTTGCCGTTCCAGTTCGACGGCACCTCGACCCGGTACCGGGCACCGTCGATCGTTCCGGTGTGCACGTGGACGTCGTCCGTGCCGATGGCGGGCGCACCGGTGACGATCAGCGCGGCGGCCAGGATTCCTGTCAGTGTCATGGCGCAAATGCTGGCAGCGCGGGGCGTCGCGGGAATCCGTCGAGACGCGGCTTCTCGCCTACGCTTCCGGGCGTACGAGCGCTTCCGCCAGCTCGACGACGATCCCCTCCGGGCCGCGCACGTAGCAGAGCCGGTAGCTGTCCTCGTAGCGCACCAGCTCGCCGACGAGCGTGGCGCCGTGCGGCCGCAACCGCTCGAGGGTCGCGTCGATGTCCTCCACCGAGAACACGAAGTGACTGATACCGGGCGTGTTCATCGGCGCGTGCGGATCACCTTCCGGCCCTTCCGGCGTGTGGTACTTGATCAGCTCCACTCCGCCGTGGCCGTCCGGCGGCCGCAGCACGGCGATATCCGTCCGGACCCCTTTCAACCCGGTGATGCGATCGACCGTGTCGCCTTCGAGCGACGCCTCGCCTTCCAATTCGAGACCGAGCGCGAGGAAGAACGCCTTGGCCGCTTCGAGGTCGTGGACGACGGCACCGATGTGTTCCAGCTTCATGATCGCTCCTTTCAGGCGCTCTGACGGCGGATGAGCTCTTCGACGGCGGTGGGCAGTGTTTCCTCGAAGTCGATGAGCTTGACCCAGGTCGGGGTCATCACGATGCGGACCATGCTCTCGTAGAGCGATTTCACGTTCTCTTCCCATTCGGCCCGCTGCTCCGGCGTCATCTCGTAGGTGCCGTTCCACTGCATGTACTCGTCGGGGATGCCGTCGACGTGGTCCAGCTCGACGGTGCCGCGCAGGAGCAGGATCTTCGGCGGGTGCGATTCGGTGTCGATCGTCAGCGCGACGGCCGGGTTGCGGCGCAGCGAGTGCAGCTTCGGCGCGTTCGTCGAGGTGCACATGACGATCTCCTTGCCGTTCCAGTGGATGCTGATCGGGATCGCCCGCGGCGTGCCGTCGGACGCGGTGTAGGCCAGCCGGGCCATGTCACGGGCCAGGAGCTCCTGGCTGTACGGGCGGTTCAGGATCTCGTCGATCGTGCTCTGCCGCATGTCTCTCTCCTCGGGTTCGCCGTCTTCGCGGACACCCCGGGGACGCCGCTGTCCGCCGCACTTCGACATCCCGAAATGTGACCTGCGTCACTTCACCTATAGGCCTGGTCTCGGAACTCGGCGTGAACCAACGGCCCGCCCCTGGCTCCGCACCGCCCGCCTGTGGGCCCGGCCCGACGGACCGGAGGTCCGTCAGAGAGACTGGGGGCCAGTACCCGCCCTCTCGACCTGGAGCCTTTTATGCCGCAAGGGACCGTCCGTTGGTTCGACGCCGAACGGGGTTTCGGCTTCCTCGCGCCCGAGGACGGCTCGCCGGACGTGTTCGTGCACGCCTCCGAGATCGTCGGGGACGGCGGCGCGAAGATGCTCCGCGAGGGTCAGGCCGTCGTGTTCGAGGTCGGCGAGAACGACCGCGGGCCCCAGGCGCTGCGCGTTCGCGTCACCGCCGATGCGGCCACCGGCAGCGCCGTGGGTCTGCTCGGCACCATCAACTGGTACGAGCCGGGCAAGGGGTACGGCTTCGCGTCGCCGGACGGCGGCGGCGCCGACATCTTCGTGCACAGCTCCGCCATCGTGACCGGCGGTGTGGTCACCGAGGGGCAGCGGGTGGCCTTCCTGATCGTCGAAGGCGAGCGCGGACCGCAGGCCGGGCACGTGATCCCGCTGGGAGCAGGGGCCGGCTCACCCGCCGCGGCCGGTATCGCGGACGGTGCCGACGGCACGGTGGCCTGGTACGACGAGGACAAGGGCTTCGGCTTCATCAACCCCGACTCCGGCGCCGGGGACGTCTTCGTTCACGCCCGGGCCCTGGCCGAGGGGCTGACGTGGCTCGCGGAGGGCGACCGCGTCGCCTACGAGGTGACCAGTGGAGACAAGGGCCCGCAGGCCCGCGACGTGCACCTGGTCCGGGGCACCGAGCCCCAGCCGTCGCCGCAGCGGTCGGCGCCTGCCTCGGCCGCGGGGTCGGCGACGCGGGACGTGCCTGTACGAGGCGGCGAGGGCGTCGTCGCGCGCTACGACGCCGACCGCGGCTTCGGCTTCATCACCCCGGACGCAGGCGGCGACGATCTCTTCGCCCACGTGTCCGTGATCATGGGATCGGAGCCGCTGCAGAAGGGTGACCGGGTCCGGTACACGGTGCGTCAGAGCGACCGGGGCCCGCAGGCCGACCGCATCGAACGCCTCTGAGGAGGCGGCCCCACCGAAGGCTGATCACTTCCCGGCGGTAGTCGTAGCGAGCTAAATGCGATCCGGTTGTCGAAAGCGCCCCTGGCCAGGCGTCGCTCTCATGAAGACACAAGAGAGAGGACAGTCATGGCGAAGGAATCCGAGGTCCGCTTCGAGGGCTTCATGCCCACCACCCCCGCCGACACCTGGGCCGCGATCACCACCGCCAGCGGCGGCTGGCTCTGGCCGATCCAGTACGAACCCCACGACGGCGGCGCCGAGTCCGGCCTCACCCCCAACGGCGGCATGGTGACCGTCTGGAAGCCGTCGCGGCGCTTCGTCACGTACGCGGAAGACGAGACCGGCTGGTTCAACACGCTCGAATACGTCCTCGAACCGAAAGACGGAGGCACGTACCTGCGCTACGAGCACACCACCGTCCTCGACGACTGGGACGTCGAATACGACGCGTGCGAGCAGCACACGGCGTTCTACCACCACTCGCTGGGCGAGTACCTGACGCACTTCAACCGGCGTCAGGCGAAGTACTTCAAGGCCGATGCGCCCGACGCGTCGAAGGCTCCGGAGGCGTTCGAGACCGTGAAGGCGGCTCTAGGCGCGAAGGCCGTAGGCGACCGGGTGCATCTCGAAGTCGCCGACGTCGAAGGTGTCGTCGACTACCTGACGCCGGCCTTCATCGGCGTCCGGACCGAAGACGCGCTGTACCGCTTCTACGGCCGGAACGTCTGGGGCTGGCTTGTGGGCATCGGGCACCACCTGTTCGCCGAAGACGCCGACGCGGACAAAGCCGCGAAGGCGTGGACAGCCTGGTTGAACGGCCTGTACGCCTAGCGGGGCAGGTTCTTCACGAGTTCGGCGCCCACGGATTTCGCCACTTCAGCGGACTCCGCCGGCGGGATCGGCGAGTTCGTGAAGAACCCTTTGTCCCAGCCCTTGTAGGTGACGAGGACGACGTACACGCCCTGGATGACCCGCAGCTCGGCGCCGCTGAAGGCGCTGTCGGTGTCGAGGGAGACGAGGACCGCCTTCTCCCCGATGCCCTGGACCTGCTGCTGGCGCTCGGACGGCGCGGCCGATCCGGTGGACGACTCGGCCGCGCGCTTCTCGGCGTCCGGGCCCTCGTGGCGGTACACCATGACCTGGAGGGCGCGGTCGTGGACGTTGTCGCTCTCCGGCGGCAGCCAGGAACAGCCCTGCTGCTTGGTGACGATCTCGCCCGCTTTGATCTCGTTGTCGCGGACGCCCTGGAAGCTGGTGGTGAACGTCTTGTTCAGCAGCTCCGGGGAGACGGCGCACTCGGCGGGCGGCTGCTGCGACACTGGCGCCTTGCCGACCGAGGAGTAGTACTCCGACCCGAAGATGGCGCCGGGGATGCCCAGCCCGAGAAGGACCACGACACCCACGATCACGCCGACGATCAGCCCGGTCTTTTTCTTCTTGGGCGGCTGCCCGTAGCCGGGCGGGCCATAGCCGGGCGGCGGACCGTATCCGGGACCGGCGGGCTGGCCGTAACCCGGCTGCTGTCCGTAGCCCGGCTGCCCTCCCTGCCCAGGCGGCGGGCCGTAACCCGGCCCCTGGCCGTACCCCTGCGGCGGCTGGTGCACCGATCCTCCCCTGGCGACTCACTTACGTCCGCGTCGCGTTTAGCCCGCTAAAGGCGACACGCGCCCGGACCTGCGTTTCGCGGGCTAAACGCGATCCGGGGCCAGCATGGCACGAACCCCCAGGACCCGGGCACCGGGAACGCCCGCGGGCACCCCCGGATCGCGATTAGGGGGCTAAACGCAGGTCCGCGCACGGATCGCGTTTAGCCCGCTAAACGCAGGTCGGCTCAGTGGGCGAAGTGCCGCGTGCCGGTGAGGTACAGGGTGACCCCGGCGGCCTCGGCGGCGGCGATGACCTCGGCGTCGCGGATCGAGCCGCCCGGCTGGACGACGGCGCGGACGCCGGCCGCCAGCAGGACCTCGAGCCCGTCCGGGAACGGGAAGAAGGCGTCCGAAGCGGCGACGGAGCCCTTCGCCCGATCCCCGGCCCGCGAGACCGCGAGACGCGAAGAGTCGACCCGGTTGACCTGGCCCATGCCGACGCCGACGGTCGCGCCGTCATTCGCCAGCAGGATCGCGTTCGACTTCACCGCGCGCAGCGAACGCCACGCGAACTCGAGGTCGGCCAGCGTCCGCTCGTCGGCGGGCGCGCCGGTCGCCAAGGTCCAGTTCGCCGGGTCGTCGCCCTCGGCGGCGATCGTGTCGACGGTCTGCACCAGCATGCCGCCCGAGATCGGCCGGAACTCGATCGGATCCGGCGACGTGATCGCGGGCAGCTTCAGCAGCCGCACGTTCTTCTTGCGCTGCAGGATCTCGAGCGCCTCGGTGTCGAAGTCCGGTGCCAGGACGACCTCGGTGAACACCTCGGAGATCTGCTCGGCGGCCTCACGGCTCACCGGCCGGTTGGTCGCGATCACCCCGCCGTAGGCCGAGACCGGGTCGCACGCGTGCGCCTTCCGGTGCGCCTCGGCGATGTCCTCGCCGACCGCGATCCCGCACGGGTTGGCGTGCTTGATGATCGCGACGGCCGGGGCGTCGAAGTCGTAGGCGGCGCGGCGCGCGGCGTCGGTGTCGACGTAGTTGTTGTACGACATGGCCTTGCCGTGCAGCTGTTCCGCGTGCGCGAGGCCGGGCCGCCAGTGCTTGTACAGCGCGGCCTTCTGGTGCGGGTTCTCGCCGTAGCGCAGCACGTCGCCGCGCTCCCACGAAGCGCCGGTGAAGTCCGGGAAGCCGGAGTCGTCCGCGGGCGCGTAGACGTTGGCGAACCACGCGGCGACGGCGGTGTCGTACGCCGCCGTGTGCGCGTAGGCCTGCGCGGCGAGCCGCTTGCGGTCGGCCAGTTCGAAACCGCCCGCCGCGACGCGCTCCAGCACCCACTCGTAGCGGGACGGGTCGACCACGACGGCGACGCTGTTGTGGTTCTTCGCCGCGGCACGCACCATCGCCGGACCGCCGATGTCGATGTTCTCGACACAGTCCTGGAGGCTCGCACCCGAGGCGACGGTCTGCGTGAACGGGTACAGGTTGACCACGAGCAGGTCGAACGGCGCGATGTCGAGCTGCTTGAGCTGCTCGACGTGCTCCGGGCGGTCACGGTCGGCCAGCAGACCGGCGTGCACGCGCGGGTGGAGCGTCTTGACCCGGCCGTCGAGGGACTCGGGGAACCCGGTGACCTCTTCGACGGGCGTCACCGGCACCCCGGCGTTCGCGATGACCTTCGCCGTGCCGCCGGTCGACACGATCTCGACACCCGCCGCGTGCAGCCCGGTGGCGAGTTCGAGCAGGCCGGCCTTGTCCGAGACGCCGATCAGCGCGCGCCGGACGGGACGCTGTCCCTGTGCGGTACTCACGAAAACCTCACCTTTCGTCCCTCGACCGAGCACCCGCTCCGGCCGAGTTTCTCGATCGTTTCCACCAGGAGCCTGCGTTCCACGGCCTTGATCCGCTCGTGCAGGACGTTCTCGTCGTCCTCGGGCTCCACGATCACCGGCTCCTGCGCGATGATCGGCCCGGTGTCGACCCCGGCGTCGACGAAATGGACCGTCGACCCGGTGACCTTGACGGCCATCGCCAGCGCGTCGGCCACGGCGTGCGCGCCGGGGAACGACGGCAGCAGGGCCGGATGCGTGTTGATCACGCGGCCGGGGAACCGCGCGAGGAATTCGGCGCCGAGGATCTTCATGAACCCCGCGGAGACGACCAGGTCCGGCTGGTAGGCGGCAACGGCTTCGGTGATCGCCTCGTCCCACGCCGCGCGGTCCGGATGGTCGGCCATCCGGACGGTGAACGACGGCACGCCGGCGCGTTCGGCCCTGGTCAGCGCCGCGACCCCGGTGCGGTCCGCCCCGACGGCGACCACCTTCGCCGGGAAGTTCGGCTTTTCGACGGCGTCGAGCACGGCTTGCAGCAGCGTGCCGGAACCGGACGCGAGGACGACGAGCTTCACCGGAGTGGGCAGGTCCAACCGACTAGCCAGAACGGGCTCCTTGCCACGGCGGTACGCACTCGGGCGTACGGCGCTTCACCTGGTCGCGACAACCCTAACGGTCGTCGCCGGGGGCGCTTTCGTCGCCGGACCCGTCGGTGGACTCGGTCACAGCGTCATCATCGGCACCGTCGACGACATCGTCCTGCTCGGGCTCGGTTTCGGGCTCCGATTCCGCCGGGACCTCGTCGGTGTCCTCGCCCAGCTCCGCGGCGAGTTCCGCTTCGGCCTCTTCGTCGAGCGCCGCTTCTTCGAGTGTTTCCGCCTCGGGTTCCTCAGCCGGTTCTTCCTCGACTTCGGCGATCTCTTCGACGTCGGGTTCACCCGGCGGTGCGGGGGCCTCGTGCGGTCCGGCGAAGAACGCGACGAACCCGCCGGGGACGACGATCCAGCAGAAGGCGATCACGGACGCGACGCCGACCGGCACGCTGACCGGGTCGAACGGCCCGTCGCCGAGCCTGCCGCCGGAGACGGTCCCGAGGATGACGCAGCCGAAGGCGACCAGCGCGCCCGCGACGGCGACCGCCCGCATCCGCAGCATCGGATCCTCGTCGATCGCGCGGATCCGCCAGCCGACCAGCGCACCGACCAGCGCGGGCAGGAGCAGCAACGCGGGCCACCAGACGGCGTGGTGCGACGGGATCCCCGCCAGCACCGGCACCCCGGGCACCTGTCCTTCCTGGTAGCCGAACATGCCGACGGTCAGCGAGCCGACCGAGAAACCGGGCCCGGTGGTGAACGACAGCGCGGCGACGACCGCGTTCGGCAGGTAGGCCACGGAGAGCACGAACAGGCCGAAGCTCGCACCGAAGCCCGGCTCGAACAGACTGTCCACAGTGGACCACGACAGCGCGGTGGCCGCGGTGAACACCACGGCGCCGCAGGCGATGAGCGCGGCGAGGCCGAGTGCGCCCGCCCGCAGGCCGTGGACGGCCACCGGGTCGAACCGGTCCCGGACCACGGCCGGAAGCCCGCAGACCTTGGCGACTCCGGCGACGGCGGCGAGCCCCGCGAGGAGGCCCGGCACGCAGAAAGCGGTCAGCGGGTTCACGTCGATCGGCGACCCACCGGCCGCCAGGGCGATCAGCACGCCGAACAGCGCGTGCGCCCCGGCGATCACCGTCACCACCGGGACGGCGTCCGCGGGGGTCCGGCCGCCGACGCGGCGGGCGGCGCGCGCGGCCGCCCTCGCCACGAGCCAGCCGACGGCGAGCGTCGGCAGCAGCGGCAGCACGCCGAGCGGATGACCGCCGAGGTCGAGTTCCACCTGCCACGAGGCGAGCCAGCCGGGGCCGGCGGCGAGCAGGGCGCCGGTGGCGGAGAACCGGGTCCGGTCGGCGGCGAACGAGACCACCGCGAGCACGGCAGCGAGGGCGGTATAGGAGAAGAGCAAGGGCGCGCAGGCGGCGGCGAGCAACACACGAACCCGCTTCGCCCTGGAGACCTCCAGCTCGGGGACGAGGTCGCTCACCGGCTCTTCGCCCGGCGGGCGTTCGTCGCGGGTGAGCAGCTTCATGAACCGCACCATGACATCCGGACTGGGCCGTCCGGGTGAGGCACGCCGCCGCCGGCCGGGGCACGTGGCCCAACCCACCCGGTCGGGTACCCCGGAAAAGAAAAACACCCGCTGTGACACGGAGAGTCACAGCGGGTGCTTTCGCGTTCGGCAGGTCAGCTCTGCTGGCCGAAACCGCCGGGCGGCGTGCCCGGGTTCTGGCCCGACTCCGACGACGAGGACGGCGGCTGCTGGAAGAACTGGCCCTGCTGCGGCGCGTACGTCGTGGCCTGCTGGCCCGGCGGCTGCGTCACCGGCGGCTGGAATCCGCCCGGCTGCGAAAACGGACCGGACTGCTCGCCCGGCTGCTGCCCCTGCTGGCCCGCGCCGGGGAACGGCTGGACCTGCGTGGCGGCCGGGCCCTGCTGACCCTGCTGGCCGAACGGACCCTGCGGGCCCTGCTGCGGGAACTGCTGGCTGTACGGGGCCTGCGGCGCCTGCTGCTGCGGCTTCGCGGCGGGCAGCTTGATGACGTCGTGTTCGAAGAGCAGCGCGGCGACCGCGACCAGCATCTGCAGGATGCCGAGGATCAGCACCACGGTGAGGATGCCCGGGACCGAGACGTCCTCACGGCCGCTCCCGTAGCCGATGACCAGGTCCAGCGCGCCGAAGGCGCCGATGACGCTGAACAACGCGGCGAACGGCAGCGTCTTCGGGCCACGCGGCAGCGCGTGCAGGGCCGCGAGCAGACCGCTGACCAGGAGGAAGACCGAGATCTGTCCGGCGGCGTCGGCCTCGTCGGAGAAACCGATGAAGAACTGCACCAGGCCGAGGACGGTGACGGCGAGCGCGAGCAGCAACGCCAGGTTCAGCGGGGCGGCCGGTGACGGCGCCTGCTGCTGCGGGAAGGCCCCCGAGGCGGGGTTGGGGTGTTGCTGGCCGCCACCCTGCTGGGGGTAGCCGGGCCCACCGCTGGGATAGGACATCCGAATGCTCTCCTGTCGTTCGACCGGCACCCCGGGGCGCGCGGGACTCCCGGGACAAACGAGGCGGCTGTGATGCTCGAACGCTAGCGCACACGCGGACACCCCACGCCTCGGGCTCTGAGACGTCTGTACACCCGATCAGGTTCCCGGCGGAACCCCTTCCCGACCGTCGGATCGCGTTTAGCCCGCGAACCGCAGGTCGACCGCGGACGTGCGTTTCGCGGGCTAAACGCGATCCGGGGCGAAAAGAGGCGGGCCGGGCACCGGTGAGGGTGCCCGGCCCGCCGGGGAAAGCTCAGTCTCCGAAGGATCAGAGGCTGTTGTACAGCTCGCGCGCCAGGACGGCGGTCTCGCTCGGGGTCTTCCCGACCTTGACGCCGGCGGCCTCGAGGGCCTCCTTCTTCGCGGCGGCCGTGCCGGAGGAGCCGGAGACGATGGCGCCGGCGTGGCCCATGGTCTTGCCCTCGGGCGCGGTGAAGCCGGCGACGTAGCCGACGACCGGCTTCGTCACGTTGTCCTTGATGTAGGCCGCGGCGCGCTCTTCGGCGTCGCCGCCGATCTCGCCGATCATCACGATGACCTTGGTCTCGGGGTCGGCCTCGAACGCCTCGAGGGCGTCGATGTGCGTCGTGCCGATGACCGGGTCGCCGCCGATGCCGACACCGGTCGAGAAACCGATGTCACGCAGCTCGTACATCATCTGGTAGGTCAGCGTGCCCGACTTCGACACGAGGCCGATCGGGCCCGCGCCGGTGATGTCGGCCGGGATGATGCCGGCGTTCGACTTGCCGGGGCTGATCACGCCGGGGCAGTTCGGCCCGATGATGCGGGTCTTGTTGCCGGTCGCGACGGCGTGCGCCCAGAAGTAGGCGGAGTCGTGCACCGGGATGCCCTCGGTGATCACCACGGCGAGCGGGATCTCGGCGTCGATCGCCTCGATGACCGCGTCCTTGGCGAACTTCGGCGGCACGAAGATGACCGAAACGTCGGCGCCGGTCTCCTTGATGGCCTCCTCGACCGTGCCGAACACGGTGAGGTCCTTGCCCTCGATGGAGACGGTCTGACCGGCCTTGCGGGCGTTGACGCCACCCACGATGTTCGTGCCGGACTTCAGCATCTTGGTCGCGTGCTTCATGCCCTCGGAGCCGGTGAGCCCCTGGACGATGACCTTGCTGTTCTCGTTGATGAAGATCGACATCTCACGCACCTGCCGCGGCGAGCTCGGCGGCCTTGTCGGCCGCGTTGTCCATTGTGTCCACCACGGTGACCAGCGGGTGGTTCGCGTCGGCAAGGATCTGACGTCCCTCGACGACGTTGTTGCCGTCCAGCCGCACGACGAGCGGCTTGGTGGCCTCGTCGCCCAGGATCTTCAGCGCCTCGACGATGCCGTTCGCGACCGCGTCGCAAGCGGTGATGCCACCGAAGACGTTGACGAAGACGCTCTTCACGTCGGTGTCGTTGAGGATGACGTCCAGACCGGCCGCCATGACCTCGGCCGAAGCGCCGCCGCCGATGTCGAGGAAGTTGGCGGGCTTGACGCCGCCGTGCTTCTCGCCCGCGTAGGCCACGACGTCCAGCGTGGACATCACGAGGCCCGCGCCGTTGCCGATGATGCCGACCTCGCCGTCGAGCTTGACGTAGTTGAGGTCCTTGGCCTTGGCCTTCGCCTCGAGCGGGTTCTCCGCGTCCTTGTCGACCAGGGCCTCGTGGCCCGGCTGACGGAACGACGCGTTCTCGTCGAGGGTGACCTTGCCGTCGAGGGCGATGATCTTGTCCTGCGGGTCACGGACCAGCGGGTTGACCTCGACCAGGGTCGCGTCCTCGGAGACGAAGGTCTCCCAGAGCTTCACGACGACGTCGGCGGCCTCGTCGACGACCTTCTCCGGGAACTTGCCCGCGGTCAGGATCTCGACGGCCTTCGCCTTGTCGACACCGGCGATCGCGTCGACCGGGATCTTCGCGAGCGCTTCGGGGCGCTCGACGGCCAGCTGCTCGATCTCCACGCCACCTTCGGCCGAAGCCATCGCGAGGAAGGTGCGGTTCGCACGGTCCAGCAGGAAGGAGAAGTAGTACTCCTCGGCGATGTCCGAGGCTTCGGCCACCAGCACGCGACGCGTGATGTGGCCCTTGATGTCGAGACCGAGGATCGCCTCGGCCTTTTCCGCGGCCTCGTCCGGCGTCTGGGCCAGCTTGACGCCGCCGGCCTTGCCGCGGCCGCCGGTCTTGACCTGCGCCTTGATGACGACCTGGTTGCCGATCTTCTCGGCGGTGGCCTTGGCTTCTTCGGGGGTGTTTGCCACGGCACCCGGCAGAACCGGTACTCCGTGGGCGGCGAAGAGATCCCTCGCCTGGTACTCGTAGAGGTCCACTACTCCAGTCTCCTGACGACACGCCACTGTGGTGGTCCGTTGCCGGACCGCGCTGTCGGACCAGTCGAGGTTAGCGACCTGCGCAGAAGCAGGGGACTCCGCACCTGGTGAAGTCGGTCACCGTACGCGGTCAGACGGTGTTTCCACGGTGTGAGACCGCACACCGGAGACCCAGTTCGCCGCGTCTTCCTGGCTTTCGAAGGCGTTGTCGAACCCGCTCGGGCCGTTACCGACCGCGAAGAGCAGAACGCCGGGGAGCGTTTCGGCGAGCCCTTCCGGTTCGCTCGCGCCACGCAGGATCCCGAGGATGTCCGGATCCTCCTGTTCGACCGTCCTGACGAGTTGTTCGACGGTGTCGAGACGTCCGGCGTAGACGACCTCGACGCCTTCGTCGCGCAGCAACCTGCCGAGCGCGACCGCCGAACCTTCCTCGACACCGAACTCGGCCAGCACGACCCGAAGGAGATGACGGGTCATCCGGCCCGCCGTGAACCCGCGACGGCCATGCCGGCCGCGACGAGGGTGACGACGGCGCCGCCCAGCGCGAGCCAGAACCCCACCCCTGCCGACGAGCCCTCGTACTCCGCGCCGACGAGCGGCAGTTCCGCCGCGCGCAGGCCGAGCACCAGCGCGGCCCCGGCCAGTGCGGACGCCGCGGCGACCGGCCGGGAACGCGGGACGAGCGCGTACAGACCGAGAACGACGGCCAGCGCGCCGAGCAGGCCCCACGACGCCGCGCCGAAGTTCGACCACAGTCCCGGGGCGGTGTAGCCGGGCGCGCCGAACACCGGCGTGCCGAACGCGGCGATCGCCAGCACCGCGGCCGCGACGACCGGGGTGAGCACGGTCCCGCTCACGCGCGTTTCGTCGGTCTCTTCATCGGAGTCGTCGCGTTCCACGACGCCGGTGATCACCGCGGCGAGCGCGGCGAGCGCGGCCAGCACGAGCGCGATGAACGTCCAGGTGACCCCGGCGCCCGCCGAGTAGCCGACCTTGTCCGGCAACGGCACCGGCAGGTCGACCCCGAACAGCGCCGGGTCGACGGCCTTGTCCTCGGTCACGGACAAGGCCGCGCTCAGCACCGCCGCGCCCGCGAGGACGACGCCCGCCCACGTGGCCGCGACGACTCCCCTGGCGAACGCCGAGAGCCGCGGCACGAAGACGAACAGCGCGGGCACGGCGAGCACGACGGCGGCACCGAGCAGCAGCCAGCGCACGGGTGTCTCGGGGACCGGCGTCGGACCGTTGGCCTTCAGCACCGGGGCCAGCGCGCCCGCGGCCGCGGCACCGGCGGCCAGCAACGCCAGGCCTCCGGTGGCGAGCCGCCACCAGAACAGCCCGGGCAGCCTGGCTTCGCCGGCCAGGTCACCGGTGACGGTCTCGTCCGCTTCCGCGACGTCGAACCGCGTGAAGGCCAGCCCGACCAGCGCCAGACCGGCGATGGTCACCACCACCGAACCCGGCGCGACCGAAAGCCGGTCCACGACCAGTCCCGCGACCACCGGCGGGACACCGACCGCGAGCGCCGCCAGCCCCGCGCCCGCGAAGCCGCCCTTGCCGACCCCGGCCGAGGGCGAGCTCACGGCCACGAGCACTGTCAGCGGAAGCAAGGCCGCGAGCAGCAGATACCCGGCCATCGCGACCGTCGGGCCCTCGAAGGCGTTCTTGGCCAGGAGGTACGCGTTGCCCGAACCGAACGGCGCGAGCAGCAGACCGACCCCGCCCGCCACACCGAGCACGGGCCCGAGCAACCGCCAGCGGCGCCGTCCGTCGAGTTCACCCGCCAGTTCCGCCTCGTCGCGGGCGGCCCCGGCGGCGAAGGCCCCGGCCGCGAGGGTGAGCAGGTGCCCCGCCACCAGCGGCCACAGTCCCGGCCCGGCCTGCGGCATCGCGAGCAGCCTGTCGGCCAGGAACAGCTCCGGACGCGCGGCCAGGGAGCCGTCCGCGAGCAGTTGCAGATCCAGCAGCAGCCGCCCGGGCGCGAGCGCGGTGAGCCCGAGCACCAGGCCCGCCGTGAGCCCGGAGCGCCCGGAGACCAGTGCGTAGAGCACGGCCGCCGCGGGCGCCAAGGCCAGCACGACCAGCAAGGGAGCGGCGGTGAACCCGGCCGAACCACCCCGGACGACGGGCATCAGCGCGCCGGCGGCCAGCGCGACCGCACCGGCCGCCACCAGCCCCGCCGACAGCACGAGCGCTCGCGGGCGGGCGCCCGGTTCGCTCCGGAGAAGGTCGGCGGAAGCGGTCCCGGGGACGGCTTGCCCGGTGGATTCGTCACCAGGGTGCCGTGAGCGCGAAGTCATCGACGGCGACGCTAGCAAGCCGAGTCCGGCCAGGCCCGGCAGCAGGGGAACCAGCGTGACCGAAGGCCTCCCTCGCCGTGACTGGCTCGGCCTAGTCCGGGTAAGGACCCTTCAACACCGTCGGGCAACCGGTTATTTCCCTCGTTCGCCCCCTTCCCGGCCGCCCGGTACCCCCGAACGGCCCCTCGAACCTGTAACGCAAGTCACACGGTTGTGAGTAAACCTGGTTTAACTTTGGGTAATCCTCACTGGACAACGGCCAGATCTCCGTCGCCCGATCGGCCGAGAGCGCCGTCAGATCTTGCTCACCGGGGTGCCGCTTCGTTACTGTCCCGGGGTCCCCATTACAGTCAGATCACGAATGAGAGCACCGAACGAACCACCCCCGAGGTCGTTCACCGGGATCCCCCGCCCGGGCTCTTGATCCGACTCCCCGAACTATGGAAGGCCCCGTCTTGGCTTCACACCGCTCCCCCGGCGGCCAAGCTCCTTCCCCGGCGCTCGAGAACGCACTCGATGGTGCGGTCGTTCGCGTCCGGGGCTCGCACCGCCTGTCGCCCCCGTCCTCGGCCCTTCGCGGCCGTGTCGTGGTCGCAGCCGTCGCTGCCGGCGCCTTCGCGGCCGCCGCTGCCGGGCAGACCCTGAAGTCCGTTTCGGAATCCTCCGACGCCGCCGTCACCCCGCTGGCCAGCACCCAGGACGCGAGCGCCTCGTTCGCCCTCGGTGGTGGAGCCGGTGGTGGCGCCCCCGAACTGCTGCCGACGAGCCAGTCGACGAACGCCTCCGCCGAGGCCCAGAAGCTCTCGGACAACAACAGCATCACCCAGGCCCGCGTGAAGCGTGAGGCCGAAGCGGCCCGCAAGGCCGAAGAAGAGGCAAAGCGCCCCAAGACCTGCATGCCGACCAAGGGCACCTTCACCTCGGGCTTCGGTGCCCGGTGGGGCACGAGCCACCTCGGCATCGACCTCGCGGCCCCGATCGGCACGCCGATCGTCGCTGCCTCCGACGGCACGGTCATCGAAGCGGGCCCCGCCAGCGGTTTCGGCCTCTGGGTCAAGGTCCAGCTCGCCGACGGCACCGTCCACGTCTACGGCCACATGAACTCCTTCTCCGTCCGCGAAGGCCAGAAGGTCAAGTGCGGCGAGGAGATCGCCGAGGTCGGCAACCGCGGCCAGAGCACCGGCCCGCACCTGCACTTCGAGGTGTGGCAGAACGGCACGAAGAAGATCGACCCGCGCCCGTGGCTCGCCGCCCGTGGCGTGAGCGTCGGCTGATCGAGCCTCGCTCTTCCCCGCATCACCTTTTCTCACCACACCGGTGATCCCGTCTGTGACGAGGGCGCGCCGGGCAATGACGCTCAGGCGCGCCTTCAGGACCTCCGCTTCCCCCTTCGAGGGCATCACGAAGCGTCGTAGGTCCTCCGGGGCGAAGCCCAGGTGATTTTCCGGGCTCTCAAAGCCCTCAGGCGACGCCGTCCGGCAGCTTCCGGACGAAGTACCCCACGGCGATCTGCCAGACCGTGCAGAGACCGGCCGGGCGCCGTTCGATCGGCCGCCATCCGGCGAAAAGTCTCCGGGAACGTGTGCGGTACCCGGCTGGCCGCGGCCCGAACAGCCATCGCCGCGCGTGCCCGCATACGACACACCGTCCGGCCCCGTCCGGTTCGTGTGCCCGCAGTAACGCGCGCCAGGCCGCGACCAGCCTGAGCACTTCCGGCGGTTCCGGACCCCGATCCGGTCCCGCCCCTTTTTCAACACCCCGCAAGTACTCGAGTACCCCACTCGAGAGAATCTGAAACAGCACCCCGTCCACACCGTGCGCCCCCTCCTCGGTTCGGGGCGCACCGGCTTGTCCAGCATACCCCAGAGCATCGAACTCGTGTTCGATGACACAGGTATACGGGAAGGGTCCGACAGTTTTCGGTCGCGCGGGGAAACCGCAGGTCAGGGCTAGAGTTTGACCATCGGGACGCTGCCGATCAGCATCAGGCGGACCTTGCCGGCGGCACCGAAATCGATCGTCGCCGTGGCACGCGGGCCCGCGCCGTCGCAGGCGACGACCGTCCCGAGCCCGTACTTGTCGTGGCTGACCCTGTCGCCGACGTCGAGCTTGAGCGCGACGGTGTCCTTCCAGCCCTTGCCGAACGGACTCGTGCTCGCCGCCCGCGACGACGCGCCGCCGCCACCGCCTCGGCTGCCCCAGGTCGTCGCGGCCCGCGGCGATCCGCCCGACGAACCGAAACCACCGGAGGAAGAGGAAGGCGCGAGCCTGCGCCAATCCACCAGATCGGCGGGAAGCTCGTCGAGGAACCGCGAAGCCGGGTTCATCTGCGGCTGGCCCCAAGCCGAGCGCACCATCGAACGGGAGACGTACAGCCGCTTCCTCGCCCTCGTGATCGCGACATAGGCGAGCCGGCGTTCCTCGGCCAGCTCCGTCGGGTCACCGAGCGCGCGCATATGCGGGAAGATCCCGTCTTCCCAGCCCGTTCCGAAGACGACCGGGTACTCCAGGCCCTTCGCGGTGTGCACCGTCATCAACGTGACCACACCCGCGTCGTGCCCGTCGCCGTCATCGCCGCCGTCGGGCGACGGGACCGAATCCGCGTCGGCCACCAGCGAAACCCGCTCCAGGAACGCGGGCAGCGAGCCCGGCTCCGGCACACCCGGGTCCGCCTCCGGCAGCTCGCCGTCCGGACCGGCGACCTCGGCGGTGAATTCGGTGAACTCCCGCGCGACGGTGACGAGTTCCGTCAGGTTCTCCACCCGTGACGCGTCCTGCGGGTCGTCGGACTCCTCGAGTTCCGCGCGGTAACCCGTGCGTTCAAGGACGGCTTCGAGGATGTCGGCGACTTCGGCGCCGCTCTCCACGACCTCGCCGAGCTCGTCCATCAACTCGACGAAACCGGTGATCGCCTTGGCGGAACGCGGGTTCAGCAGCGGCACTTCACCGCTGACGGCACCGCGCAGCGCCTGAGCGAACGAGATGCGCTCACGCTCGGCGTACGTCGCGATGACGGCTTCGGCGCGATCCCCGATGCCGCGTTTGGGGACGTTGAGGATGCGGCGCAGGCTGACCGTGTCCTCCGGGTTCGCCAGCACCCTCAGGTACGCGAGCATGTCGCGGACCTCGCGCCGCTCGTAGAACCGCACCCCGCCGACGACCTTGTACGGCAGGCCGAGGCGAATGAAGATCTCTTCGAAGACACGGGACTGGTTGTTGGTGCGGTAGAAGACCGCGACGTCGGAGTAGTCCGCTTCGCCCTTGTCCGCCAGCGCGTCGATCTCGCCCGCGACGAACGCCGCCTCGTCGTGCTCGTTGTCCGCGACGTAGCCGACGATCTTCTCGCCGTCACCGGAATCGGTCCACAGCCGCTTCGCGCGCCTGTTCGGGTTTCGCGCGATGACCGCGTTCGCCGCGTTCAGGATCGTCTGGGTCGAGCGGTAGTTCTGTTCCAGCAACACGGTCCGCGCGTTCGGGAAGTCGCGCTCGAATTCCTCGATGTTGCGGATCGTCGCCCCGCGGAAGGCGTAGATCGACTGGTCCGCGTCACCGACGACGCACAGCTCGGCGGGCTCGATCCCGGCCTCGTTCGCCTCGGTGCCGACCAGTTCGCGGACCAGCGTGTACTGCGCGTGGTTCGTGTCCTGGTACTCGTCGACGAGCACGTGCCGGAAGCGCCGCCGGTAGTACTCGGCGACGTCCGGGAAGGTCTGCAGGAGTTCGACCGTCCGCATGATGAGGTCGTCGAAGTCGAACGCGTTGGCCTGGTTCAGCCGCCGCTGGTACTCGACGTACACCTCGGCGACGCGGCGTTCGAGGTCGTTGCCCGCGTCGGCGACCGCCGTCTCCGGATCGATCAGTTCGTTCTTGAGGTTCGAGATGTGCACGGCCAGCGTGCGCGCCGCGTACCGCTTCGGGTCGATGTCGAGATCGCGGGCGACGAGGGTGATGAGCCGCTTCGTGTCGTCCGAGTCGTAGATGGAGAAACTCGACGACATCTCCAGCGTTTTGGCCTCACGGCGCAGGATCCGCACGCACATCGAGTGGAACGTCGACACCCACATGGCGTTCGCGCGGCGGCCGACGAGGTCGCTCACCCGCTCCCGCATCTCCGCGGCCGCCTTGTTGGTGAACGTGATCGCCATGATCTGGCCGGGGTGGACGTCCCGTTCGGCCAGCAGGTACGCGATCCGGCGGGTCAGCACCCGGGTCTTGCCCGAACCCGCGCCCGCGACGACCAGCAGCGGCGAGCCCGCGTGGGTCACGGCTTCGCGCTGTGCCGGGTTCAGGTCGTCGAGCAGATCCGAGTGCCGGGGCTTGGCCGGACCGTCCGCTGGGAGATCGAAGAGGGTGTTCATCGCCGGTCCACGCTACAGCGCCGGGCGTAGGCGGTGTTGCCGCCTGCCGTCCGACGCGCGGACGGTGTTCGCGGCGGAGGATCGGATGCCATGGACACCAACGGAATTCCCTCCAGGCTCAGGGCAGCCGACGCCGACCGCGAGCAGGTCGCCACCCGCATCCAGGCCGCCGGCGGTGAAGGCCGTCTCACTCTCGAAGAGGTGGAAGACCGGCTGAGCGCTGTGTATTCCGCCAAATACACGGACGACCTCGCCGCGCTCACCTCGGATCTGCCGAAACCCGCCTCGAAGCGGCGCCCGCTCGTCTTCGCGCATCCGGCGGTGCGGATCCACCTCGCGATCGCCGTCGTGCTTTCGGTGCTGTCGATCCTCCGTTGGGTTTCTTCCGGAGTGCCGTTCTTCTGGCCGGCGATGCCGATGTTCTGGCTGGCCATGAGCGTCTTCGTGCATGTCCGTGTCCGCGGAGCGCGGCGCCGCTTCAAGCCGGAGGACGGCATCGCTGTGGCATAATGACCGGCATGCGACACCACGCGACGCGATTTTTTTACGGGACCCGGACTCCGGCTCCCGTGATCGCATAGTGCCGCCAATGCCATCACCCGAAGCCCCGGAGTCCACGGACCCCGGGGCTTTACGCTGTTCCGGGGGCCAGCAGGGAATCCGGACCGAAGAAAGGTCCCGATGAACACCACAGAGAAGCCGGACGCCGAAGAACCCATCGCCACGGCCGAGGAGATCGGCGAGCTCCGCAAGGAGATCGACTTCCTCGACGGCGAGATCCTGCGGCTGGTCAAACGCCGCGTCGAAGTCTCCAAGACGATCGGTGCGGCCAGGATGGCCGCGGGCGGTACGAGGATCGTCTACAACCGCGAGATGGACGTGCTCGCGCGCTACCGCGAACTCGGGCCGGAGGGCCGGCAGCTGGCGATGGCACTGCTCAACCTGGGGCGGGGCAGGCTGGGGCGGTAGGTGGTAGCAAAGGTCCCTTGCTCCCCCACGACGCACCCGGATCGCGTTTAGCCCGCTAAACGCGATCCGGCCACGTCACGATCCTGCGGCGTGAGGCGGAACTCAGGGTGTTCCCCGAGCCACGACGGCTCGGGACCAGGCAAACTGGACACATGATTAACCTCATCGCCGTGATCATCGCGATCGCCGGTGTCCTCGCGGCATTGGGCCATGTCGGTTATCTCGCCATGCTGAACAACGCGGCGGGTAAGCGCGCCGGCGGCACTCCCGTCGCCCAGTACGTCAAGACGCGCTGGCCGATCGCAGCGGGTACCACCGCGGCTTCGCTTTTCGCCTGGCTGCTCACGAGTGGGGGAACGACGCTCGACGTCATCGCGATTCTGCTTGCAGCGGGTAGCGGGATCACCGCCACGAAAGCCCTGCAATCGACCCAGCAGAAGTACCGCAGCGGCAACTGAGCGACCCCACCAGCGCCGATAGCACAGCGTTACGTCACCGAGGCCCGTTCGGCCGCGCCCGACCGAGTGAAACATCTGCAACTTGCAGAGTGGGTGAAGACTTGCGGGTGTCGAACTTTTAGTGTGGACCTCGTGAGGACCCTTGCGTCTGGGTCGGGCGATGCCCGTATGGCGCGCGGGGGCGATGGCCCCGCGCGCCCCGAGTCGTATGCGCGTGCATTTGCTCACGAGACTGCCCGGGAGTCTGCAAGCGAGGGATCCCGTGAAACCGCTGCTCCGTTCGGCTTAACCGGTGTCACATCGCCGTCAGGGCGGGCCTGTGAGGGGGTCGCTCGGACATGAACGGCTGGGCGGAACACCAGGGACGCAACGGCACCACACAGACAGGTCGTCACCGGGCGGGCGGCACCGAGAGCTGGACCCCACCCGTGCCGCCGAGGCGGCAGCGCCCGACCGGGCACGGGCATCACGCGCACCGCGAGTTCGCCCCGCCTTCCACCGGTTCCCTTCCCTTGCCGCCACCGCGGAACAGGAGGGCGCCGAGCCCCGGCTACGCCCCATCGAGCGGCCTGCTGCCGCTCCCCCAGCCCGCTCGCGAGGTTCCCGTGGAGCGCCCAGCCCGCGTCGAGGTCTCGTTGACCGAACCAGTCATGACGCCCGTCGAGGAGCGGCGTGCGAAGGCCGCCCAGCGCACGAAGGTGACGCTGACCGCCCCCTCCCCCCGTCGTCCCGAGCCCGCGGAGATCGACGACAGCGACGTCCGTGTCTACGTCGCCCCGCCCGTCGACGGCCTGAGCACCTTCGACCTCGGCTCGGTGCCCGCCTCGGTGACCCCGCCCAAGACCTGGCGCAAGGCCGCCTGGTTCGCGGCGGCGGCGTCCGCGCTGGTCGTGGTCGGCCTGCTCTTCGCCGGTTCGTTCCTGGTCGGCAAACCCCTCCCGGAGCAGCAGAGCCAGGGCGGCTGGCCCGGATACCGCGGCGGAAGCCCGCTGACCCAGGACGGTCTCGCCGGCAATCCGACCACCCCGCCCCAGGGTGGCGCGGCGGGCAACCCGTCCGAATCCGAGACCGACTCCTCCACAAAAGACGACCGGAGTTCCAGCAACTCCGGCACCTCGTCGGACAGTGCCGACACCGGCACCGGCTCGTCGCGGCCCGACTCGGGCGCACCGGCCACGTCCGGATCCGCGCCGTCGTCGAGCGACCGGCCGCAGAAACCGCCGGTCGTGCCCGCCGACCGCACCACCACGACGGCCGCTTGGTACGCGTCGCAGCCGGACGCGCAGGCGATGGGCGACAACACCGAGATCTTCCTCAACTCCGTCACCACCGACCCCCAAGAGGCGTCCTCGGTGACCTCCGGCAGCCTGGGCGAAGAAGGCGCTCAGGGCCTCCGGGAGCGCTACGCCGACGTCGCCTACTTCGAGGTGAAGAAGGTCAGCATCGACCAGCGCCGCGGCGTCACGGTCAACACCGTCGAAGTCACTCACAAAGACGGTACGAAGACCATGGAGCAGCGCACGTTCACCTTCGGTGACGACGAGAAGATCGTCGACGACGGCATGTAGGCGACCGCGCACGTGCAAGTGTCCTGTTCCTCTGCACGTGCGGTGCGTTGAGCGGTCATCCCTGGTCCGGGTGGGTGACCTATGCTGCCGTTCGTCGTATCGCGACGGCATTCCGGCGATAGAGCCTGGCCGTGCACCGTCCGCACAGGGTTACCTGACGACTGCAGGGTCCGCACCGTTCAGAAGACGGCCGCGCGGACCAAAGGCACCGGCCGAACGGCCCAGTGCCTGCCCCGGACCAGAGCGAGGAATTTCGTGCTTGATCGACAGCGCATACGGCGTGAGGACGCCGTACGTGTCGAGGACGTCATCCCGGAAGAGATCCTGAACGACACCCGCGTCGACCGCGAGTATCTCGAGCAGGTCTTCCGCGAGCCGCAGAAGTTCGTACCCGCGCGCACCCGTGAAGAGCCCGCGCCCCGGCCCGAGCCCGAAGAGGACGAGCCGGAGAGCCGCGCCGCCCGGCGGGCCAAACTGGCCGGGCTGGTCGCCGCCGGACTGCTGGTCGCGGGCGCCGTCGTCACCGCGGGCGTGCTCGCGGGCACCCAGCGGGAAGGCACGGTGCCGGGCGCCGCCGCACCCGAGACGATGAGCGGGGCCGCCGCGCTCGGCGGGCTCGCCGTCCCGGACTCCACGGAGCCGCAGCGGAAGCAGGAGACGCCGACGACCTCGGGCACCAGCTCGAAGGCGCAGCCGTCTTCGGGAATCGGTTCGGGCTCGCTCCCCCGGCAGAGTTCCCCGGCGGGCAGCACGAGTTCTCAGCCGGCCACCAAACCGGCCGCGGTCAGCACGGTCGAGGACAAGATCGAGGCGGTCCGGACGTTCTACCGGACCGTCGACGCCGATCCCTACGGCGCGATGTCGCTGATCACGCCGGTGCTGGCCGAGTCCGAAGCCGGCAGGCTGATCGAGGCCTGGAGCTCGATGGACGCCATCCAGATCCAGGACATCCGCGAACAGGCCGACGGCACCATCCTCGCCGTGGTGACCATGCGCAACCCGGACGGCGGCCTGCTCCGGGTCACCCAGGTACTGGAATTCGCCGACGAGACGACCGGCCTGATCACCGACGCGCGGCTGCTGTCCGCGCAGCACATGTGACGGACACCCCGCGTGTAACAGCCCTCCACCCAGGGCGATCAGAGTGTGCCGCGTGTGTGTGCGCAGAGTGAGCGCCTAGCCTTGTCACGAGTCGGTCTCGGAAAAGCCGGCACACAGACCACTACATGTGCATACGCTCCAACGCTGTGGCGTGCTGAAGGCCGCACCGCGTGCGCGGACGACTCCGCGACGTGAAGACGGAGCCCAAAGGGAGGTCGCGTGAGCGACGAGGGTCGCCTGGTCGCCGGTCGATATCGCATCGCCGGGCGGATCGGCACGGGCGCGATGGGGGCCGTGTGGCAAGCGCACGACGAGGTACTCGGCCGCACGGTGGCGATCAAACAGTTGCTGCTGCAACCGGGGCTCGAGGCTCACGACGCCGAAGACGCCCGCCAGCGCACGATGCGTGAAGGACGGATCGCCGCGCGACTGCACCACCCGAACGCCATCTCGGTGTTCGACGTCGTCACCGACGACAACGGCCAGCCCTGCCTGATCATGGAGTACCTGAACTCCACGAGCCTCGCCCAGGTGCTGCAGGAGGAGCGGACGCTGCCGCCGACCGAGGTCGCGCGGATCGGCGCGCAGGTCGCGGCGGCGCTGACCGAGGCGCACGCGGTCGGCATCGTGCACCGCGACATCAAGCCCGGCAACATCCTGCTGGCGCCCAACGGCACCGTGAAGATCACCGACTTCGGCATCTCGCGGGCCAAGGACGACGTCACGGTCACGAAGACCGGGATGATCGCCGGAACCCCCGCCTACCTGGCGC
Source organism: Amycolatopsis japonica (assembly GCF_000732925.1). Classification (NCBI taxonomy): domain Bacteria; kingdom Bacillati; phylum Actinomycetota; class Actinomycetes; order Pseudonocardiales; family Pseudonocardiaceae; genus Amycolatopsis; species Amycolatopsis japonica. The sequence continues at coordinate 7,651,850 of NZ_CP008953.1, forward strand.
CCGAGGTGGCCATCGGCGGCGACCCCGGCCCGGAGTCGGACGTTTTCTCGCTCGGCTCGACGCTCTACGCGGCCTGCGAAGGCCAGCCGCCGTTCGGCCTGAGCGAGAACACGCTGAGCCTCCTGCACGCTGTCGCGGCCGGGCAGATCATCCCGCCGCGTCAGTCCGGCCCGCTCGCCAGCGTGCTGGCCGTGCTGCTGCACCCGGAGGTGCGGCACCGGCCCACCGCCGAAGAGTGCGAAGAGCTTCTCGCCGCCGTCGCGCGGGGTGAAACGCCGCTGGGCGGTCCCGCCGACGAGACCGTGCTCGCCGCGCCGATCGCGGGCGCGCTCGCCGGTGGCGGCGTGACCCAGGCGCTCGACAGCGAGGCCGCAGGCCACTCGGGTTCGCTCCTCGACGATCAGGCCGCGGCCGGTTCGTACTACGACGACGAGGACGACTACCACCAGCCGCCCGCGTCGGGATACCCGGAAGACGACTACGACGGGTACGACAACTACGACGAGACGGCGTTGCTGTCCGAACGCGGTCACCCCGGCGGCGGCCCCGCGCCCACGCGCGCCGTCCCGATCCCCGCGGGCGGCTACGACGACGATCCCTACGACGACGATTACGACGACCCGCCCCCGCCGCCGCCCACCCGCGCGCAGACCAGCCCGGTGGACGAGGACGACGAGAAGCCGGGTGCGTGGAAGAAGCCCGCGATCATCGGCGGTGTCGTGGTCGTGGCGCTGGCCGCGCTGGGCTTCTGGCTGCTGAGCCCGAACAACCCGGAGACGCCCGCGCAGGTGGGGAACTCGTCGACGAAGCCGACTCCTTCGGCGACGTCTTCCGCTCCGGAGACGACGGAAACGCCGACGGAGACGGAGTCGGCCGAGCCGCCCAAGGAGACGACTTCGTCGAAGAAGACGTCGAGCAAGGCGAGCCAGACGGACGAGCCGGATCGGCCGACCAGTTCGAAGAGTTCCGCCAAGCCACCGTCGAAGACGACAACTCCGACGACACCGACCTCGTCCAATGAGCCGACCGAACCGTCATCGCCTCCGGCGAGTCCGTGATCCGATCCGAGGCTGCAATTGAGTTCTGAAGGTTCCATCGTCGGCGGCCGATACCGCCTCGACCAGCCCATCGGGCGTGGCCGGGCGGGCATCGTGTGGCTGGCGTTCGACACCCGTCTGCTGCGCACGGTCGCGATGAAGCGCATGTATCTGCCCGTCGGCCTCCCGCCGGACCGGGCGGAGCAGGCCAAGGCCGTCGTAGTCCAAGAAGGCAAGGACGCGGCCAAGTTCGAGCACGCCACCGCCATCAAGGTGTACGACGTGCTGCCCGACGGGCCGGACGTGTGGCTGGTGATGGAGTACATCCCGTCCCGCGGGATGGCGGCCTTCCTCGCCGAACACGGCAGGCTGACCGCGGAACAGGCGGCCGGGCTGGGCATCGTGCTCGGCCGCGCGCTGGCCGCGATGCACGAGGCCGGGGTGGTGCACCGGACGGTCGAGCCGGGCACGGTCCTGCTGGCCGACGACGGCGGCGTGAAGCTCACCGACATCGGCATCACCGGTGGCGGCCCGAGTCCGGCGTACCGCGCGCCCGAGGTGGCCCGCGGCGAACCGGCGACTTCGGCGTCCGACGTGTTCTCGCTGGGCGCGACCCTGTACACGGCCGTCGAGGGGGTGCCGCCGTTCGGTGAGGACGGCGAGTCCTCGGAACGGCCGCCGCAGACCGCCGGGCCGTTGGCCGGCGCGTTGCGCAAGATGCTGCGGGCGGAGCCGGACGCGCGGCCGACGATGGCCGACACCGTCCGCTCGCTGAACGCGATCACGGAAGGGCGGCAGACGGCGTTCATCCCGCCGACCGCCCCCGCGATGCCGACGGTCCCGGCCTCGATGCCGATCCCGACGCAGCAGCCGTCGCAGCAGCCGGTTCCGCAGTTCCCCCAGCACCAGCCGCAGCAGTATCAGCCGCCGCAGCCGCAGTACGCGCCGCCGACGCAGCAGTACGCTCCCGCTCCCGCTCCCGCCGCGCCGGCGGCCGCGAAGTCGCCGGACACCCGGAAGCTGCTGATCACGGTCGGCGCCGTCGTGGCGGCGATCCTGATCGGCGTGCTGTTCGCGGAGCTGTTCCTGATTTAGAGCCGCTCGCGGACCAGCGTCGCCAGTTCGACGGGGCGGCTGAGGTACGGGCTGTGGCTCGCGCGCCAGGTCACCGTCGTGTCGCACCGGGCGGCGAAGTGGACGACCATTTCCGGGACGAGCGCCCGGTCTTCGGTGCAGGTGACGTACGTGGTCGGGGTGTCCTTCCACGCCGAGCCTTCCGGCGACTCGTCGAAGATCGTGACGGGTTCCGGGCGCAGCAACTCCGTGGCGCGCTCGGCGACGGCGTCCGTGCAGTCGGCGTACATGGCCTCGCGGACGGCGGCGAGGTCGAGATGGGTCCAGCCTTCCTCGTCGAAGATCAAGGGCAGCTGCTGGGGTTCGCGGCCGGTTTCCTCTCTGGTCCGCTCGATCCAGTACTGCGCGGTTTCACCCGGCTCGCTGACGATCGCGGCCAGATAGATCAGGTGTGCGGTCCCCTGGAGCCCGCTGGCGGTCAGACCGCCGAAGGAATGCGCGAGCACCACCGGCGGCTCGGCCGCCTTGTCGACGATTTCCTGGACGGTCCGGGTGGTTTCGGCGATCGGGCGGCCGCCGAGGTCGGGGACGGTGACCTCGACGCCGTCCCGGCGAAGGCGTTCGACGAGGTCGTCGAAATGGGCGGGCTGGTGCCATGAGCCGTGCAGGACGATCAGGGGACGCACGGAAGTCCTTTCGCTGGCGGGAATATGGCTTCCCTGCCAGGTTGTCGACCGCCCGCGCGGCTGTTCAAGCTCAGCCGGTTTTCGTGCCCACTCGACCATTCCCGCTTGCCTGTCCGGCCCCTTCGCGGATCGCGCCGAGGAATCGCCGCACCGCGGGATGTTCCCTGGCGTGCGCGGCGACGGCCGCGTGGATGGACCGCACCGGATCCGGACGGCGGACCTTGCGGATGGCGACGCCGGGGTGCGGGGCGCCGAGGCCGAGCTCCGGGATCAGCGCGACACCGAGCCCGGCGGCCACGAACCCTTGTGCCGTCTGGTAATCCTCGGATTCGACGACGTGGTTCGGGGCGAAACCGGCCGCGCCGCAGGCGTCGAGCAGGATGTCGCGGCAGGCGCCGGGGAGACCGTCGACGCCGACCCAAGGATCCTCCGCGAGCTCGGCGAGATCGAGCACGCGTTTGCGGGCGAGCCGGTGGTTCTTCGGCAGGATCGCGCGGTACGGGTCGTCGAGGAGGTGGATGTACTCGACGCCCTTGATCCGGGGAGAGCTGCTGGGGAGCACGATCATCGCGACGTCGGCCTCGCCCGACTCGATCTCGGGCATCGAATCGTCGGGCTCGACCAGTTTCAGGTCAAGGCGGACACCAGGGAAGTCCCGGCGCAGCGCGGCGACGGCCAAGGGCACCAGCGACGCGCCCGCGGTGGCGAAATAGCGGATCGCGAGCCTGCCCGTGCGGCCTTCCTTGAGTTCGGTGAGCGCGGCTTCGGCCTTGGCGAGCTGCGTGCTCAGCGTTTCCGCGTGTTCGGACAGCAGCGAACCGGCGGGCGTCGGGCGCACGCCGCGGCCGACGCGTTCGAGCAGTTCGACGCCGGCTTCCCTTTCCAGGGTGGACAATTGCTGGCTGATCGCGGAGGGTGTGTAGCCGAGGTTCCTGGCGGCGGCGGTGATCGAACCGCTGCTGATCACGGCTCGGAGGACCTGCATGCGGCGGACGTCCAGCATGCTCCGATCGTACAGTTCTTCTTAAGGCTCCCTGCAGTTATTTTCGCTTGTCCTTACGCGTCGGCCCGGCAAAGCTGGGCCAGGCACTTAAGGAGGACTGGGGTGGGCGAGACGAAGACCCTGCTGCGGATCGGCGCGCTGGCGCTCATGTGGGGATCGAGTTTCTTCTGGATCAAGCTGGGGCTCGGCGCGTTCACGCCGGTGCAGCTGGTGCTGGCGCGGGTGGCGCTCGGCGCGGCGGTGCTGATCGGGCTCTGCTATCTCGGCCGGGACAGGCTGCCGTCGGGACGGCGGATCTGGGGACACCTGGCCGTCGCGGCGTTCTTCCACAACGCGCTGCCGTTCCTGCTGTTCGCGTGGGGTGAGCTGACCGTCGATTCGGGGATCACCGGCGTGCTGAACTCGACGACGCCGCTGTGGGTGTTGCTGGCCGCTCCGATGATGGGTGCGCGGACGAAGATGACCGCGGTGCGGGTCACCGGGCTGGTCGCCGGGCTCGCCGGGATCCTGCTGATCTTCGCGCCGTGGGAGGCCTCCGGCCTGCTCAGCTGGGGCGCGCTGGCGTGCCTCGCGGCGGCCGCGAGCTACGGTTTCGCGTTCGTCTACGAGGGCAAGTACCTCACCGGCACCGGTGACTCGCCGATGTCGCTGGCCGGCGGGCAGATGCTGCTGGCGACCGGGTTCCTGCTGCTCGCGATGCCGATGGGCGGCTTCGAACCGGTGCACCTGAGCACCGGCGCGGTCGTCGCGGTGGTGATCCTGGGCATCGGGTCGACCGGGATCGCGTTCGCGCTGAACTACCAGCTCCTCGCGAGCGAGGGTGCCGTGGCGGCGTCGATCGTCGGCTACCTGCTGCCGGTGGTCTCGGTGCTGCTCGGCGCGGTGTTCCTTGCCGAGCCGCTGAACCTGCGGGTGATCGCGGGGATGGTCGTCGTGCTGGGCGGGGTCGCGCTGACCCGGCTCCGCCCGAGGGAGCAAGGGACCTTTGCTACCACTTCGCAGGTCGAGCGCCCTTTGGCCGCCGCCGACAAGGTCGCGCCATGACGGACACGACGACGCTGTGGCGCCCCACCGGACCCGTCGAGCTCGACCTCGTCCGCGAGTCGGGCTGGCGCGAATGGCCGCCGAGGCTACCGGAGCAGCCGATCTTCTACCCGGTGCTGAACGAGGACTACGCGATCAAGATCGCCCGTGACTGGAACGTGCGCCACGACGGCGCGGGCTTCGTGACACGGTTCGAGGTCGAGACGTCGTTCGTCGAGCGGTACCCCGTCCAGCAGGCGGGCGGGAAGACGATCCTGGAGCTCTGGGTCCCGGCCGAAGAGCTCGCCGAGTTCAACACGCACATCGTCGGAAAGATCGAGGTCACCCACGAATTCCGCTGACCTGCGTTTCGCGGGCTAATCGCGACGCGGTGGGGCCTGGGGGCTCGCCGGATCGCGTTTAGCCCGCGAAACGCAGGTCAGGGCGCCAGGGTCGCGAGGATGAGCAGGGCGGCGAGGACGATCTCGACCCAGAAGTAGAGCCAGCTCGGATAGAACCGCTCGGGCCGTTCCGCGAACCGCGCGACCAGCCGTCCGAAGGCCATCCCGGCGAGCGCGACGGCCACCGCGATCGCGACACCCCGCTGGATCCCGCCGACATCGAAAGCCGCGAACCCGAGCAGCACCGCGACAGCCACCCCGAAGCCGCCGTAGACGGCCCGCACCTCGGTCCGCGCCGTCGCCGACTCCAGCGAGATGCCGAACGGCCGGATCAGCCGCTTCGGCGCGGCGAGCCCGAGCAGTCCCATGCCCAGGAAGAACACGGCCACCAGGCCGAGGAGAACAGGCGCCACCTAGACGAGACGCCGGTCGGAAGCCCAGCGCGAAAGCTCGTACCGGTTCGACAGCTGCGTCTTCCGCAAGACGCTCGACACATGGGTCTCGACGGTCTTCACCGAGATGAACAGCTCCGACGCGATCTCCTTGTACGCGTACCCGCGCGCGAGCAGCCGCAGCACGTCGCGTTCCCGCGGGGTCAGCAGGTCGAGATCCGGGTCGCTGATCGGCGCGGAACCCGGCCGGTCGGCGAACGCGTCGAGCACGAACCCGGCCAGCCGCGGCGAGAACACCGCGTCCCCGTCCGAGACCCGCACGACGGCGCGCACGAGCTCCTTCGACGAGATCGTCTTCGTGACATACCCCCGCGCCCCCGCGCGGATCACGGCGATCACGTCCTCCGCGGCGTCGGAGACCGACAGCGCGAGGAACACGACGTCCGGCAGTTCCGGCCGGACCCGGCGCAGCACCTCGGCGCCGCCACCGTCCGGCATGTGCACGTCGAGCAGCACGACCTGCGGTTTGGTCCGGGCGATACCCGCGACCGCCTCGGCGACCGACCCCGCCTCACCGACCACGCGGACGTCGTCGGTGATCGAGTCCAATTCGGTGCGCACACCCGCCCGGAAGAGCGCGTGGTCGTCGACGAGGAAGACCTTGACCGGCTCCCGCGTCTGCTGGTTCTCCGTCACGATGCTCCCTCGCTCGCCCTGTCCCGTGAGCATAGCGACCTCACGCCGCACCCTTCCCCGCCTTGACCGGCATCTCCAGCTGGACCTCGGTTCCTTCACCCGGTGCGGTACGCAGTTTCAGCTTCCCGCCGTGCCGTTCCATCCGCCCCCGGATGGAATCGGCGAGACCGTGCCGGTCGCTCGGCACGACGTCGGGGTCGAACCCCTTGCCCCGGTCGCGCACGAACACGGTGACCGCTGTCGGCTCGACCTCGGCGTACACGCTGACCTCGTCGACGCCCGCGTGCTTGGCGGCGTTCACGATCGCTTCACGCGCCGCCTGGACCAGCGCGGTCAGGGGCTCGTTCAGCGTCGCCTCCCCCACGACGACCTGCTGCACCGAGATCGCGAACGCGTCTTCGACCTCGCCGCACGCGGCCGCGAGCACTTCGGACAGCTGACCGCTGACGGCCTCTTCCTCGGTCTTCTTGCTCTTGCCGTACCCCGACGGCCCGTACAACCAGCCACGCAGCTCGCGTTCCTGACCACGCGCGAGCCTGGCGACCTCGCGCGGCGATTCCGCCTGTTTCTGGATCAGCGCGAGGGTCTGGAGGACCGAGTCGTGCAGATGCGCGGCGATCTCGGCGCGTTCGTCGGTGCGGATGCGGGCGGTGCGCTCGTCGGACAGGTCGCGGACCAGGCGCAGCCAGAACGGGACGGTCAGCACGGCGACGCCGAACAGCGTCGCGATCACGGCGACCAGCGCGAATTTGACCTGGTCGATGCTGCCGCTCTCCAGAACGACGACGCCGATGCCGGTCATCACCAGCGCGACACCGGCGACCAGGCGGATCGCGGCCGACCAGCCCCCGCCGCCGAGGAACGCCGTGGCGACTCCACCCTTGGCACTGATACGCCAACGCCGCCGCTGCGATTCGTCGGCCTCGCGCCAGACGACGGCCGCACCGATCATCGCCAGCGCCAGCGGGATGGCGACCCAGCCGCTGATCAGACCGGTCAGCGTGCCACTGGCGACGGCGAGGCCGACACCCAGCGCGATGAGCCCGAAGGCCTGCTGCTTCTCCTTCGGCGCGGACTTCTCCGGCTCGGCCTCGCCGGATCGCTGCTGGACGAACACCCAGAGCAGGCCGTAGGCGAGCAGGCCAACGCCGTTCAGGGCGGCCAGCAACGCGAACGCGATCCGGACCCAGAGCACCTTGACGCCGAGGTGGTCGGCGAGGCCGCCGGCGACGCCCGCGATGGCGCGGCCGGAACGGCGGCGATACATCTTGGGCGGCTCGAACGGTGCCGGGGACAGGCTGCCGGGAACGGGCACCGGAGTGCGCTCGATGATCGTCGGCTTCACCTGTCCGGCGAGGTCGTTGGGGGCGGATTCCTGCACGTTCTCCATGGTCACACGGAGTGGGATACTGATCCATCGGGGAAACCCCTGACTCTTCCCGCTGGGGGAAACCTCAGGGGAGTTCCCGGATGTGGCGAGGGCCGGCCAGGGCGCATTCTTTGTGGCATGAGTGGGAGTGAGACACAGGTTCCGAAGCGCGGCCCCGCGGCCGGCTTCGAGGAGACCGTCAAGGATTTCTGGCGGAGCAGGCCGGTCCGGCCGGTACACGGCCGCAAGTTCGCCGGCGTCGCCGCGGGCATCGGCTACCGGTACGGCATCGACCCGACCGTGGTCCGTGTCGCGCTGGTCGCCGCGACGGTGTTCGGCGGGTTCGGCGTCTTCGTCTATCTGCTGGGCTGGCTGTTCCTGCCGCAGGAAGGCGACCGCGTTTCCGCGTTCGAGGGCCTGATCGGCCGGGGTCGCGCGTCGAGTTCGCCGGCGTTCGCGGTGCTGCTGCTGATCCTGCTGTTCCCCGGTCTCACCTGGACCTTGAGCGGCGGCTGGATGACCGACGGCACCGGGCTGATCGGTTTCGCGCTGATGGCCGTCGCGCTGTACCTGCTGCACCGCAACCGCGGCCAGTTCAACCGGCCGTCGATGCCCACCCCGGCTCAGCCCGCCGCCGCGTTCTCGATGGCGTCGGCGTCGGCCGCCTCCGCTTCGACGGCGACCGAGGGCGGCTGGGACCCGCTCGCGGCCGACCCGTCCGCTTGGGATCTGCCGAACGCCTCGCCGTCCGGCGGCATGCCGCCGCAGACCCCTCCGCCGCCGCCCGCGCCGCCGATGCCCCGTCGCCGCAAGTCGAAGATCGGCGCCGCGACCTTCGGGATCGCCGTGCTGGTCGGAGGAGTCGGCACCGTCCTCGGCCTGGACGGTGAGCCGTGGTTCACCATGCAGCACGTCGTCGGGCTCACCCTGGCCGTGGTCGGTATCGGGCTGGTGGCCGGTTCGTTCGTGCGAGGCGGTCGCGGCCTGATCGGGCTCGCGGTGCCGCTGGCGATCGTCGGGATGGCGCTGACCACGGTGCCGTTCGAGAACTTCTCGGTCAAAGGCGGCGTCGGCGACCTGAAGGCGACACCCGTCCAGGTGTCCGAGGTGCTGCCGGAGTACCACCGCTCGGCGGGGAACATCGACGTCGACCTGACCAAGCTGCCGGCGGGCGCTTCGGTGACCACGAAGGTGTCCAACGGTGCGGGCAACTCGACGGTGCTCGTGCCGGCGGGAGCCGAAGTGAAGGTCTCGTGCGAGACGGGCGCCGGTGACATCGACTGCCTCGGCCAGTCCCGCTCGGGGGTGGGCGAGGAAGTCATCGACTTCACCTCGCCGGGTTCCAACGGGCAGAAGATCACTGTGAAGGTCGAGAACGGTGTCGGGAACGTGGAGGTGCGTCGTGGCTGAGTACGACTACGACAACTACGACAGCACGCAGACCCAGGCGGCTCAGCCGGCGAAGCGCGGGGTGGACGTCATCACCCTGATCGTCGGGATCGCGACGCTGCTGGTGTCGGGTTACGTCCTCTCGGACGGCTCCACGTGGCTCCCGCAGTTCGACTTCCGGTGGATCATGGCGGGCGGGGCGATCTTCGTCGGCGTCCTGCTACTCGCCGCTTCGCTGCGCAAGAGCCGCCGCTAGCGGCGCCGCTGACGCTCCACCCCACTCCGAAGGCCCCGGCCCCTCGCCGGGGCCTTCGCCTTGCTCCGCCCCCTCCCGCGCCGACCTGCGTTTCGCGGGCTAAACGCGATCCGGCGTCGCCACCGTGCCCACCCCCGCCGACCTGCGTTTCGCCCCCTAATCGCGATCCGGGCCGCGGCGGGTGCCCCAGGCCTCAGAACGCAGTTCGCGGGCTAAACGCGATCCGGTCGCCTGGGTGCCCCCAGGACCGACAGATCGCGATTAGCCCGCGAAACGCAGGTCGGGACGGGAGCGGTCACTCCCACTCGATGGTGCCCGGCGGCTTGGACGTGACGTCCAGGACCACCCGGTTCACCTCGGCGACCTCGTTGGTGATGCGGGTCGAGATCCGCTCCAGGACCTCGTACGGCAGCCGCGTCCAGTCCGCGGTCATCGCGTCCTCGGACGACACCGGCCGCAGCACGATCGGGTGCCCGTAGGTCCGCCCGTCGCCCTGGACACCGACGCTGCGGACGTCGGCCAGCAGCACCACCGGGCACTGCCAGATCTCGCCGTCGAGCCCGGCCGCGGTGAGCTCTTCGCGCGCGATGGCGTCCGCCGCGCGCAACGTCTCGAGCCGTTCGGCGTCGACGGCGCCGATGATCCGGATGCCGAGCCCCGGGCCCGGGAACGGCTGCCGCTGCACGATCGTCTCCGGCAGCCCGAGCTCCAGCCCGACGCGCCGCACCTCGTCCTTGAACAGCAGTCGCAGCGGCTCGACGAGCTCGAACTGCAGGTCGTCGGGCAGCCCGCCGACGTTGTGGTGGCTCTTGATGTTCGCCGCGCCCTCGCCGCCGCCGGACTCGACGACGTCCGGGTACAGCGTGCCCTGGACCAGGAACTTGTAGTCGCCCTCGGCCTTGAGGTCGCGCTCGGCCTGCTCGAACACGCGGATGAACTCGCGGCCGATGATCTTGCGCTTCTCTTCGGGGTCGGTGACCCCGGCCAGCGCGTCGAGGAACCGGTCGCGCGCGTCGACGGTCACCAGGTTCACCCCGGTCGCGGCGACGAAATCGCGTTCGACCTGGGTGCGCTCGCCCGAGCGCAGCAGACCGTGGTCGACGAACACACAGGTCAGCCGGTCACCGATGGCCCGCTGGACCAGCGCGGCGGCCACGGCGGAGTCGACGCCGCCGGACAGCCCGCAGATCGCCCGGCCGTCGCCGACCTGCTCGGCGATGCGCTTGACCTGATCGTCGACGATGGACGACGTCGTCCACTGCGGCTTGATGCCCGCGATGTCGTGCAGGAAGCGGCGGAGCACCTCTTGGCCGTGCGGCGAGTGGTGCACCTCGGGGTGGTACTGGACGCCGGCGAAGCGGCGCTCGACGTCTTCGAACCCGGCGACGGCGGCGCCGTCACTCGAAGCGGTCACGGTGGCGCCCTCGGGGGCCTTGGTGACGCTGTCGTTGTGGCTCATCCACGCGGGCTGGTTGCTCGGGAGACCGGCGTGCAGGACGCCACCCTCACCGGCGACGCGGACCTCGGTGCGGCCGAACTCGCGGATCCCGGTCGGCTCGACGGTGCCGCCGAGGGCCTGCGCGAGCACCTGGTGGCCGTAGCAGATGCCGAGGATCGGCACGCCCGCGTCGACCAGCCCGGGGGCGAGGGCGGGCGCGTTCTCCGCGTACACGCTGGAAGGACCACCGGAAAGGATGATCGCGGAAGGGTCCTTGGCGAGGATGTCCTCGGCGGTGGCGGTGTGCGGGACGACCTCGGAGTAGACCTGCGCCTCACGCACGCGGCGCGCGATCAGTTGCGCGTACTGCGCCCCGAAGTCCACGACGAGTACCGGACCGGTGGGACTGGGCACCTGAAACCTCCAGATCAGAGCAGTACGCTTCCCCACCATCGTCCCAGGTGGGCCCGGTCACCCCGCCGCCAACCCCCTCACGATTCAGGACAGCGGATGACCGCGAGGCGGCCTAGCGTCCGGGGACATGGGCATCGACTGGAGCAAGGAACTCTCCGAACAGCTCGACTGGCACTGGACGAACCACCTGCGCCCTCGGCTGGAGACCCTCACCGACGACGAATACCTCTGGGAACCCGTCGAGGACTGCTGGACGGTGAGGCCGGGTGAAAACGGCGACGTCACGATCGACTGGGCGTATCCGGAGCCGTCCCCGCCGCCGGTGACGACGATCGCCTGGCGCCTCGCGCACATTATCGTCGGCGTCTTCGGGATGCGGACCGCGTCGCACTTCGGCGGCCCGCCCGCCGACTATCAGACCTTCCCCTACGCAGCCTCCGCCAAAGAAGCGCTGGAGCAGCTCGACGACGCCTACGCGCGCTGGCGTGACGGCGTCCGCGCCCTCGCCGCCGAAGGCCTCGAACGCCCCTGCGGCGAGGCTGAGGGCCCGTACGCGGAGTACCCCTTCGCGGCCCTCATCCTGCATATCAACCGGGAGGCCATCCACCACGGCGCCGAAATCCTCCTGCTGCGCGACCTCCACCGATCGCGTTTAGCGGGCTAAACGCGACGCGCCCATACTGGGGGCCAGCCGAGGAAAGGACCCGTCGTGCGAGCGACTCTCATCTACGGCGCCGGTGACGTGCGCGTCGAGACCGTCCCGGACCCGAAGCTGAGCGAACCGACCGACGCCCTCCTCCGCGTCGTCCGCTCCTGCATCTGCGGCAGCGACCTCTGGCCGTACGGCAGCATGCCCGCACGCGACCGCGGCGTCCGGATCGGGCACGAGTTCCTCGGCCTCGTCGAGGCCGTCGGCTCCGACGTCACCACGCTCAAGCCGGGAGACCTGGCCGTCGCGCCCTTCGTCTACTCCGACAACACGTGCCACTTCTGCCGCGAAGGCCTCCACACCTCCTGTCTGCACGGCGGCAACTGGGGCGCGAAGGGCGTCGACGCCGGTCAGGGCGAGGCCGTCCGCGTCCCGCAGGCCGACGGCACGCTGGTGAAACTGCCGCACACCGAGGACGACGACCTGCTCGCCTCGTTCCTCACGCTCTCCGATGTTTTCGCGACCGGCCACCACGCGGCGGTCAAGGCGGGCGTGAACGAGCGCACCACCGTCACCGTCATCGGTGACGGTGCCGTCGGTCTCTCCGCGGTGCTCGCGGCGAAACGCCTCGGCGCCGAGCGCGTCATCCTGATGGGCCGCCACCGGACCCGCACGGACCTGGGCCGTGAGTTCGGCGCGACAGACGTCGTAGCCGAGCGCGGCGACGAAGGCATCGAGAAGGTGCGAGAGCTGACAAGCGGCGAAGGCACGCACACCGTCCTCGAATGCGTCGGCACGAAGCCCGCCTTCGAGATGGGGGTCGGTGCTGTCCGCCCCGGCGGCACGGTGAGCCGCGTCGGCGTGCCGCAGTACGCCGAGGGCCCGATCGGCCCCGCGCTCTTCCGCCGCAACATCACCGTCACCGGCGGCGTCGCCCCGGCCCGCCACTACATCCCCGAACTGCTCGAAGACGTCGTCGAGGGCAAGTACCAGCCCGGCAAGGTCTTCGACCGGACCATCGGGCTCGAAGAGGTCCCCGACGGCTACCGTGCGATGGCCGACCGCGAGGCGCTCAAGGTGCTCGTCAAACCCTGACTGGAATACCTTGTCACCCATGGACATGATCACCCCGGAGCCGCGCCCCGCCTGGATCGCCGGACGCCCCGAGCAGGGCGCTTCGACGCTCACCGTGCATCACCCCTTCGACGGAAGCGAAGTCGCCACCGTCGCGGTGCCCGGCCCTGATCAGGTCGAGCGAGCGGTGAGCGCGGCGGTGAGTGTCGCGAAAGAGTTCCGGCGTTCCTCGGCGCACAGCCGCGCCGCGGCGCTCGACCACGTTTCGCGGGTCATCGCGGGCCGGGCCGAGGAGATCGCCGAGGTCATCACCGCCGAGAACGGCAAGCCGCTCAAATGGGCCGAGGCCGAGGTGCGGCGCGCGGTGTCGGTGTTCCGGATCGCCGCCGAGGAGGCCCGCCGGTTCAGTGGTGACCTGCAGCGGCTGGACACCGACCCGGCGGGCGAAGGCAGGCTGGCGCTCACCCGCCGCGTCCCCCGCGGCCCGGTGCTGGGGATCGCGCCGTTCAACTTCCCGCTGAACCTGGTGGCGCACAAGGTCGCGCCGTCGCTCGCGGTCGGCGCGCCGATCATCGTCAAACCCGCCCCTCGGACGCCGCTCGCCGCGCTGATCCTCGGCGAGATCCTGGCCGAGACCGACCTGCCGGAGGGTGCGTTCTCGGTGCTGCCGCTCGGCAACGAGGAGACGTCGGCGCTGGTCGCGGATCCCCGGCTGCCGGTCGTGTCGTTCACCGGTTCGGGTCCGGTCGGCTGGTCGATCGCGGACGCCGCGCCGCGCAAGCACGTCGTGCTCGAACTCGGCGGCAACGCGGCCGCCGTCGTGCTCCGCGACTGGCCGGATCCCGAGGGCGCGGCGGAGCGGATCGCGACCTTCGGCAACTACCAGGCCGGGCAGTCCTGTATCGCCGTGCAACGCGTCATCGTCGAACGCGAGGTCGCCGAAGAGTTCGTGCCCGCCTTGGTGGAAGCCGTGAAGGCCCAGCGCACCGGCGACCCGTACGACAAGAACACCGACGTGGGCCCGGTCGTCGACGAGGCCGCCGCGGAGCGGATCGTGGCCTGGATCGACGAAGCCGTCGCCGCGGGCGCGAAGATCCTCACCGGTGGCAAGCGTGACGGAGCCACGGTGGAGCCGACCGTGCTCACCGACGTCCCACCGTCCACAAAGGCCTGGGCGGAGGAGATCTTCGGCCCGGTGCTCGCCGTGTCCATTGTGGATGGTGTCGACGAGGCTTTCGCGTCGGTCAACGAATCCGCCTATGGCTTGCAGGCCGGCGTGTTCACCCGCGACGTCCATCTCGCCTTCTACGCCTCGACGGAACTCGAAGTCGGCGGCGTGATCATCGGCGACGTCCCGTCCTACCGAGCCGACCAGATGCCGTACGGCGGCGTCAAGGGATCGGGCGTCGGCAGGGAAGGCGTTCTCGCCGCGATGAACGACCTCACCGAGGAACGGGTCACCGTCTTCACCGGCATCGACCTCTAATCCGGGGTGACGGCCTGCGCGAAACCGAAGACCTTGTCCGGGTCGTAGGTTTTGGCCACCTGCTTGAGGCGGGTGGCATTGCCGCCGTAGTACGCCGTCATCCAGTCGGGCAGGGCGGGGTCGATGTAGTTGACGTAGCCCCCGCCCAGCCCGAGCCCCGTCACCACTTCCGCGACGGAACCCGTTGCCGCGGAACGGTTACGCATGTCCGCCTGACTGTAGATCTGCACACTGCCGATCGCCTTCCGGTGCCAGAACGCGGTGGCGTCCGGTGCGACGTCGGCGACGGCGCCGCCGAGACCGTCGACCAGGAGATCCATTCCGCGCCTGCCCTTGAGCACGGACGTCAGCTTCGCGGGATCGGCCGGTTCTTCGAGTATTCGCGATGAGGCCACAAAGGACTGTCGGCTTTCGCTGCCGGAGAAGTACTTCATCGCACCGAGATAGTCGAGCTGCTTCACCGAACGCGTCGCACCGGGGAATCCGTCCAGCAGCTTGCCCAAGGAGGCGGAATCGCCGACGTAGCAACCAGCGATGCGCGCGCCGACCGGCGATCCCCCGGACAGCACGACGTTCGCCCACAACTCCGGCGGCGCTTCGGGAAGCCACCGCTGCCACTCGGCGAGCACGTCGTTCGCGCTCCCTGCCGGGAATCGCAGGGAGAACACCGAAATGGCCGAAGGCGCCGGGTCGGTGCGAAAGGTGAACGAGGTGACGATCCCGAAGTTGCCGCCTCCCCCGCCGCGCAACGCCCAGAACAGATCGGGTTCGGAATCCGCCGACGCCGTCCGGAGTTTCCCGTCCGCCGTGACGACTCGCGCGGACACCAGGTGATCACAGGTGAGACCGTATTTCCGGGCGAGGACACCGATTCCGCCACCGAGCGTCAGCCCGGCGATCCCGACGCTGGGGCAGGAACCCGCGGGAAGGCAACGTCCCGCGGCGCCGAGCGTCGCGTAGACGTCCTTCAGCTTCGCACCCGCGCCGATCACGACCTGTTCACCTTGGACGTCCACTGAGGACATTCCGCCGAGGTCGATCATCAGGCCACCGTCGGGAACCGAGTAGCCGGCGTAACTGTGGCCACCACTACGAGCGGCGATCGGAACCCGCCGTGCCGCGGCGGAAACCGCTTCCTGCACGTCCTCGGGTTTGACGCATTTCGCGATCGCGGCGGGCTTGAGCCCGTCGAAAGCCGGATTGAACACGCGTTTGGCGTTGTCGTAACCGGAATCCCCCGGCAGGACAAGGGAGATCTTGTTCCGCAGCGCGGCCCAGTCCGGCGGACCGGACGGCGGCGTGACACCGGTGCTCGGCGGCAGCGACGTGCCGGGCGCGGAACTGGGCGCCTGCGCGGGAGGCGCGGCCGAGCACGCCGTCGCGGCCACTCCGGCCACGGTCGCACCGGCGAGTTTGAGGAACGCCCTTCTCTCCATGCCCGTTAGACGCGTAGCGGACGGGCAGGTTGCGACGCTACGCCCGAAGGTGTGCGCTCACCGGAACGACCAGCGGTGTCCCGGACACCGGATCCTCCATGACCTTCGCCGACAGGCCGAAGATCTCGTCGAGGAGCGGTTCGGTGAGGACCTCCGCGGGTGGGCCCTGCGCGACGATCCGGCCGTCGCGCATCGCGACCAGCTTGTCCGCGTACCTGGCGGCGAGGTTCAGATCGTGCAGCACCATCACCACGGTGGTTCCGCGTTCCTTGTGCAGCCGGTACACCAGGTCCAGCACGTCGATCTGGTGCGCGAGGTCGAGGTAGGTGATCGGCTCGTCGAGCAGGAGCAGCCCGGTCTCCTGGGCCAGCGTCATCGAGATCCACGCCCGTTGCCGCTGCCCGCCGGAAAGCTGGTCCACGACCCGGCCCGCGTACTCGTCCATCCCGGTCAGCCGCAGCGCCCGTTCGATCGCCTCGTCGTCGGAGGACGACCACTGCCGGTACCAGCTCTGGTGCGGATGCCGTCCGCGCCGGACCAGGTCGGAGACGGTCAGCCCTTCGGGAGCGGACGGCGTCTGCGGCAACAGGCCGATGATCTTGGCGACCTCACGCGTCGGCAGCTTGTCGATCCGCTCTCCGTCCAGCAGGACCGCGCCCTGGCGTGGCTTGAGCAACCTCGCCAGCGCACGCAGCAAAGTGGACTTTCCGCAGCCGTTGGGGCCGATGATCGCGGTGACGGTCCCGTCGAGGACGTCGAGGTCGAGCCCGGTCACGACGGGCGTTTCGCCGTACCCGAGTTCCAGTTCCCGGGCACGCAGTCTGGCGTTCACGCGCGCTCCTCCTTACGGCTGCGGATGAACAGGAAGATCAGATACGGCGCACCGAGGATCGCCGTCAGCACACCGACCGGAAGCCCCGACAGGACCGGTGTCACGCGCACCACGAAGTCCGCGCCGACGGTCAGCAGCGCGCCGAGGAGCATCGATCCGAACAGTGGCGGCTGCGCCGAGCGGACCAGCCTCAAGGCGATCTGCGGGGTGGCCAGCGCGACGAAGGTGATGGGCCCGGCGGCCGCGGTGGCGACCGCGGCCAATGCCGCGGCGAGCAGCAGCAGGGAACCCCGGGCGGCATCGACCCGGATCCCGAGACCGCGCGCGGTGTCGTCGCCGAACTGCAGCCCGCCGATGGTGTGCCCGGCGATCAGCGTGACGGGCGCGAGCACGGCCAGCGCGAGCAGGACCGGGCCGACCGATTCCCAGCCGACGTCGGCGAGGCTGCCCACGATCCACGTCGTCGCGCGCGCGGCGTTGTCGACGTCTCCGACGGTCAGCAGCCAGTACACGAGGTTGTAGCCGACGGCGGACAACGCGATACCGATCAGGACGAGGCGGTAGCCGTCGATCCCGCGCCGCCACGAAAGCGCGTACAGCAGGATCCCCGCGATCACGCCGCCCGCCAGCCCGGCGAGCGGGACCCCCAGCGTGCTCGCCAGGCCGCTGACCTGGCCGCCCGTGCCGCCGGCGACGATCACGCCGACCGCGCCGACACCCGCGCCCCAGGTGATCCCGAGGATGTCCGGGCTGGCCAGCGGATTCCGGGCGATGGTCTGGAACAGCGCACCCGAAAGGCCGAGGGCGGCGCCGACGCCGATCGCGGTCAGCGTCCGCGGCATCCGCAGGTCGAAGATGATCCCGCGTTCCCGCGCGGTGCCACCGCCGAACAGCGTCTTCAGGACGTCGCCGAGGCCGATGTGGGAGGTGCCGATGCCGATGTTCAACGCCGCGACCAGTACCAGCGCGATCGCCGCGAAGAGCACGACGGTGAGCGTCCTCGGCCGGACCGTCCAGGCCGCCGGGCCGAGCGAGATCACCTTGGGAGCCGTCATATCCGTGCCAGGCCCTTCTTGCGGACGAGGTGGACGAACACCGGCACACCGAGCACCGCCAGCATGATGCCGACCTCCAGGCTGTCCGAGGCGACGACGCGGCCGAGGAGGTCCGCGGCGAGCAGCAGGATCGCGCCGAGCACCGCCGAGAACGGCACCAGCCAGCGGTAATCGGGTCCGCTGATCGCCCGCGCGAAATGCGGGACGAGCAGGCCCAGGAACGCGATCGGCCCGCAGGCGGCGACGGCGGCGCCGGTCAGCAGCGTGATCGCCGCGACCCCGAGCAACCGTGTCCGGCCGACCCGCCGCCCGAGCGCGACGGCGACGTCGTCACCGAGCGCGAGCGTGTTCATCCCCGGGGTGTTGATCACCGCGAGGAGCAGGCCCGCGGCCACGAAAGGGGCGATCTGGCCGATCATCGCGGGATCCCGGCCCGCGATCGAACCCACGTGCCAGAAGCGGTACGTCTCCATCCCGCGGTCGTCGCCGAGGACGATCGCGGAGATGACGCCGTTGAGCAGGGCGCTCACGGCGGCTCCCGCCAGCGCGAGCGTCACCGGTGTGGCGCCGCGGCCGCCGACGGCGCCGAGCAGGAACACGACGGCGCTCGCGACGAGAGCCCCCGCGAAGCCGAACCAGATGAACGCGTAGAGGTCGTCGATGCCCAGCACGACGACGGCGAGCACCACCGCGAACGCCGCGCCCTGGGTGACGCCGAGCAGACCGGGGTCCGCGAGCGGATTACGGGTGTGTCCCTGCATGAGCGCCCCGGCCGCGCCGAGCGCGAGTCCCGCCAGGACACCGAGCAGCGTGCGCGGCACCCGCAACGAACGGACGATCAGGTGATCCGGCACACCCGCGGGATGGAAGATCGCGTCCCAAACCACACCCAAGGGAATCGAACGCGCACCGAGGGCGACGCTCGCGACGCAGATCACAGCCAGAAGAGTGAGGAGCAGGGCTCCCGCTGTCGCCTTTCCAACACGAACTTCCACTGTGGACATCCGCCATCCTATGCTCCGGTTAGGAAAGCCTAACCGCACAGAAAGAGTGACCCATGACCCCACCCCGGCGCGCAGCCGTCGCCTTCGCCGTGACCGCCTGCCTGGCACTCTCCGCATGCGGTGGCGGGGCACAGGAATCCGCCTCCACCGGCACCGGCCAAAGTGGATTCCCGCGCACCGTCGAACACGTGATGGGGTCGACCACGATCGACAAGCAGCCCGCCACCGTCGCCGCGCTGGACTCCAGCTACGTCGACGCGACGCTGGCGCTCGAGACGAAGGTCGTGGCGTACACCAAATATCGCAACTACGACAAGCTGCCGGACTACCTGGGCGACGACCGCAAGTACGCCGAGGGCGCCAAGGAGATCGGCGCGCTGGAAAGCCCGGACATCGAGCAGCTGTACGACATCAAGCCGGATCTGATCGTTTCGGCGAAGGTGCGTCACGAGAAGTTCTACGCCGAGTTCGGCAAGGTCGCACCCACGGTGTTCAGCCAGACCACCGGCGCCACCTGGAAGGACAACATCCGGATGCTCGGCAAGGCGCTGGGCAAGGAAGCCTTGGCGGAGCAGAAGATCAAGGCTTACGAGGAGCGGGCTCGCAAGGTCGGCGACGCGATCAAGGCCAAGCTCGGCAAGCCCGCCGCCGTGTCGGTGGTCCGCTTCGTCGAAGGCGAGCCGACCGTGCGGCTCTACAGCAGCGCGTCGTTCCCCGGGACCGTGATGGCGGACGCCGGTTTCCAGCGGCCCGCCGGGCAACCGGACAACAAGACGAAGATCTCCAACGACCTGAGCCAGGAAGAGATCGGGAAACTCGACGCCGAAGCGATCTTCGTCGCCACCTACGCCGACGAGACCAAGCAGGCCGAAAGCCCCAAGACGAAGTTCCAGTCGAACCCACTTTGGGGCACCCTCAAGGGAAAGGTGATCGACGTCAACGACACCACGTGGTTCACGTCGGTCAGCCTGCAGGGCGCGCACGCCATGCTGGACGACATCGCGAAGCAGTTCGGCGTGGACTCGTTCCGCGCTTAGTCCTTTGTGGACCGAGCCGTCACAGCCAATGCGGCAGTGGCGGCGCGGTGCCGTCCAAAGTGGATCCATCGCCGCGGCCGGTGATCCACGCCAGGACGTCACCCGGGGAGCCGGTCAGCGTGACCGGCTCTCCGGCACCCATCCGCCATTCGTGACGCGTCCCGTCTTCGCCGACGGCGATCAGCAGGACCGAGGGCAGCTCGCCGCCGTACATGCCGATGGCGTTGCCGACGACGATCTCGAACTCGTCGCCGAGCAACTCCGCGACCCGCGCGAAGTCGTAGCCGAGATCGAGATCCGCCAAGTGGATGGCGGTCTCGGAAAGCCTGAGCCACAGCACGAACTCCGCCGGGATCTCCCGTCCCTGCCGGGCACGCACGCGGACCGGCCAGGCGTCGTCCGGCATGCTCGACGCGACTTCGACGAACCGCGCCGCGGACGCGACGACGTCTTCGGCGATCTCCTCGGCGGACCTGTAAGCACCCTTCTCGATGTCGTCGTCCCTGGCCGCCTCACCCGCGTACATCGGCGTCTCGACACCCGATTTCGCCCAGGTGAGCAGGTTGACCAGGCCGTCGGCGTTGCGCGCCAGGTGGGACAACAGATGCGCCCTGGTCCAGCCGGGCAACCCGCTGGGGGCGTGCACGGCCGCCTCGTCCATCTGTCCTACTACGCGCGCCCATTCTTCGTGAAGGGCGCGGACGCGGTTCAGCAGCGCGTGTGCGCGTTCGGAGGCTGTCACTCCCCCAACTTAGCGCCGAAGTGCCGCCGGCGCGGCCGCCGGAACCGCCGGATTCTTCGGCGCGATCGGTTCAAGCCGCGCATACGGCGATTCCTGCGACGGCCTGCTGTCCTTTTCACCCTTGTTGGGCCAGAACGAGAAGGCCCGCTCGGCCTGCGCGGTAATGGTCAGCGAGGGATTCACGCCGAGGTTGGCCGTGATCGCCGAACCATCCACAATGGACAGGCCGGGATAGTTGAAGACGCGGTGGTACGGGTCGATCACGCCGTTGTCGGGCGCCGTTCCGATCGGAGCGCCGCCGATGAAATGCGCCGTCAGCGGGATGTCGAAGATCTCGCCCCAGGTGCCGCCCGCCATGCCGCCGATACGCTCGGCGGTGCGGAGGTTGGCCTCGTGCCCGGCGGGGATGAAGCTGGGGTTCGGCTCGCCGTGGCCCTGTTTGGACGTGTACTTACGGCGGCCGAAGAGCCCGCGTTTCGTGTACGTGGTGATGGAGTTGTCGAGGCTCTGCATCACCAGCAGGATCACCGTGCGCTCGCTCCAGCGGTAGCCGTTGAGCAGCTTCACGGTCTGGACCGGGTGCTTGACCATGAAGTTCACGGCCTGACGCCAGCGCGGGACCGCCGAGTCGCCTTCGGTGGCGATGGTCTGGAGCAAGCTCATCGCGTTGCTGCCCTTGCCGTAGCGGACGGGCTCGATATGCGTGTTGTCGTCGGGGTGGATCGACGACGTGATCGCGACGCCGCGGCTGAAGTTCCGCTCCTCGTCGACCGAGGTGCGGGCGGCGCCGATGATGGCCTCGGAGTTCGTGCGGGTCAGTTCGCCGAGACGCGGCGAGAGCTTCGGCAGCTTGGCCGTGTCGCGCATGCTGTGGAGCAGGTTCTGCGTGCCCCATGTGCCGGCCGCGAGCACCACCTGCCCCGCGGTGAGCTTGTGCCGGAACTTGCGCGAGGTGGTCCCGGTCTTCCTGATGCTCACCTCGTACCCACCTGCGTTTAGCGGGCTAATCGCGCTCACGGTGGTGAGGGGGATGACCTTCGCGCCGTCCTTCTCCGCGAGGTAGAGGTAGTTCTTGACCAGCGTGTTCTTGGCGCCGACGCGGCAGCCGGTCATACAGGCGCCGCATTCGGTGCAGCCGGTGCGCGCCGGGCCCGCGCCGCCGAAGTACGGGTCCTCGGCGCGCTCCCCCGGCTTGCCGAAGTACACGCCGACGGGCGTCGGGTGGTACGACTCCGGCACGCCCATGTCCGCCGCGACGCCCTTCATGACGACGTCGGACGGCGTGACGCTGGGGTTGGTCACGACGCCCAGCATCCGGCTGGCCTGGTCGTAGTGCGGGCCGAGCTCGGACTCCCAGTCGGTGATGTGGGACCACTGCGGGTCCACGTAGAACGGCTTCAGCGGGCGGTACAGCGTGTTCGCGTAGACCAGCGAGCCGCCGCCGACACCCGCGCCGGCGAGCACCATGACGTCCTTGAGCATGTGGATGCGCTGGATGCCGTAGCAGCCGACCTGAGGCGCCCAGACGTAGCGGCGAAGGTCCCAGGACGTCTTCGCGAACTCGTCGTCGGCGAAGCGGCGCCCCGCCTCGATGACGGCGACGCGGTAGCCCTTCTCGGTCAGGCGGAGGGCGGCGACACTGCCGCCGAACCCGGAGCCGACGACGATCACGTCGTAGTCGAAGTCGTCTTCAGTGGTGGTGTTACTCGCAGTCACACCCTCGACTGTAACCCCGGCCACCCCTTCTGACCAGAGGTAAGTTACTCGCCGGTTACCTTCCACTCGGATGGTGCATGCTCGGACACGTGATCGACGATTTCGCGAAGGAATACCTGCACGGTGACCTGCGAGAGATCCGGGAGGCGATGCTCCGGAAGCTCGACGGGCTTTCCGAGTACGACGTCCGGCGTCCGCTGACTTCGACGGGGACCAACCTTCTCGGCCTGGTCAAGCACCTGGCGGCATGGGAGGCCCGGTACTTCGGCGAGGTTTTCGATCGACCGTTCCCCGGGGCGATCCCTGAGCGCGGGACCGACCTGTGGGCGACCGAGCACGAAACCCGCGAGGAGATCATCGGCCGCTATCGGCGCGTCTGGGAGCACTCCGACGCGACGATCGCCGCGCTTCCCATCGATGCGCCCGGACGCGTGCCGTGGTGGCCGAGTCCCGACGTGATGCTGTTCAACATCCTCGTCCACATGCTCACCGAGACCAGCCGGCACGCCGGGCACGCCGACATCCTGCGAGAGCACCTGGACGGCTCCGTCGACCTGGCCCCGGCCAAAGACCCGGCCTTCTGGCAATCCCGCCATTCCGAAATCACCCGCGCCGCCCGGGCGGCCTCAGAGCGCCTTTAGCGGGCTAAACGCGACACTGGTGGGGCACATGGGGCAGGTGTGACTGCTGGGGGTCAAGAGCGACGCCGAGGCAGGACGCGGAAGAGATCTCCAAGGGCCCGGATGATCGCCGGACGCTCACCCGGCTTAGTTCCCCGCAATGCGATCAGGAGGGCGAGCAGGCGAGTCAAAAAACCGCCGAGGAGGGCGCCCCCTACCCAGAGAACATGTTCAGAACTCGCAACCACGGCGTTCATTGGCACCTCTCAGGGCACGCGGCCGCAGGGCGGACGTTCGCGAACGAACTCCGCGCTGGCCGGTATCGGCATGGCTGAGGTGCCACGCCCTCCCTCGATCGACGCGACGCCGAGGTCGCAGTCGAGAAGGAGCCTCGCGGCTACATCCATTCTAGGAGTGCCCCGTTAGCCCGCTCAGGTTCATTATCCCAACGACGCAAACCGGCCCGGATCGCGTTTAGCGGGCTAAACGCGATCCGGGCCGGGAAGCGAGGGTCAGCGGCGAACGGTCAGGCCCACCCGCTGGAACTCCTTCAGGTCCGAGTAGCCCGTCTTCGCCATCGCGCGGCGAAGCGCGCCGAAGAGGTTCACGACGCCCTCAGCGTCCGAGGACGGCCCGAACAGCAGCGTCTTCAGGTCGACGGCGTAGTCCGGGCCCAGCGCCACGCGCGAACGCGGCAGCGACGGGTGCGCGGCCGCCGACGTCCAGTACAGCCCCTGCCCCGGCGCCTCGGAGGCGGCGGCCAGCGGCGCGCCCAGCATGACCGCGTCGGCACCGCAGGCGATGGCCTTGGCGATGTCGCCGGACGTGCTCATCCCGCCGTCGGCGAGCACGTGGACGTACCGGCCGCCGGTCTCGTCGAGGTAGTCGCGGCGCGCGGCCGCGGCGTCGACGATCGCGGTCGCCATCGGCGTCCCGATCCCGAGCACGCTGTCGGTGCTCGTCACGCCGCGGCTGGCCCCGTGGCCGACGATGACGCCGGCCGCGCCGGTGCGCATCAGGTGCATCGCGGTGCGGTAGTCGCTCACGCCGCCCGCGATCACCGGGACGTCGAGCCGCCCGATGAAGTCCTTCAGGTCCAGCGGCTCGGCGTCGCGCTGGACGTGCTCGGCCGAGATGATCGTGCCCTGCACGACGAGGATCTCGACGCCCGCCGCCAGCAGATCCGGCGTGAGCTCGGCGGCGTGCTGCGGGCTGACCCGCGCGGCCACCGTGACCCCGGACTCGCGGACGGTCTTGATCGCCTCGGTCAGCAGGTCCAGCCGGATCGGGGCGGAGTGCAGCTCCTGCAGCTCACGCACGATCGCGGTCGGGTCCTCGGTGTCTTCGGCCGCCCGGACGAGGCGGAAGATCGCGTCCTCGACGTTCGGGTGCCGCGCCCAGAGCCCTTCGGCGTTGAGGACGCCCAGCCCGCCGAGCTCGCCGACGGCCACCGCGGTTCCCGGCGACACGATCGCGTCGGTGGGGTGCGTGACCAGCGGCAGCTCGAACCGGTACGCGTCGATCTGCCAGGCGGTGGACACGACCGAAGACGACCGGGTGCGCCGCGACGGCACGATCTCCACGTCATCGAGGTCATACGCCCGCCGCGCGGTGCGGCCCATGCCGATCTCGACCAGATCCCGCACGTCAAGTCCCTTCTCACCGACGACCGTTACACCCCATTGTCGCTAGGCCGCGTGGGTGACCTGCGCACGGGGCACCCGAACCGGGCCGGAAGTCACACCAGCCCCAGGTGCCCCACCCGTTTCACGTTTAGCCCGCTAAAGGCGCTCTGGGGGTCGTGGGGTCAGAAGGAGACCTTTTCGACGGAGTCGGTCCGGAGGACGGATTCCTGCGCGAAGGCCTTCTTGTAGTCGGTCCGGATCTCCTCGATCTCGCGGTTCGCGTCGCGATCGGTGAACGGGTACACGACGACGATCACCTTCGACCTCTCCCGCGAGATCACCCCGTCCGAACCGCGCCACTGGCCGCGACCGGTCAGCTCGGTGAACCCGTCCGGGAACCTCGGCGTGACGGCCTTGTCGGTGAACGCGGCGAACTCGGCGTCGGTCAGCTCCCCGCCGCCCGGCTTCGTCGTCCCGAAGTACAGCTCGGTGCGCTTCCACAGCTCACCCGGCGAAGCCTGGAGAGCGACGGTCTCGGGTGCGGACGGCGCGGCGGAAGCGGTGGGGACGGCTGAAGCCGCCACCCCGCCGCCGAGCCCGAGGGCAGCGGCGGCGAAGACGGCGAGCGCGGTTCGGCGCGACGTGAAAGACATCGGGTTCCTCCCAGGAGACTTGATCAGCGGGCCAAGTCTCCCGGGAACGGAACCGGATGGGTAAGTGTCCTAAGGGGCGGACTAACGGGTGGTGTAGTTCGGCGCCTCGACGGTCATGGTGATGTCGTGCGGGTGGCTCTCCTTGAGCCCGGCCGCGGTGATCCGCACCAGCTGCGCCTCCTGCAGCTCGGGGATCGTCGACGCACCCGCGTAGCCCATACCCGACCGCAGCCCGCCCACCAGCTGGTGGACGACGTTCGCGAGCGGCCCGCGGAACGGGATCCGCCCCTCGATGCCTTCGGGGACCAGCTTGTCCTCGCTCAGCACGTCGTCCTGGGCGTAGCGGTCCTTCGAGTAGGACTTCGCCTCGCCGCGGGACTGCATCGCGCCCAGCGAGCCCATGCCGCGGTAGGTCTTGAACTGCTTGCCGTTGACCAGGATCAGGTCGCCGGGCGATTCGGCGGTGCCCGCGAGCAGGCTGCCGAGCATCACCGTGGACGCGCCGGACGCGATCGCCTTCGCGATGTCACCCGAGTACTGGATGCCGCCGTCGCCGATCACCGGGATCCCGGCCGGGCGCGCCGCCTGGTCCGCCTCGTAGATCGCGGAGATCTGCGGTACGCCGACCCCGGCGACGATGCGGGTGGTGCAGATGGAACCGGGGCCGACGCCGACCTTGATCCCGTCCGCGCCCGCGTCCACCAGCGCCTGCGCCCCGGCCCGGGTCGCGACGTTGCCGCCGACGATGTCGACGGTTTCGCCCAGTTCCTTCTTCAGCAGCGCGACGGTCTCGACGACGGCGCGGGAGTGCCCGTGCGCGGTGTCGACCATCAGCACGTCCACCCCGGCGTCTGCCAGCGCCATCGCGCGCTTGTGCCCGTCGGGGCCGACCCCGACGGCGGCACCGACGATCAGGCGGCCGTTGGTGTCCTTGGAGGCGTTGGGGTACTGCTCGGTCTTGACGAAGTCCTTGACCGTGATCAGCCCGCGCAGCTTGCCCGCACCGTCGACGATGGGCAGCTTCTCGATCTTGTGACGGCGCAGCAGCCCGAGCGCGGCCTCCGCGGTGACGCCGACCTGCGCGGTGACCAGCGGCAGCTTCGTCATCACCTCGTGCACCGCGCGGGTGTGGTCGACCTCGAACCGCATATCGCGGTTGGTGATGATGCCCACCAGCGTCCCGGCGGCGTCCGTGACGGGCACGCCGGAGATCCGGAACCGCGCGCACAGGGCGTCGACCTCGGCGAGGGTGTCCTCGGGCGAGCACGTGACCGGGTCGGTCACCATGCCCGCTTCGGAGCGCTTGACGACCTCGACGGCGGCCGCCTGGTCGTCGATCGGCAGGTTGCGCTGCAGCACGCCCATCCCGCCCTGACGCGCCATCGCGATGGCCATCCGGCCTTCGGTGACCGTGTCCATGGCGGCGGAGACCAGCGGGATGTTCAGGGTGACGTTGCGCGAGAGCCGGGTGCGGGTGCTGACCGCACTGGGCACCACGTCGGACTCGGCCGGCAGCAGCAGCACGTCGTCGAAGGTCAGCCCGAGCATGGCGAACTTGCTCGGGACGGGGGCGGTGACGCTGTCGCTGGTCATAGCAGGCGAAGGGCCTTCCTGGCGGTGATGGAGGGAAGCCGCCGTGGCTGGTGGCATCGTGGCGGGGGCCTGCTCCTCATGATATCCGGGCCGGGCGGCCGCCCGGCCCGGGTGGGCGCCCGGTAGCGTGCAGGCGTGCCGCAAGATGCGTTGCCCCCAGACCCGTTCGCGGATGACCCGGACGACCCGGCCCGCGCGTTCATCGACGACGCCGACCGGCTCGACGAGCCGATCAGCGACGAAGAGCGCACCGAGTTGCTGGCCGACCTCTCCGATCTCGCCGTGTACCAGGCGCTTCTCGAGCCGCGCGGAGTACGCGGGATCGTGGTCGACTGCGGTGAATGCGACGAACCCCACTATCACGACTGGCATCTGCTGCGCGCCAGTCTCGAGCAGCTGCTCGCCGACGGTCGCATGCGGCCGCACGAGCCCGCGTTCGATCCGAACCCCGGCGACTATGTGAGCTGGGACTACTGCCGCGGCTTCGCGGACGGTGTCACAGCCAACGAAAGCGCCTACTGAGCGCGTTTAGCCCGCTAAACGCGATTTGAGCCGGAAAGAGAAAGGGCCTGGTGAGAGAGATCTCACCAGGCCCTTTCGGCGTTCTGGGGTGTTACGGCGTCTCGACGGCGGCCGCGGGAGCCTGCGCTCCGGCGCCCGGCGACGGTTCGTTCCGCGAGCCGCCCGGGTCGTTGCCCGAGGCCGGCGGTGTGGTCGACGTCGTGGGCGGCGGAGGCTCACTGGTCGTGGTCGGCGGAGTCGGCGAGGGAGTCGTGGTGCCCGGCAAAGTCGTGCCGGGGTTGCCGCCTCCCGGCAGCGACGTCGGCGGAGCCGTCGGCTGCGTGGTGGGCTGCGGGGTGGTCGCGACCGGAGTCTGCGAAGGCGACTGCTGATCCGGGGGCAGCGGCTGCTGACCGGGGTTCTGCAGCTGAGCGCTCAACTGACGGTGTTGTTCGAGCAGCTGATCGCGGTTCTCTTCGTCGGTCACCTGGTTCAGCGCGGCCTGGGCCTCGTCGAGCGCCTTGCGTGCGTCGTCGAGGCGCCCGCCGGCGAGCGCGAGGTTGGCCTTCTCGAGATCGAGTTTGGCCGCCGCGGCGGCCTCGACCGACCGGGCGTGGTCGGCGTAAAGCACCTTGGTCAGGCCCCAGAGAGTGTCACCAGGCTGCGCGTCCTTCGCGGCGAGACCGGTACCGGCGAAGGCGATGGCCAGGACGGCCGCGGCGGCGGCCACCGGGACCAGCAGCCGGCGTCTTCCCCCGTGTTTACGGGCGAGCGCGGCGGTCTTCACGGTGACGACGGCGGTGTCGACATCGACGAGTTCCGCCAGCGGCTCACTGTCGATGTCACGACGCCAAGCCAGCAGCAGGGCGTTGAGCTCTTGATCGCCGAGGTCGTCGGCCATCTTCGGATCCGAGCCGCCGAGAGCGTCGAGCAGCGCGTCATCGGCCTGGACGGCCGACAGATCAGCTGCGAACTCGGCTTCCGAGGGCGTCAGCCCTCTATCGAAAGCCGTCAGTTCACGATCGGTCCCAGGGGAGAACCGACGGTCGCGATCGGTCACTCAGATCACCTCCTCAGCGGCCAGAACCTTACGTAGGCGCGCGAGGGCGCGATGCTGGGCCACCCGGACGGCGCCGGGGGTGGACCCCACGGCCTCTGCCGTCTCTTCGGCGGACAATCCCACGACAACCCGCAGGACCACGATCTCACGCTGTTTGTCGGGAAGGACGCGCAGCAGCTGCGACATACGCTCGTTCAGCTCGCCTTGGAGAGCACGCTGCTCGGGACCGACGCCGCCCTCGACCTCGTCGGGGACTTCGGCGACCGGCTCGGCGCGATTTCGGGCCGCGGCACGATGCGCGTCGGCCACCTTGTGCTGGGCGATCCCGTAGACGAAGGCCAGGAACGGGCGGCCCTGATCACGGTACGAAGGCAATGCCGTGAGCACCGCGAGACACACCTCCTGAGCAACGTCGTCTGCGGAAGCGAACGAACGCTCCTGCCTGCCAACCCGAGCGCGGCAGTACCGCACTACCAAAGGACGGATGGCCGCCAGCAACCGCTCGACCGCTTGAGGATCACCCTCAACAGCAGCGGCGACCGGCTCATCCAGTCCGTCCCCCACATTGGCCATCGCAGACAACAGTCCCAGTGTTACGTATAGGCGTGCAAAGAGTCCGGCGTGTGACTTCGGAGACCACTACCGGTGACAGCTACCGTACCGCCCGGGTCCGACACCTTCACTGACGGCCGTCATCGGCGCGCCGCCTTTCCGGCGAGCACGCTGAACCCGGGTCCTGCCTGGTTCCCTTCGCTCGTAGTCGAACTTTCAACGAGCCGGAACGCAGTGGGGTACGACGGTCCGCCCGGAGGCGGACTCGCTCGGGCAAGAGTGCCCGAGCGTCGAACATAAAAGCGCGAAGCGTGACAGGGAACACAGGTACGGGCCAGGGGTACTCCCCCGGCCCGTTCGTCACCCGTTGTGCAATCTGACCGATGAAATCAGGAAAGCGTTGTCAGGAAACAAGTCCACGGCGGAATCCGTGGGCGACCGCCTGAGCGCGGTCCCGAACGCCGAGCTTGCGGAACAAGCGGCGCGCATGGGTCTTCACGGTGTCTTCGGACAGGTACAGCTCGCGGCCGATCTGTCCGTTGCTCTTGCCCTGGCTCATCCCGCGGAGCACCTGGAGCTCGCGCTCGGTGAGCTGGACGCCGGGGTCGGACGGCTGGCGCGGCGCCGGCACCGAGGTGCTGGCGAGCGTGTGCGCCAGTGCGGCGACCAGCTCGGGACGCGAGGCGTCCCAGCGCAGGTAGCCGCGCGCGCCGCCGGCGATGGCGGCGGCGATGCTGCCCGCGTCGTCCGGGGCGCCGAACACGATCACGTTCGCTTGGGGGTTCGCAGAGACGAGCCGCCGGGTGGCTTCGACGCCAGTCGGGACAGCGCGCTGGGTTCCGACCAGCACGACGTCGACCGGCTGACGGGAGTACCGGGCCAGCAGCTCGTCACCGTGCGCTACGCAGTCGATGCGACTGACCCCTGGGACCGCGGACATCACTCGAGTGAGCCCTTCGCGGACACTGCGTCGGTCGTCGCAGATCAAGACCGTCGTCACGGGGTTTCCTTCCTGCAGCCGGGTGACATTCCACTTCCCCTATCGGACGCTTTAGCCCGAACCTTGACACGATCCGGTGGCTTTTTTTGAAAGTTCTTAGCCCGGTTGCCGGAATGGGCCCTCCAACAGGCTAGACGCCCTCAGAGGGGGACCCACGGAGATTCCCGGGCGAGCCACCTCCCGCAAGGATCCGCATGCCGTAACACTGCGTGCAACAGTTCGGCACTTCTGGATCGATACTCATCGGCGTGTCCTGCCCCGAAGTCCGCCTCGAGCAGGCACGCCACCCACAGAAGTGAATTGAATTCGTATTTCTCGGCGGTTTCGCGCGCGGTCTCTACCAGCGCTTTCGCGCGATCCCGCTCAGCGGAACCGCCATTCGCGATCGTCACGGCGAGTACAAGGCTCGATTTGACGACATGTCGGCACGCGCCCCTGGCATGCGCGGTTTCCCACGCCATTTCCGCCGGCGCGATGGCCGCCCCGGAAATGTTACCCGCCAGTTCGATTTCCGCGCCCACCCAACCGGCCCTGGTCCGGGTCCGCCAGTTGCCGCAGTGCACGTCCGCACGCGCGACCAACCGCCGGGCGGCGGTCAGCCTGCCGCGCCCGAGATTGTCCGCCGCGAGCCCCAGGAGGGCGTCCGCCCGCGCGCCCTCGGCGTCCAGACCGTCGGGGTCGGGCTCGCCTGGCGGCTCCGTGATCACCAGCGCGAGCGCCTCGCCGTCGAGGACGAGGGCCGCCGCGTGCCCGCCCAACTGCCGCCGATGCGACGCCAGCGTGCTCGCGGCCAGCGACGCGAACACCGGGCCACCGTTCGCGCGCAACCCGTTCAGCAGGGTGGCCGCCGCCGCGTACCGGCCGCGGGCACCGAGCCCGATCGCGGCGAGCAGCCGTCCGCGAGGCGACGCGGGCACCGCGAACGGGTCCGGCGGCGGCACGCCGTCACCGAACGCGGCGGACCGCAAGGACGATTCCATGCGTCCTTTCTATCGCCTCGCACCGACAAGAACGTGCTCGATCCGGTCGGCTGCGGTCGTCAGTTCGCCGAGCAGTTCGATCTTGTCCGGGAGCGTGGCGGGATCCCAGCCGGGACCGCACGCGAACAGCCTGCTGCGCTGACGGCCGCGGGACACCCTGGCGAACAGGCGCGGGTCCGCGGTCGCCCGCCGCCCCGACCACAGGACGACCGCCGCCGGGACACTGCGGCGGACGGTCACCGCGAGTACTTCGGCGGGCAGGGACGCCCCGAACAGCTGGGCGCCGATCCGACGTCCCGCCAGCGCCGCGGCGAGGGCGTACATCGGCATGTTGTCGCGCTCGTCGGGGACGCAGGTCAGCAGGACCGGGCGTTGGTTACGCGGCTCGCGGAGCACCGGCGTCGCGCGGACGAGGGCGGCGTACACGCATTCGGCGAGCAGGTACTCGACCTCCGCTCCGGCGCTCACCCCGCGCCAGCGCGCACCGAGTGCGGTCAGGACCGGCGACACGACACCGGTCCAGGCCGGCAGGACGCCGAGTTCGCGGATCGTGTCGGCGAGCATGCGCTGGACCGCGCCGAAATCCATCGCGAGCGCGGCCGTGCTCAACCGCCTGGCGAGGCGGGACGGGACGTCGTGATCTTCGGCGGCCGGCGCGGCGGCCTGCTCCGCCACTTGGACGACGGCGGATTCCGGGGGCTCCGTCGCCATCCTGGGCATCTGCTCAAGTGCGTACTTCGCCGCTTCAGCCGTCGAGGCGCCGCGAAGGAGCGCGCGCTGCATCAGTTCGAGACGGCCGATGTCGGAGCTGCCGTAGCGGCGGTGACGGCCGTTGGTGTGGCGGCTCGGCCCTACGCCGTATCTGCGGTCCCAGGTGCGCAGGGTGGACGGTGCGACCCCGAGCCGGCGAGCGACGGAGGCCACCGGCAGGGTGGGTTCTTCACTGCTCGTCCGAGATCCCACTCGACCCAATATCCAGGCAGGCCGGGACAGGGGCAACCGGAGCGGAAAGTACGGCTCACACATCCGGGGGATGCCTAACGGCTGAATCGTCTTGAATCTCTTGAACAAGTATTGGCGCGCTTCTAACGTTACCGCCGTTGCACCGAATGGAGTATCCGCAGCGCAGCAGAGCAGGTAAACGCTTCGACCGGATGACGGAGGCGGTCAGGATGGCGGACACACGCAGGCTCCCGGGGCCCAACGCGGATGTATGGGACTGGCAGCTCGAAGGGTCGTGCCGAGGCATGGACAGCGCGTCCTTCTTTCACCCTGACGGCGAGCGCGGGCCGGCCAGAGCCCGCCGCGAGGCGCGGGCCAAAGCCGTGTGCCTGGCCTGCCCGGTACTGGCGATGTGCCGGAACCACGCACTCGCCGTGCACGAGCCGTACGGGATCTGGGGCGGGCTGTCGGAATCGGAACGCGAGCACATCATCAAGGCGGACAAGCGCCAATTGAGCATGTCGAACGGCTGATCCGGCCGAGTCGGCAACGCGGAAGGGCGGCATCCGGGTGGGGTGCCGCCCTTCCGCATGTCCGGGCACCGGATCGCGATTAGCCCGCGAAACGCAGGTCAGCGCGGGAGCACCGTCAGATCGCAGTTAGCCCGCGAAAGTCGCTCTGCCCGCGGACGCGCCCCACCTCGGCGCCGGATCGCGTTTCGCGGGCTAAACGCGATCCGGGCGCGGGAGAGGGGCGGGAAAGCAAAACGGGGCGGCCCTCCGAGTGGAGTGCCGCCCCGCTTCGGGGTGGAACTAGTGCGCGTGGCCGTGACCGGCCGCGGCGGGCTCCTCCTCGACCGGCTTCTCGACGACGGAGCTCTCCGTCGTGAGCACGAGCCGGGCGATGGAAGCGGCGTTCGCCACCGCGGACCGGGTCACCTTGACCGGGTCGACGATGCCGGCGGCCAGCAGGTCGGTGAGCTCACCGGTGGCGGCGTTGAAGCCGTGCCCCCAGTTCTGCTCCTGGACCTTGTTCACGATGACCGCACCCTCGTGGCCCGCGTTGGTCGCGATCCAGAACAGCGGGGCGGACAGCGCGTCGCGGACGATGCGCACACCGGTCGCTTCGTCGCCCTCGAGGCCGAGGCCGCCGTCGAGCTCCTTGACCGCGTGCACGAGAGCCGAGCCACCGCCGGGCAGGATGCCCTCTTCGACGGCCGCCTTGGTCGAAGCCACGGCGTCCTCGATGCGGTGCTTGCGCTCGTTCAGCTCGGTCTCGGTGGCCGCGCCGACCTTGATCACCGCGACACCGCCGCCGAGCTTCGCCAGCCGCTCCTGCAGCTTTTCGCGGTCCCAGTCGGAGTCGGTGTTCTCGATCTCCTTGCGGATCTGCGCGACACGGCCCGCGATGTCGTCCTTGGTGCCGGCACCGTCGACGAGCGTGGTGTCGTCCTTGGTGACGACGATCCGGCGGGCGTTGCCCAGCTGGGCCAGCGTGGTCTCGGACAGCTTGTGCCCGATCTCGGCCGAGATGACCTCACCGCCGGTGACGACCGCGAGGTCGTCCAGGAACGCCTTGCGGCGGTCGCCGAAGAACGGCGCCTTGACCGCGACGGCGGTGATCGTCTTGCGCAGCGAGTTCACCACGAGGGTGGACAGCGCTTCGCCGTCGACGTCCTCGGCGATGATCAGCAGCGGCTTCTTGGCCTCGACGACCTTCTCCAGCACCGGGAGCAGGTCGGCCAGCGACGAGATCTTCTCGCGGACGAGCAGGATGTAGGCGTCCTCGAGGATCGCCTTCTGCTCCTCCGGGTTGGTCGCGAAGTGCGCCGAGAGGAAGCCCTTGTCGAACTGGACACCCTCGGTGATCACGAGCTCGGTCGCCAGCGTGGACGACTCCTCGATCGTGATGACGCCGTCTTCGCCGACCCGCTCGACGGCCTCGCCGAGCAGGGCGCCGATGGCCGCGTCACGCGAGGTGACGGTGCCGACCTGGGCGATGTTGTCGCGGCCCTTGACCGGGGTCGCCTTCTCCTTGAGCACCGCGATGACCTTCTCCGCGGCTGCCTCGATGCCACGGCCGACGGCGGTCGGGTTGGCACCGGCGGCGACGTTGCGCAGGCCGACCTTCACCAGCGACTGCGCGAGCACGGTCGCGGTCGTGGTGCCGTCACCGGCGACGTCGTTGGTCTTGGTGGCGACGCTCTTGGCGAGCTGGGCGCCGAGGTTCTCGAACGGGTCGTCGAGCTCGATCTCGCGAGCGACGGTGACGCCGTCGAGGGTGATGGTCGGGCCACCGAACTTCTTGTCGAGCACGACGTGGCGACCGCGCGGGCCGAGGGTGACCTTGACCGCGTCGGCGAGCTTGTTCACCCCGCGCTCGAGCGCGCGACGAGCGTCCTCGTCGAAACTGATCTGCTTGGGCATGGCCTGTTCCGCTTACCTTCCAGTTCTAAAGCTCGGAAAACACGAACGCCCCGTTCCCCGGCAATGCGGGGCCCGGGGCGTCATGCGCTGAGAGCGGACGTCAGTTGATGACGGCCAGCACGTCGCGAGCGGAAAGGATCAAGTAGTCCTCACCGTTGTACTTCACTTCGGTGCCGCCGTACTTGGAGTAGATGACGACGTCGCCGACGGAAACGTCGAGCGGGACGCGGTTGCCCTTGTCGTCGATGCGGCCCGGGCCCACGGCCAGAACCTTGCCCTCCTGGGGCTTCTCCTTGGCGGTGTCGGGGATGACGAGGCCGGAAGCGGTCGTCTCCTCGGCCTCACTCGTCTGGACAACGATCTTGTCCTCGAGCGGCTTGATGTTCACGCTCACCGGGTTGACCTCCACGGTCGTCGAAAGCGTTGGCAGGATGAGTTACGGCTCCTACCACCCCCGCCGTCGCGGGTGCCGGGGCGTGTTCGGGCCGTGCAATTAGCACTCTAGCCATGTGAGTGCCAGCTTCGCAAGGAGGGGCCGCTCACCTTGTCCGCGAGCCCCTGACCGGCCGTTTTGTTCCGTCCCCGTTCCACCGGAGCGCGTTTAGCCCGCGAAACGCAGGTCGGCGAGGTCGGTCACCAGGGCATCGGGAGCGAGGGCGGCGAGGGCCCGGCGCTTCGCCGGCGTCTTCGCGAGAGCGATCGAGGCGACACCGGCGGCGCGTGCGGCCAGGATGTCCGCCGCCGAGTCGCCGACCATGACGCACTGCCCCGGCGACGTGCCGAGTGCCTTCACCGCCGCGTCGAGGAGCGCGGGCTCGGGCTTCAGCCGCGCCGGGTCGCTCGTCGTCCGCGCGCTGATCCCGCGAACGAGCTCGGCGAGGTCGTGCAGCCCCAGGAACGCCCGGACCGCGTCGACGGAGTTGTTGCTGACGATCGTCACCGTGAACCCCTGCGCACGCCAGTCACGCAGCACGTCCGCGACACCGGGCGACGGCGAGACCTGCGCGACGGCCTCCCCCTCGAAACGGCTGAGCTGTCGCTCGACGACGTTCGCGGCGTTCGGCCCGCATGAGGCCGCGAACCGGAGCACGTCGAACGGATCGGCCGAAGCGATCACCTCGGGTTCGACGAGTCGTTTCAGCCTGTCGGCCACCTCCCTCGCCGGAAGCCGGGCGAACACGTCGCACACCGGGCCGTCGAAGTCGAGGAAGACGTGGTCCTTCTCCCGCAGAAGCTCCCGCACCCCACCCATGCCCCCACCTTGCCACCGACCTGCGTTTAGCCCCCTAATCGCGATCCGGAGGGGCCTTACGGACCAAGCCGGTTTCTGGTTAGGTTCCGACCATTGGGGTCGGTCCTGTTCGAGCAGACCTAGTCACTGGGGGTATACGCCCATGCCGCGTCCCTTCCGTCCCGTTTCCCTCACGCCGCCCCGGCGCCGGTCCAGACGGACCGCCGGGCTCGCGATCCTCAGCCTCACCGCCGGACTCCTCGCCGCTGTCCCCGCTGAAGCCGCTCCGGCGGATCAACAGCGTCAGCGGGACTTCGCGGCCGCCGCGCAGGAGTTCGGCGTTCCCGAGAACGTCCTGCTCGGCGTCTCGTTCCTGGAGTCGCGTTGGGATTTCAACGCCGGCACCCCGAGCACGTCCGCCGGCTACGGCCCGATGCACCTGACCGACCTGCGCGAAGCGGGCACGGGCACGCATCACGACGACGGCGACGAGGATCCGCGCGGAGACGACGCCCGCACGGCGAAACTCCCGGTGACGCCGGCGCCGAAGCCTCCCCCGCCCGGTCTCCAGACCATCGACGAGGCGGCCACGTTGATCGGCCAGGACGTCGCGACGCTGCGCACGAACACCACGCAGAACATCCGCGGTGGCGCCGCGCTGCTGGCGAAGTACCAGCGCGAAACCGGCGACTGGAGGGCCGCCGTCGCGCGCTACAGCGGCGCGAAGGTCGCGGAGGGCGCACAGTCCTTTGCCGACGAAGTCTTCGACACGATCTCCAAGGGCGTCAGCCGCAGGACCGACGACGGCCAGAACGTCACCCTCGCCGCGTCACCGGTGAGCCCGGCGCGCGCCGAGGCGGAGGCACCGAAGACGGAGTGCCCGAAGAAGGTCTCGTGCCTTTCGGTGCCGGCGCCGTACCAGGAGCTGCCGAACAACGACTACGGCAACCACGACAAGGCGGACCGGCCGAAGAGCCAAAAGGTCGAATACATCATCATCCACGACACCGAGGGCTACTGGGACACGGCGATGGACCTCGTCCGTGACCCGACCTACGTGAGCTGGCACTACACGATCCGTTCGTCGGACGGCCAGATCGCGCAGCACGTGCCGACCAAGGACGTCGCCTGGCACGCGGGCAACTGGTACGTCAACGCGAAGTCCGTCGGCATCGAGCACGAGGGCTTCGCCGCGAAGGGCACTTGGTACACGGAGGCGATGTACCGCACGTCCGCGAAACTCGTCGGCTACCTCGCGCGGAAGTACGACATCCCGCTCGACCGCGCGCACATCCTCGGCCACGACAACGTCCCCGGCACCATCCCCTCGACCATCAAGGGCATGCACTGGGATCCGGGCCCGTACTGGGACTGGGCGCACTACTTCGACCTGATGGGCGCGCCGCTGTCCGGTTTCGGCCGCCCCGGCTCGCCGCTGGTGACCATCACGCCGGACTTCGCCACGAACCAGCCCGCGTTCACCGGCTGCGAGACCGCGGGAAAGCCTTGCCCGGCAAGGGGGTCCGGTTCGGTCGTGCTGCGCAGCGAGCCGAACGACACGGCACCGCTGCTGAAGGACATCGGCCTGCGTCCGGACGGTTCGGCGAGCACGATGGCCGTTTCCGACATCGGCAGCCGCGCGGAGACCGGGCAGCGCTACGTCGTCGCCGAACGGCGTGACGGCTGGACGGCGATCTGGTACCTCGGCCAGAAGGGCTGGTTCCGCGATCAGCGCACGACGAGCCCGGCGTTCGGCCTGGTCGTCACGCCGAAGCCCGGCCTGGCGACCGTGCCGGTGTTCGGCCGCGCGTATCCCGAGGCGGAGGCGTACCCGGCGAACGTGCCGGTGCAGCAGGTGATCCCGCTGCCGTACACGTTCTCGGCCGGGCAGCGGTACTCGCTCGGCAACGTCCTCGGTTCCGAGTACTACTCGGCGACGACGTTCGACCCGGCGAACCACGTGGTCGTCAAGGGCAAGACGAAGTACGTGCAGATCCAGTTCGGACACCGCATCGCGTTCGTGAAGGCGGACGACGTCCGGATCCTGCCCGCCGTCTGAACCCGTCCCCGGGGTCAGGAGTCCAGCGCGACCTTGACCCCGGGGGCGTGCTCGGTGTTCCGCCGCGTCTTCGACCAGCCGTTGCGGCCGCGCACCAGCCGGAACAGCGCCCGCCACGACGTGATGTAGAACGTGTAGATGTACAGCGCGTAGGCGAAGCCCATCCCGATCCCGCGCAGAAGGTTACGGCTCTTCAGGCATTTGAACTGGTAGATCGGGCCCCACACGATGAACGGCAGCAGCCCGAAAGAGCCGTAGATCGCGAACAGGATCCACGCGCCGTCGTCGGCGAACCAGGTCCACACCTGCGCCGGATCCCCCGCGGTACTGAAGAGCAGCAGGATGAACGGGATCGGGTACAGCAGCGAGCCGAGCAGCTGCATCCACGGCTGCGCGAGGTAGTACATCATCTCCGCCGCGCCCAGCGTGCTCACATGCGGCGAATCCCAGATCCGCCGGAGATACCGCGAACACTGCATCGTCCCTTGGCCCCAGCGCGTGCGCTGCACCAGGAATCGACGCAGGCTGTACAGACCTTCCTGTTTCACATGGGAATCCGGCGTGTAGCCGGTCCGCCAGCCCGCGGTCAGCAGGTGCACGCCGAGTTCGAAATCCTCCAGCAGCGAACCGCGCCACGGCTGCTCGTCCGGCCCGGCGATCGAGTCCAATGCGGACAGTCGCGTGAACTGACCGTTGCCGCCCATGGAGATCGTGCCGGTGAACCCGCGCGAGGTCTGGATGGCCGCGATGGCCGTGCGGAACTCGAGATCCTGCATCTGGGCCAGCTTCAGCCCGAACGCGCGGGAGAACCAGTTCTTCCCCGGCGGACGGGTGCCCGCGTTGCCCATCCAGACGTCGAGTTGCACGGCGCCGATCGTCTCGTCGCCGAAGAGATGGTCCGCGGCGCACACCTCGAGGCAGTTCTCCGCCGGCCGTCCGTCCGCGTCGACGACCACGACGACCACGTCGTCACGGCTCGCGTCCGGGCCCATCCAGTCGTTGAGCGCCTGATAGGCCGCGTTGAGCGCGTCGCCCTTGCCCGTCCTCGCTTCCGGACGACGGCGGGGAACGAGGTGCAGATACGGGTCGTAGCCGCCGTTGCGCCGCCAGATCGACCGGACCACACGGGCGGTGCGGTCCTCGGAGTCGTCGTCGACGACCCAGACGTGCGCCTGCCGGAACGTCGAACGCAGGTACCGCACGGTTTCCCGGATGACGGTCTGTTCGTCCCGGCAGGGAACGAAGAAGTGCCAGGTGAAGTCGTCGGCGTCACCGACGGGCGCGGGTTTGCGCCGCAGGTACGGCACGACGATCACGACGACGTACACGATGAACGCCACGCTCATGGTGAGCGCGAAGGCCTGCGTGATCGCGAGAAGGATCTTGATCGAGCCGCCGCCCATCAGGCGGTCCCGCGTTCGGCGCGGGGCTTGCGGGTGCTCAGCCAGACGAACAGGACGAGGGCGACCGCGCCACCGAGGACGCTGACCATCGAGCCGAGCAAGGTGTGACCCCAGTAATAACCCTCGTCGATACCCATCACGTTCACGAGACCGACGATGGCCAAAACCCTCATCTGATTGACAAGAATGACGACGATCGCGGAAATCGCCAACGAAGTGAAGAGCCGCTTCGCATTTCCCGGACGGAAATACAACATGACGGCGGTCACCAGCAGCAGTGGCAGCAACATGAATGCCGACGAGCATTCCGGAGTCATTCTTAACCCGAGTGGAGTATCGCCCGACAACCCAAAGTAGACAGTCTCGCGTTCACCGGCGACGAAGACACCCGATGTGGTGATGACCCTCAGTATCAGACCCGAGAGCTGGACCTCGAACACCCGGTACAGACGTTCGGCCAGCACCAGGCCGACCGCGACGGCGATCACCGCCAGCACCGCCATACGCAGCGTAAACCGGTGGTGACTCGGCAAAGGAGCGCTCGCAACGGCCACGGTGACCCTCTCAGGAAAGACGCAGCAGACGACGGGGATCCGGCGCAGCGGACAGGAACTCGCCGACGAGAGTAAGTCAGCGAGAACCGGCCCTTTCGACCGGGGTTCGCATTTCCAACGTGATCATGGGCCCTTTCGGCACGATCGTGGAGAAACTGACTAGGCCGAAAGGGTGATGCCTTCGGCGACCTGCGGCAATTTCTTCGAGGACCACCCGATCCGGTGATCCTCGCAGTTTTCCGTTCAATTTAAGAAACACTCGGCGATAGACGATCCGCGAGCCGAGTCAGGCCAGCTGAGGATTCGTCCGCAACGGTTGTGCCCTCGTGCCGACCGCAGACTAGAGAAACCCCCACGAATCAATTCGGAGGACCAGTTGAAGAACACGCACCTCTTGCGACGAGGCGGAGTACTCGCCGCTGTGGTGGCGAGCGTGGCTCTCGCCGGTGCGGTGCCCGCCTCGGCGGCCCCCGGCGACGGCTCCGCGTATGGCGTCAAGGTCGATGTGAAGCTCCTCGGCCTCGACGCGGTGAAGGCCGGGCCGCTCGCCGAGGCGAAGACCTCCGGGCCGACCACCAACAGCCTCGCGAAGGCCAACCTCACCGGTGTGCTGACCGCGGGCGCGATCAACACCGAGGCCAAGCGCGACGACAACTCCGGTGCCGTGACGGCCAAGGCCAGCACCGCCGACGTCGGCTTGCCACTGCTGAAGGGTGCCCTCGGCGACGTCGGCATCAAGGTCGTCGAAGCCACCTGCACCGCGACCCAGAAGGGTGTGCAGGGCGCGACGAACCTGGTCGGCGCGAACCTGGGCAGCGCGGGCGCGGTCGACGCGACGCCCGCCCCGAACACGCAGATCAAGGTCGGCCTCGGCACCGTCAACGTCGCGACGATCATCCTGAACGAGCAGATCAAGAACCAGGACGGCAGCCTCACGGTCAACGCCATCCACGTGAAGCTCCTCGGTGACGCCCTCACCCCGCTCGGTTCCGGCGACGTGATCGTTTCGTCGGCGACCTGTGGCCCGGCCGGTCTGCCCGTGCCGCTCGCTTCGGGCGCGGGGCTGTGGATCGGTCTCGGCCTGCTCGGTGCCGTCGCCATCCCGGTCGGCATCCGCGTGGTCCGCAACCGGCGTCCGGCGACCACCGCCTGACCAGGGTGAAGTGAGGTCGAAATGTACAAGTTGCCTGGCGCCGGAGTCGGCGTCGCCGGTGGCGGGGTGGGTGCCCTCGCCGCCACCGGGGCCGATGTCGGCTGGTGGCTGGCCGTCGGCGTGATCCTGCTGGTTCTCGGAACCATCGCGGTCATCGCGGGCTACCGCCGCACGAAACGGCTCGGCGAGATGGGGAACTGACGCTCCCCTGGACGGAACGGCCGCCGGCGTGGGCCCCTCGCACGCCGGCGGCCATCACCCGCGTTGATGCGGGACACTCGAATACGTGGATGAGGAGCGCGAACGCGTGGATGTGATGTTGCTGGCCGGGACGCGGCCGGAGGCGGTCAAGCTCGCGCCGCTGGCGCTGGCACTGGCGGAGCACCCGCACCTACGGCCCTTCGTCGTCCACAGTGGACAGCATCCGGGCATGGTCGAACAGGCGCTGATCCCGTTCGGCCTGCCTGTCGACGCCTGGCTCGACACCCCGCCCAGGGCCACCGGCACCCAGGCGGAACTGGTCTCCGGCCTGCTTCCCGCGCTCGACGACGTGCTGCGCCGGGTCGCGCCGGCCGCGATCGTCGTCCAGGGCGACACGACGACGGGACTCGCGGGCGCGCTCGCGGCGTTCTGGCAGGGCATCCCGGTCGTGCATCTGGAAGCGGGACTGCGCACCCACGACCTCGCCGCGCCGTTCCCCGAAGAGGGGACGCGGCAGATGATCTCGCGTATCGCCGCCCTGCACCTCGCGCCGACGCCGGGCGCCGCGGCCGCACTGCGCACGGAAGGCGTTCCGCGACAACGGATCGCCGTCACCGGCAACACCGTCGTCGACGCCGTGATCGCGATCGCCGAACGTGATCTCCCCGCGCGGGACACCGCGCTCGCCCTGCTGGAGATGGAAATCGCCGAGGCGGGTGAGCGGCTCGTCCTCGTGACGTCGCACCGGCGTGAGTCCTGGGGTGAGCCGCTGAGCCGCACGCTCGCGGCCATC
The DNA here is from genome assembly GCF_000732925.1 of Amycolatopsis japonica. Taxonomy (NCBI): domain Bacteria; kingdom Bacillati; phylum Actinomycetota; class Actinomycetes; order Pseudonocardiales; family Pseudonocardiaceae; genus Amycolatopsis; species Amycolatopsis japonica. Next base: position 7,693,405 of record NZ_CP008953.1, read on the forward strand.
GAACTGATCGTCGCGGAACACAGCGACGTCCAGGTGCTGTTCCCGGTGCATCCCAATCCGGCCGTGCGGGACCAGGTGACGGCCGCGCTCGGCGGGACGCCGAGGGTGACGATCACCGAACCGCTCGAATATCCCGATCTCGTGCGCGCGCTGCGGCTCGCCGAGCTCGTCCTGACCGATTCCGGTGGTATCCAAGAGGAAGCGCCGACGTTCGGCACACCCGTCCTGGTGCTTCGCGACGTCACCGAACGACGTGAAGCGATCGAGTCCGGCTGCGCCTGGCTGGTCGGGACGGACACCGGCCTCATCGCCGACACCGCGGCGAAGATCCTGAGTGGCGATCTGCATCCGACGCACGCCGGAAACCCTTACGGAGACGGCAATGCCGCCGCGTTGTCGGTGGCGGCGCTGGAGGAACTGCTCAATCTCGCCCCGGCGCCGCGCACCGCCGCCGAATCCCGCTAGATCGAGACGATCTGCACCGGCAGGGCCGGGTTGGCGGAGAAGTCGAGTGAGGCTCGCGGCCGTCCGGCGGCGACCACGTGCGCGCCGAGCGCGGCGATCATCGCGCCGTTGTCCGTGCACAGCCGCGGCCGCGGGACACGCAGGGTGATCCCGGCCTCGGCACAGCGCTCGGCGGCGAGTTCGGACAGTCGTGAATTCGCCGCCACGCCACCGGAGATCACCAGCGTGTCCACGCCGTGTTCCTTCGCCGCGCGGATCGCCTTCATGGTGAGGACGTCGGCGACGGCCTCCTGGAACGACGCGGCGACGTCGTCGACGGGGATGTCCTCGCCACGACGCTCCGCGCCCTCGACCCAGCGCGCGACCGCGGTTTTCAAGCCGGAGAAGGAGAAGTCGAACTTGGCGTCGCGCGGCCCGGTCATCCCCCGAGGGAACGCGATGGCCGCGCCGTCGCCGTTCTTGGCGGCCTTGTCGATGGGCGGGCCGCCCGGGTACGGAAGGCCGAGGACGCGGGCGACCTTGTCGTAGGCCTCGCCCGCGGCGTCGTCCACAGTGGACCCGAGCTCGGTGATCTCGGACGCGATGTCGTCCACCAGCAGCAATTGCGTGTGCCCGCCCGAGACGAGCAGGGCGAGGCAGCGCTCGGGCAACGGGCCGTGCTGGAGCGTGTCGACGGCGATGTGCCCGGCGAGGTGGTTGACGCCGTAGAGCGGGATGTCGAGCGCGGCGGCGTACGCCTTGGCGGCCGCGACGCCGACGAGCAGCGCACCGGCGAGACCCGGTCCGGCGGTCACCGCGATGGCGTCCACATCGGACAGTTTCAGCCCGGCCTTGGCGAAGGCGCGTTCGACCGTCGGGACCATCGCCTCCAAGTGCGCGCGGCTGGCGACCTCGGGCACGACGCCGCCGAAGCGGGCGTGCTGGTCGACGCTGGAGGCGACCTCGTCGGCGAGGAGTTCGACCGTGTTGTCGTCGTGCAGGCGGACGAGGCCGACGCCGGTCTCGTCGCACGAACTCTCGATGCCCATGATGATGCGCGGCATCAGCCCGCCACCTCGTCTCGGACCTGGGCCCGCGGGCGGGCCATCGTGTAGGCGTCGGCGCCGGAAGGCTGGTAGTAGCGCTTCCGGAGGCCGACGCGTTCGAAACCGTGCCGCTCGTAGAGCGTGATCGCCGCGTCGTTGTCGGTGCGGACTTCGAGGAAGACCGGCGCGGCGAGCTCGTCCGCGCGGTCGAGCAGCGCTTTCAGCAGGACGGTGCCGATGCCCTGGCGCTGGTGGCCGGGGTCGACGCCGATCGTGTGGATGCTCGCCTCGTAGTCGCCGCGGCGGCCGACGACGGCGAGCCCGGCGTACCCGATGACCTCATCGGTCTCATCCGGACGGGCGACGAGATAGTGGCCGCCGGCGTCGAGCTCCGCGTGGAAGGCGTAGGCGGTCCACGGAGAATCGCCGGGGAAGAGAATCTTCTCTATCTCGACACAGCGCGGGATGTCCTTGCGGCGTAAGGGTTCCAGCCTCACGGCGTGGTCACCTTCTTGCGCGCGGCCGGTTCGACGGCGTCGGGGCGGCGAAGGTAGAGCGGGGTGAGCGGCGCGGGCTCTTGGCCGAAGTCCTTGCGTGCGGCCTTGACCAGTCCGAGGGGCGACGGGAAGCGCGGTTCGATCGGCTGGACTCCGAGGGCGTCCGCGTAGAGGAGGGCGCCGTCGCCCGCCGCGACCTTGATGGTGGTCTCGAGGTCGGCGGGTCGCTCGACGTGGGGGCCGTCGGTGCGGGAGCCGTCGGCGGCGTACGCGGCCCAGTAGACCTCGCGGCGCCTCGCGTCGGTGAGGACGAGGAAGGGCGCTTCGCCGGGGGCGACGTCGGCGGCGATCGCGTCGAGGCTGCAGACCGGGTAGGCGGGGATGCCGAGGGCGTGGGCGAGCGACGCGGCGGTGGCCATACCGGCGCGAAGGCCGGTGAAAGGGCCAGGGCCGACGCCGCAGACGATGGCGTCGAGGTCGCGAAGCGTGACGCCCGCGGCCTTGACGGCTTCGAGGGCGTGCGGCGTGATCAGCTCGCCGTGGGCGCGCGGGTCGACCGTGACGCGGTCGCCGCGTGACTCGAGGGTGTCGCCGTCCAGGGCGACGAGGCCCGCGGTGACCGCCGGGGTCGAGGTGTCGATGGCCAGTACCAGCACGGTTACCCAGCCTACGACCAGCGCCCCGGAGCGCGTTTAGCGGGCTAAACGCGATCGGGTGGCGTGGCCGTTCCCCTGGCCCCGCATCGCGTTTAGCCCGCTAAAGGCGACGCGCACCGGCCCTGCCGCCGGACCCCGCACCCCGTCCACCGGATCGCGATTAGGGGGCGAAACGCGATCTGGCTCCCCGGCCTGCGGATCGCAGTTAGCCCGCTAAAGGCGCTCTGGTGGGCCTCCACCTTCCGGACCCACAGATCGCGATTAGGGGGCTAAACGCAGGTCGGCGGGGGCGTGTGAAGCAGGTCGCAGGGTGCGGGCGGCCTGCGCGGTACGGTTCCGAAAGCGGGGTTCCTTGGCGCCAAGCGCCCCGGCCGGCGGAGTCGAGCAGGAGGTCACACGTGCCCGATCGGTTGTTCCCCACGCTGGCGAGCGGCCCCGACAAGGAGGCGCTCCGCTTCGGCGACACCTCCCTCACCTACGCCGACGTGGCGGCCATCGCCGGCACACTCGCCCGCGATCTGCCGGCAGGCCGCGTCGCCGTCTGGGCGACGCCCTCGGTGCATACCAGCGTCGCCGTGATCGCCGCCCTGCTCGCGGGCGTCCCCGCCATCCCGCTCAACCCGAAGATCGGCGAGCGCGAACTCGCGCACATCCTCACCGACAGCGAACCCGTCCTCGTCCTCGCCGAGCCAGGCGCCGACCTGCCGACTGGCCTCGACGGCCTGCCGCGACGCGACATCGTCCTCGAAGGCGCACCGGTCGCTCTCCCAGCGGAACCGGACGCCGAAACCCCGGCGCTGATCGTCTACACCTCCGGCACCACCGGCCCGCCCAAGGGCGTCGTCCTCCCCCGGCGCGCGATCGCGACCACCCTCGACGCGCTCGAGGACGCCTGGGCATGGACCGCCGACGACGTCCTCGTCCACGGACTCCCGCTGTTCCACGTGCACGGCCTGATCCTCGGCATCCTCGGGCCGCTCCGGCGCGGCGGCTCGGTCCGGCATCTCGGTCGCTTCTCCACCGAAGGCGTCGCACGCGAGCTCGCCACCGGCGCGACGATGATGTTCGGCGTCCCGACGATGTACCACCGCATCGCGGGCGAAGTCGGCGAAGACCCGTCGCTCGCCAAGGCGCTGAGCAGCGCTCGCCTGCTCGTGTCCGGTTCGGCCGCGCTGCCCGTCCACGACCATCAGCGCATCACCGCGGCGACCGGCAGGCGCGTGATCGAGCGCTACGGGATGACCGAAACCCTCATGAACACCAGCATCCGCGCGGACGGCGAGCACGTTCCCGGAACCGTCGGTGTCCCGCTGCGCGGCGTCGATCTGCGCCTCGTCGACGAAGCGGGCGAGCCCGTCGAGGAGGTCGAGACCGTCGGCGAGATCCAGGTCCGCGGCCCGAACCTGTTCACCGAGTACCTCAACCGCCCCGACGCCACCGAAGCCGCTTTCGACGACGGGTGGTTCCGGACCGGCGACATGGCGACCCGCGACGCGGCCGGGTACGTGAAGATCGTCGGCCGGAAGGCGACAGACCTGATCAAGAGCGGCGGCTACAAGATCGGCGCGGGCGAGATCGAGAACGCGCTCATGGAGCATCCCGGTGTCGCCGAGGTCGCCGTGACCGGCGAGCCCGACGACGACCTCGGCGAGCGCATCGTGGCCTGGGTGGTGCCCGAGGGAGAACGTCCGGCGGAGTCGGAGCTCGCCGACCATGTCTCACGCCTGTTGTCGCCGCACAAACGGCCGCGGGTGGTCCGCTATCTGGAAGCGTTGCCGCGCAACGACATGGGCAAGGTCATGAAGCGGGCGCTCGGATGAGCAGGCCCTCGGCGCGGTCTGTCATCAAGGAGATCGCGACCGGTTTCGAGGACCTGGACGTTCCGCGTTCCGAGGAGCCGGACGACGGGCCGATCGACTGGCCGGGCTATCGCTCGGCGCGCGATGCCGCCGAGGAGCGGACCGGCGAGAGCGAATCCGTGCTCTGTGGGACCGCCATGATCGGCGACGTCGAGGCGGTGGTGATCGCTTTCGAGTTCGGCTTCCTGGGCGGCTCGATCGGCAGGCGGACCGGTGATCGCGTCGAGGCGGCGTTCGCGCGGGCCGTGGCGTCCCGGTTGCCGGTGGTGTCGCTGATCGCGACCGGCGGCAGCCGCATGCAGCACGGGATGCGGGCGCTTTCGCAGTTGCAGCGCATCGCACGGGCGGCGGCCGGGGCTCGGTCGGTGCCGCAGATCTCGGTGCTGCGCGATCCGACCACGGGTGGCGGCTGGGCGACGCTCGGTGCGAGCGCCGACGTCGTCCTCGCACTGCCCGGGGCGCAGGTCGGCTTCGCCGGTTCTCGCGTGCGGCCCGCCGGCGCCTCCGCGGAGGCATACACGGCAGAGGCGAAACTCGCGTGGGGCCAAGTCGACCAGATCGTGACGCCAGCCGAACTTCCTTCGGCGTTGGAACGATGGCTGCGCCTGCTGACTTCGTCGATGGAGGAAGCCGCCGAGCCGCCTGGAGCGCTCGGATCCACGGACCTGCCCGACAGCGGTTGGGACGCGGTCCAGGCGGCACGCTCCGCTGAGCGACCGCGGGCCGCGGAGTACCTCGACGCGCACTTCGACTGGCGAGAGGAGCTCTCAGGCGACAGGTGCGGCGGAGTCGACTCAGGTGTCTTGTGCGGTTTCGGCTGGCGAAGCGGCCGAGCGATCGCGTACGCAGCACAGTGCGGAACGGCGACGCTGCCCGCGGGGTTCCGGACCGCGGCGCGTCTGGTGCGCCTCGCGTCGAGGCTCAGGATCCCGGTGCTCACCCTCGTCGACACTCCCGGAGCGGCGAACGACGAGGCGGCCGAGCGGGCCGGTGCGGGCGCGGCCATCGCGGAGTTGTTCGAGGCGGTCGCGAGCGCGGCCGTGCCGATCACGACGCTGGTGATCGGGGAAGGCGGATCCGGGGGCGCGCTCGCGTTCGCGGCGCCGGGGTCGACCTGGGTGACACCCGACGCGTACTTCTCGGTGACGTCGCCCGAGGCGGCCGCGGCGATCCTCAAGCTGCCCGCCGACGAAGTTCCCGCACTCGCCGACCGACTGCGACTACGCCCCCAAGACCTGGTCGACCTGGGAATCGCGCGTTCCGTCGTGCGCCCCGCGGATCGCGTTTAGCCCGCGAAACGCAGGTCGCCCCGCACAGATCGCGATTAGGGGGCGAAACGCAGGTCGGGCGACCGGATCGCGATTAGCCCGCTAAACGCAGGTCGGGCGTGCGGGTCGCCCAGGTGCCGTGGGGCTCCAGGGTGACCAGGCGGACATCGTCTTCCCTGCGCTCAAGGCGTACGACGAGGTAGTCGTCCGACAGGCGCTCGGCGGCCCCCTCGCCCCATTCGACGACCAGGGCCGACCGCTCCAGCTCGGTGTCGAGGTCCAGGTCGTCCAGCTGCGAAAGATCCCCGCCGAGCCGGTACGCGTCGACGTGCACCAGCGCGACCCCGGCCGCACCCGCCGGATGCACCCGCGCCAGCACGAACGTCGGCGAGCTGACCCGCCCCCGACCCCGAGACCGTCCGCGATCCCGCGGGTCAGCGTCGTCTTACCCGCCCCGAGCGGCCCGGCGAGCAGCACCAGATCGCCCGCACGCAGCGAACGCCCGAGCTCGCGCCCGAAATCCATCGTCGACTCGGGAGTCGGGAAAGCGAAATTCATCAGCGTTGCCACCACCAGGTCCGCCGTTCGGAAGTCTCACCATCGGTGCCCGTGCATCGTTGCACCAAGTCGATCAGGTGGCTGTTCACCAGTTCGGGTTGTTCCAGCTGCACCATGTGTCCCGCGCCGCGCACGCGCACCAGCTCCGCGTCGGGCAGCTCCGCCGCGATCCGCTCGGCGTGCGCGATCGGCGTGAACCGGTCGGAATCCCCGCCGACGACCAGCACGTGCGCGTGCTTCAGTCCGGCGAGCGCGGCGTACCGGTTGTGACTGCCGAGCGTGTCGACGAAGTTCACGAGCCCGCGCACCGGCGTCACTTCGAGCATTTCCAGCATGAAGTCGACGAGCCGCGGAGACACGTCCCGGCTGCCGAAAGCCAGCCTGCGCACGGCTTGCCGGGTCAGCTGTCCGCCCGCCGCGCGCACGAACTCGACGAGCCCCGGCTGCCAACCGGCCAGGCCGCCGACGCCTCGCGTGAGCGGGTTGTACTTCGAAAGCAGCGACCGCGGCAGCCCCCGCGCGCCGACCTCGCCCGCGGCGGTCGCGATGAACGCGACGCCGCAGACCCGGTCGTCGAACAGTTCGGGATGCTCCGCGGCGAGCTCCATGATCACCATGCCGCCCATCGAGTGCCCCATGAGCACGATGGGCCCCTCCGGCACCACCGAGCGCAGGACCATGTCGAGGTCGCGCGCCAGCTGCTCGATGGTGCTAGTCTCGGCGGTCGCGGCGCCGGATTGCCCGTGCCCGCGATGGTCGTAGTAGATCTGACGCACCCGCGGCAGCTTCAGCGAAGCGAGGTCTCGCCGCTGAAAGTGCCAGCAGCGCTTCGACAACGCGAAACCGTGCACGCCGACGACGGTCAGCTCCGGTTCTCCCCCATCGGCCGGATCGATCTCCTCGACCGCGAGCGGCGTGCCGTCCTCCGCCGCCACTGTCGATGTCCGGTCCGGTTCCAAGTCCCCCAACGGCTCGTCCACGAACGGATCCTCACTCTGCCGCCGCTGCTGTGCGGCGACGGCGATCGCGGCGGCGGTGCCGGTGGCCACCGCACCGACGCCGCCGACGATGGCCAGCAGTCTTCGTGAAGGTGTCACGAGCCTGCCTCCAGATACGTCCGGTGGACCCGCGGGCGGTACATCGAAGTCACGATCTCGTAGTCGATCGTCCCCAGCTTGTCGGCCCATTCCCGCGCCGTGGGCCCGTCCTTGCCGAACAGGATCACCTCACTGCCGATGGACGGCTCGTCGTCTCCGCAGTCGACGATCAGCTGGTCCATGCAGACGCGGCCGACGACCGGCCGCCGCTTCCCGGCAAGCCACACGTCCATGCGCCCGGACAGCGACCGCGGTACGCCGTCCGCGTAGCCGACCGGGACCAGGGCGAGGGTGGTGTCGCGCTCGGCCGTCCAGCTGTGGCCGTACGAAACCGATTCGCCGGACGGGATCCGCTTCGTGAGCACGACCGACGATCTAAAGGTCATCGCCGGGCGCAGGTCGTCTTCGGTGGGCACCGGGTTCAACCCGTAGATCGCGATCCCGGGGCGGACGAGGTCAAAGTGCAGGTCGGGCCTGGTCAGCACGGCGGCGGAGTTCGCGATATGCCGCATCGGGTTCAGGCCGGCCGCGCGGGCGATGTCGTAGGCCTCGTCGAACCGCTTCGCCTGCGCGTCGATGGAGGGGTGGCCTGGCTCGTCGGCGCAGGCGAGGTGCGACCAGATGGCGACGACCTCGATGAGCGGTTTCGCGGCCGCCGCGGCCTTGACCAGGGCCGGCCATTCCGCAGGTGGGCAGCCGTTTCGGCTGAGCCCGGTGTCGATCTTGAGGTGAACCCTGCAGATCGCGTTTAGCCCGCTAAAGTCGCGTGCCCGGCGCGCGCCGTCGACCACGCGGGCCAGCTCGTCCAGGGAGCTCACGGCGACGTCGATGTCTTCGGCGACAGCGGGCGCGAAGTCGGCTTCGGGGGTGTCGAGCCAGCTGAAGAGCCGGACGCCGATCCCGGCCCGGCGCAACGCGAGCGCCTCACCGAGGGAGCAGGTGCCCAGCCAGGTGGCGCCGCCCTCGACGGCGGCCCGGGCGACCTCGAGGGCTCCGTGCCCGTAGCCGTCGGCCTTGACCACGGCCATCGTCTGGGCCGAGGGGGCGCGGGAAGCGAGCAGGGCGACGTTGTGCCGGATGGCGGACAGGTCGATGACGACCTCGGCACGCGGGAAACTGGCGGTCATAACGACCACCAGTTTCCCACGAACCGGCTCAGGACAGGCGCGCCCCGTCGGTGGCGGAGAACACGTGCAGCTCGTCGGGACGGATCCGCAGGTGCAGGGTGTCGCCCATGGCCGGCGGTGTGCGCGGGTCGACACGGGTGACGACGTTCGACTTCGCGCCCTCGGCGTCGGTCTCGGCCAGCTTGCCGTAGACGTACGCGTCCGAGCCGAGCTCCTCGACGAGGTCGACCTTGATCGGCAGGGTGCCGTCTTCGCTGGTGGTCACCTCGAGCGACTCGGGGCGGAAGCCGAGAGTGACGGTGTCGCCGTCGGCCTTGGCGAGGATTTCGCGGGTCAGCGGCACCCGGGCGCCACCCAGCTCAGCGCCGTCTTCGGTGAGCTTCGCGGTGACGAGGTTCATCGCGGGCGAGCCGATGAAACCGGCGACGAAAGCGTTTGCGGGCTTGTCGTACAGGGCGCGCGGGGTGTCGCACTGCTGCAGGAGGCCGTCCGAGAGGACGGCGACCCGGTCGCCCATCGTCATGGCCTCGACCTGGTCGTGCGTGACGTAGACGGTGGTGACGCCGAGGCGGCGCTGCAGCGCGGCGATCTGCGTACGGGTGGAGACCCGCAGCTTCGCGTCGAGGTTCGACAGCGGCTCGTCCATGAGGAAGACCTGCGGCTCACGCACGATGGCGCGGCCCATCGCGACACGCTGGCGCTGACCACCGGAGAGCGCCTTCGGCTTGCGGTCGAGGTACTGCTCGATGTCCAGCAGCTTGGCCGCGTCGAGCACCTTCTGCTTGATCTCCGAAGCCGGACGACCCGCGATCTTCAGCGCGAAGCCCATGTTCTGGCCCACGGTCATGTGCGGGTACAGGGCGTAGTTCTGGAACACCATCGCGATGTCGCGGGCGCGCGGCGGCAGCTGCGTGACGTCGCGGTCGCCGATCCACACGGCGCCTTCGTCGATGTCTTCGAGGCCGGCGAGCATCCGCAGGCTGGTGGACTTGCCACAGCCGGAAGGCCCGACCAGCACGAGGAACTCGCCGTCGGCGATCTCGAGGTCGAGTGCGTCCACGGCGGGCCGCTCGGAGCCCGCGTAGCGCCGGGTCGCCTTGTCGTAGGTGATCGTGGCCATCGGTTCAGTCCTCTTTCGGTTTCGCGGAAATGCCGTGCCCGAGTTCGCGGGCTTCGAGATGCAGCTGCTGGATCCGGCGCCCTTCGGCGCGGTCCGCTTCGGTCGGCTCGAGTGGGGTGTAGCCGTGCTGTTCCTGCCAGCGGGGAGGTTCCGTGCTGGAAGCGAGGGCCCAGGCCGCCTGCCGCGCGGCACCGACCGCGACGTACTCGGCGACTTCGGGGATGACGACGGGCACGCCGAACACGATCGGCGCGACCGCGCGGACGGCGGCCGACTGCGCGCCACCGCCGATCAGGAGGACACGACGGACTTCGAGCCCCTGTTCGCGCAAGGCGTCGAGCCCGGCGGCCAGACCGCACAGCATGCCTTCGACGGCCGCGCGGGCGAGGTTCTCGGGCGTCATGTTCGCGCGGGTCAGGCCGAAGAGCGTGCCGTTGGCGTCCGGGAGATTCGGCGTCCGCTCACCGTCGAGGTACGGCAGGAAGGTGAGGCCGCCGGAACCGGGTGTGGCGGCGAGCGCCAGCTTGTCGAACTCGGCGAGCTCGACGCCGAGCATCGCGGACGTGGCCGTGAGCACGCGGGCCGCGTTGAGGGTGCAGGCCAGCGGGAGGAACCGGCCGGTGGCGTCGGCGAATCCCGCGACGATGCCGGAGGGGTCGGCGCTCGCCGTCTCGGAGACGCCGAACACGGTGCCGCTGGTGCCGAGCGAGACGACGACGTCGCCGGGGACGAGTTCGAGACCGAGGGCGGCTGCCATGTTGTCGCCGGTTCCGGCCGAGACCAGGATCCCGTCCGCGGTGCGGCCAGCGGCTTCGGCGGGGCCGATGACCTTGGGCAGTTCGGGAGTGCGGCCGCCGAAGGCGTGCGCGAGGAGGTCTTGGCGGTATTCGCCGGTGGCGGGCGAGAAGTATCCGGTGCCGGAGGCGTCGCCGCGGTCGGTGACCGGCTCGGCGCCGTCGCCCAGCAGCCGCCAGGTCAGCCAGTCGTGCGGGAGCAGGACGCGGGCGACACGATCGGCCAGTTCGGGCTCGTTCTCCGCCATCCAGCGCAGCTTCGTGACGGTGAAGCTGGCGACCGGCAGCGAGCCGACGGACTTCGCCCAGTTCTCGGCACCGAGTTCGGCGCCGAGGTCTTCGGCCGCCTTCGCGGACCGGATGTCGTTCCACAGCAACGCGGGCCGGACGACCTCGCCGTCTTCGTCGAGGGTGACCATGCCGTGCTGCTGACCACCGATGCCGATGGCGCCGACGCCGTCGAGGAGGCCGTCCGAGGCCTCGCGGAACGCGTCCCACCACGCGGAGGGCGCGACCTCGGTGCCGTCGGGATGCGAGGCGCGGCCGGTGCGGACGATCTCGCCGGTGCTCGCGTCGCAGACGACGACCTTCGTCGACTGGGTCGACGAGTCGATTCCGGCGACCAGGTCAGAACTCATATTCCGGCCCCTCCGGTGCGCATTCGACCTGCTCGATGGCGGTCCCCGCGGTCAGCGCCGCCTCGATCTCCTCGGTCGGCGTCTCTTCGTCGGTGATCAGGAGGTCGTAGTCGCCGATGTCGCCGTACGCGTAGGTGGCGGTGCGGCCGAACTTGGAGTTGTCGACGACCAGGACGTTGCGATCGGCAATGCGCAGTGCGGCCTTCTTGAGCTCGGCGTAGTCCTGGACCGGGTGGAACAGGCGGCCGACCGCGACCGCGGCGACCGAGACGAACGCGATGTCGGCGTGCGTGCGGTCGAGGAACGCGACGACGTCCGGGCCGGCGCACGAGTCGAACTCGTGGTGGTAGCGCCCGCCAGCCAGGACGACCTCGACGCTCTTGGCGGGCCCGAGGATGCGGGCGGCTTCGAGCGAGTTGGTGATGACGGTGAGGTCCTCGATCTGGCCGAGGCGGCGGACGAGCGGGAAGAGCGTCGTCGAGTCGTCGACGAAGACCGTCTGGCCGGAGTGGACGTGTGCCGCGGCGGCCTCGCCGAGCGCGTCCTTGGTGGCCTGGTTGAAAGTGTCGCGGAAGCGGGCGGCCGACTCCATGGTCGTCGCGGGGTAGGCCTCGACCTTGCCGCGGAGTTTGCGGAGGAGGCGACGGTCGGCGAGGTCGTCGAGGTCGCGGTGCATCGTCATCAGGCTGACGCCGAAGCGGGTGGTGAGGTCGTCGATGCGGACCTCGCCGGTGGCGATGACGTGGTCGAGGATCTCCTGGCGTCGCTGCTCGACGGCGGCGTCCGAGGGCCTGGTCTTAGACATGGGCGACACCGTTCACGACCCGGACCTTCGCGGTCTCGGCGGGGTGGGTGTCGGCGCTCACACCTGCTTCTTACCAGATTATTCGCCCGGAGTTAACACGTAACTCGATAACTCCCGCATTTTTTCCCACTCGCGCCGCCTGCCCGCCGACCTGCGTTTTGCGGGCTAACCGCGCTCTGATGGCGCCCGCCCGCAGAATGTGGGTATCTGAGGGCGCCCGACCGCAGAGCGCGGTTAGGGGGCAAAACGCAGGTCGGGGCCCTGGTCAGGAGGTCAGAGAACGGACGGACCGAAGGGCATCAGGGATCGCGCCGAGGATGCCGGAGGCCGAGGTGGGGGCGCCGTCGGCGGCGAGGGACCCCGCGAGCGAGTGGACGTGCGCCGCCGCCCCGGCCGCCAGCCACGGATCGAGCCCGGCGGCGAGCAGCGCGCCCACCAGACCGGACAGCACGTCCCCCGAACCCGCCGTCGCGAGCCACGAGCCCCGCGGCGTGTTCACCAGCGCACGCCCGTCCGGCGCCGCGACCACCGTGCAGTGCCCCTTCAACAGCACGACGGCGTCGTACTTCCGCGCGGCCGCCCGCGCCGCCGCGACCCGGTCCGCCCCCGGCGGCGAACCCATCAGCCGCTCGAACTCGCCCGCGTGCGGAGTCAGCACGAGCGGCGTGTCCGGATCGCGCGCGTCGAGCACGTCAGGTGAACGCGCGATGATCGTCGTCGCGTCGGCGTCCGCGCACACCGGCACACCGCGGCCCAGCACGAACCTCAGCACTTCCCGGCCCTCGTGCCCGGTACCGATCCCCGGCCCGACGACCCACGCCTGCACCCGGCCCGCGTCGGTCACCGAACCCGTCGCGATGACCTCGGGCCACTGCCCGCGCACCACGTCCGCCGCATGACCGGCGTACCGCACGAGCCCGGACGTCGCCCGCACCGCCGCGCCGGCCGCGAGCACGGCCGCGCCCGGATACGTCGCCGACCCGGCGGCCACCCCGACCACGCCCTGGCTGTACTTGTCGTCATCAGGCCCGGGCACCGGCCACGCGGCCGCGACATCCGCCGTATCGAGTCGCTGCAGATCGGGCTCGCTGAGCCGCAGTCCGATGTCCACCAGGGAGACCTCACCACAGGACGCGGGCGCGAGGGCGTGCACCGGCTTGAGCGCGCCGAACGTGACCGTCCGGTCGGCCACGACCGCCGGACCGTCGACGGCGCCGGTATCCGGATCCACCCCGCTCGGCAGATCGACCGCGAGCACGGGCGCGCTCACGTGCTCCAGCAGCGCGGCGGCGTCCGGCCGCAACGGACCGCGCGCCGAGATCCCGACGATACCGTCGACGACGAGGTCGGCCCGCCGAATCCACTGTGGACCGTCCTCAAGGGACACGACCTTGCCGCCGGATCGCTTCAACGCGGCCAAACCCGGACCGTGCGCGCGTTCGGGCTTCAGCAGGATCGCGGAGACGGCCACGTTGCGGCGACGCAGGAACGCGCCGGCCCACAGGGCGTCACCACCGTTGTTCCCCGACCCGACGAGCAACGTCACCCGCCGCCCGGACACCGAACCCGTGTGTTCGGCCAGCATCTCGGCGGCGTGCACCGCGAGAGCGAAAGCCGCGCGCCGCATGAGCTCGCCGTCGGGCGTGACGGCGAGCAACCGGTCCTCCGCCGCGCGAATCCGTTCCGTGGTCCAGATTCCCTGCACGACGCCTCCGGTCTCTATTCGACGGTGACCGACTTCGCCAGGTTACGCGGCTTGTCGACGTCGTACCCGCGCGTGCGGGCGATCTCGGCGGCCAGCACCTGCAGCGGCACCGTGGAGACCAGCGGCTGCAGCAGGGTCGGGACGGCCGGGATCTCGATCAGTTCGTCGGCGAACGGGCGGACGGTCTCGTCGCCCTCTTCCGCGATCACGATCGTGCGGGCGCCGCGTGCCTGGATCTCGCTGATGTTCGACACCAGCTTCGAGTGCAGCACCGCGCGGCCCTTGGGCGACGGCATCACCACGACGACGGGGAGGCCCTCTTCGATCAGCGCGATCGGGCCGTGCTTGAGCTCGCCGGCCGCGAAGCCCTCGGCGTGCATGTACGCCAGTTCCTTGAGCTTCAGCGCGCCTTCGAGGGCGACCGGGAACCCGACGTGACGGCCGAGGAACAGCACGGCCTTCGAGTCGGCGATCCGGCGGCCGAGGTCGCGGACCTGGTCCACAGTGGACAAGACCTTCTGCACCGCGGCGGGCATCGCCTCGAGTTCGGCGAACTCGCGGGCGACCTCGTCCGGGTACTTGGTGCCGCGGGCCTGCGCGAGGGCCAGGCCGACCAGGTAGTTGGCCGCGATCTGCGCGAGGAACGCCTTGGTCGAGGCGACACCGATCTCCGGACCGGCGTGCGTGTAGAGGACGGCGTCGGACTCACGCGGGATCTGCGCGCCGTTGGTGTTGCAGACGGCCAGGACGCGGGCCTTCTGCTCACGCGCGTGACGGACGGCTTCGAGGGTGTCCGCGGTCTCGCCCGACTGGGAGACGGCGACGACCAGCGTCGCGCGGTCCAGCACCGGGTCGCGGTAGCGGAACTCGCTGGCCAGCTCGACCTCGACCGGGAGGCGGCACCAGTGCTCGATCGCGTACTTGGCGACGAGGCCCGAGTGGTACGCGGAACCACAGGCGACGACGAAGACCTTGTCGACGTCGCGCAGGTCCTGGTCGGAGATGCGCTGCTCGTCCAGGATGATCCGGCCGCCGTCGAAGTGGCCGCGCAGCGTGTTCGCCAGCGCCTCCGGCTGCTCCTCGATCTCCTTGAGCATGAAGTACTCGTGGCCGCCCTTTTCCGCGGCCGAGAGGTCCCAGTCGACGGTGAACGGCTTGGCCTGGGCGGCGTCGCCGTGGAAGTCGGTGACCTCGTAGCCGTCGCGGGTGATCACGACGAGCTGGTCCTGGCCGAGCTCGACCGCCTCACGGGTGTGCTCGATGAACGCGGCGACGTCGGAAGCGACGAAGTGCTCCCCCTCGCCGACGCCGACGACCAGCGGCGACGAACGACGGGCGGCGACGACGGTGTCCGGCCGGTCGGCGATGGTCACGACCAGCGTGAACGCGCCCTCGAGACGACGGCAGACGGCGGCGACGCTGGCCGCGAAGTCGCCCTTCGTGTCGCCCTCGGTGTACGCGCGGGAGATGAGGTGCGCGGCGGTCTCGGAGTCGGTGTCGCTCGCCATCTCGACGCCTTCGGCCTCGAGCTCGGCGCGCAGGGCGGCGAAGTTCTCGATGATGCCGTTGTGCACGACGGCGACGCGCTGGGAGGCGTCGCGGTGCGGGTGCGAGTTGCGGTCGACCGGGGCGCCGTGGGTGGCCCAGCGGGTGTGGCCCATCCCGGCGGTGCCGGTGAAGGCGTCCCTGCCGACGGTGTCGAGCTGGGTCTCCAGGTTGGACAGGCGGCCCGCTTTGCGTTCGACGTTCAGCGCGCCGGCGCCGTCGAGGACCGCGACGCCTGCCGAGTCATAGCCGCGGTACTCCATCCTGCGCAGGCCGCCGATGACGACGTCCAGGGCCGGGCGGTGTCCGACGTATCCCACGATTCCACACACGGCCACCAGCCTAACGACGGGAATCCGGCCCCCTCGCCCGGGCGCCCACGCGTCGCGTTTAGCGGGCTAAACGCGACGCGCAGGGCGGCGCGCGGGCCCGACGGGGGTGCGGGCAGTAAAGTCACGACCATGGCCAGCAAGCCCAAGCAGCTGCTCGCGGAGCTGTCCCACCCAGGTCCGCACGACGTTCTGCGCGGCAACCTCGCCCTGGTCGGACTGCCCGGTGTCGTGTTCACGCCCCGTTCCGGGCTCGGTCTGCCCGCGATCGCCTTCGGGCACGGCTGGCTGCAGCCGACCGGGAGCTACCGGCATCTGCTCCGGCACCTCGCGAGCTGGGGCATCGTCGCGGCGGCTCCGGCCACCCAGCGCGGGCCGCTGCCTTCGCACCGACTGCTGGCCGGCGACCTGCTCACCACGCTCGAGCTGATCACGACGGTCCGCCTCGGACCGGACGGCATCAGCGTCGACCCGGCGAAGCTCGGCCTGGCCGGGCACTCGACCGGCGGTGGTTCGGCGGTGCTGGCCGCCGCGCAGGCGGCCGAGAACGACGAGCGGCCCGAGATCCGCGCCGTCGCGACCATCGCTCCCGCGCAGACGCTGCCGCCGGCGACGGTGTCGGCCCGGTCGGTGCCCGTGCCCGGCCTGCACCTCGCGGCGAGCGAAGACCTGGTCGCGCCGCCGGTCGGCCATGCCAAAGCCATCGCGGACGCGTGGGGCGGGCCGGTGCAGCTGCGCAAGCTCGGGAAGTCGTCGCACCTCGGCGTCACCGAAGGCAGGCACTGGAGTCAGCTGTTGCTGCACGGGAAGCCGCACCGCGGGACCCAGCAACTGGCGCGGGCGCTGTTCACCGCGTTCTTCCTCACGCACCTGACGGGGACGACGAAGTACCAGCCCCTGCTGGACGCCGACGTCAAACGCGCCCCCATCGAGCTCCAAGACGAGCCCGCCGCCTGACCGCCCCGGATCGCGTTTAGCGGGCTAAACGCGATCCGGGGGTGAAACAGGTCAGTCGACCATCCACGAGTTGTTCGAGAAGTCGTCGTCGTCGAAGCCCTTGTCGTCACGGGCGTGACGACCACGACGGCGCGCGGGCGTACCAGGCGCTTCAGGCGCCGCGGCACTCGGAGCGGGCGTCGGCGCCTGAGGCGGGACGTCCACCGTCGTCGGCATCCCGGGCACTCCAGGGGCGACCGGAGGCGGCGGCGGAGGCGCCACCGGCCGCGGCGCGTCAGGCCGCGCCCCGAACTCGGCGAACCTGGCGTCCGGCTTGTCGTCGTCCTCGATGTCGAAGCCGATGGTGTGGCTGCGGTCGGCGGTCGTCTTGCCGGTCAGCCAGCCGCCCGCCTCCTTGCTCCGCTTCCCCAGCTCCTGCATGTGAGCGGCGTACTTGTCGTGGATGGCGGCGTCCTTCTGCATGGTCTCCACCGCCTGGGCCTTGGCGTCGGCGAGATGCCGCTCCCGCAGCCCGCGCTGCTCCAACTGCTCCGTGATGGCGGCGTCCTGCCTGGACATGGCGGCCGCCAGCCGGTCGACAGCGCTCATCGGTCCTCCCTCGTTCCCCGGTCAGGCGATCATCGCTCGTAGCTGATCGAACGGTCGCCACCCTCGTCGTCGAGCGATCCGCTGATCCGGCCGCCCGCACCACTGGTCTCGAAAATGCCACCCTCGACGCGGTACTGGCTCGACCCGCGCTGCGTGTCACCCCCGCCACCGCCGGCGGCGCCGCCCATGGCGCCCATGCCGCCCATCATGCCGCCCATTCCGGCGGGCGAGCTTCCGGCACCGGCACCGCCGGCACCCGCGGGCGCCGGATCCATCCCGCCGGGAGCCATCCCGAGACCGCCTTCGGCCCCGGCCGGCTGCGCGCCGCCTCCGGACTGCATACCCGCTTCCAGCGACCCGGCTTCGTTCAGCGAGCCCGCCGAAGCACCCTCCATGGGGCTCCCGAGCGCGCCTTCGAAGCTGCCGCCGCCTCCGCCGCCACTGGCGGTCGGCACGGTGCCATCGCCACCGGCACCCGAAGCGCCGCCACCACCGGCGGCTTCGGCTCCCGCGGACGCCCCGGCGGTCCCTTCGGCGCCGACACCGACCTCGACTCCGCCAGGAGCACTGAAGCCGCTGCCACCGCCACCGCCGGGAGCCATCCCGGCCTCGGCCGGAGCGGGCATCGTGCGGATGTCGTCGGTCTTGCCGGGCTGCGGGTTGCCGGGATTCCGGTCGTCGAGACCGTTCTTGAGGTCGTCGCCGGGCTTGAGTTCCTTCTTCTCACCCTTTTCGTCGAGGGTGTAGGTGGTCGGCTCGCCCTTGCCGTCGTCGACGGTCACCACGGTCGGGCCGTTCGGACCGTCCGGCTGCTCGGCGGTGATCTTGAGGTTGCCGTCCTGGATGTGGATCTTGCCGTCCGGGCCGGGCCGGTAGACGCCGTCGGGGCCGGGCTCGCCTTCCTTGACCGTGCCCTTCGGCCCGAACTCGCCGTCCTTGCCGTCCTTACCCTCTTCGCCGGGCTTGCCGTCCTCGCCCTTCGGGTCGTCGAAGTCGAGCTTGTAGTCCTTCTCGTTGCCCTTGCCGTCGTCGACCTTGATGTCCATTTTGCCGTCTTTATCCGGCTCGGTCATCTCGATCTTGTTGTCGCCCTTTTGGACGGTCATGGTGTCCTGACCGTCGATGCCGTCCTTGATCGCCTCACCCGTCGCGGGGTCGATCGGGTACGGCTTGCCGGTCTCCGGGTCGATCTCCAACGGCTTGCCGGTGACCGGGTTGGTGCCCTCGGCGGGCTTGTCCTCGGGCTTCGGCGTCTCGGGGACCTCTGCGGCAGGCGGAGTGCCTCCGCCGCCACTTCCACTTCCACCGCCGCTTCCGCTGCCACTTCCGCCACCGCTCCCGCTGCCACCGCCGCTGCCGCCGCCGGTGTCCTTGTCCTTGCCCTTGCCGTCATCGGGGGGCGGCGTCTTCTCGGACCCGGGCGCGGGGAACGGGTTCGTGTAGTCCTCCATGAACCGCGAAAGTTCGTGGTACTGCGTGTTGATCGTCTCGGTCGCGTTCTTGCAGAGCTTCTTGAAGTTCTCGTACCGCTCACCGAATTCGGTGGCGAAAGAACCCTTCAGCCACTGCTTCGCGGCCCCGATCGCGTAATCCTTGTTCTCGTCGTTCAGCTTGCAGTCGTCGTGACGCAGCCGTTCGGCGAGGTTGTTGCCCGGACACGCGGAGTCGAGCCAGTACGCGACGTCCATGAGCTTTTCTTTGGAATCGACCTTGCCGTTCGCGATGTCGACGACCTGCTTCGCGATGTACAGGGGCGCCGTCGCGACCTTGTCGACCCGGAGCTTCAGCGTCTCGTCGACCTTCAGCTTGAGCGCGCTGTAGATCTTGTCGATGGTCGAAGGCACCAGCTTGATGGCGCCTTCCATCTGCGCGATGAGCTCATTCGCGTCGGGCTGGATCCGCTGCTCGTACTTGACCTTCGCGGCCGTCGCGCCCTCACCCTTCCAATCGTGGAAGAGCGTGGTCAGCGCCGAACTCGCGTCCTTCTGGGTCTGCTCGACGATCTTCTTGGCGTCGGAGAGGTCATCGACCTCGTCGAACATCTTCTGGAAATTGATCTCACGGTTCTCGTGGAACCGGTCCCAGATGTCGGTCTTGTAGCTGATTTCGCCCGACTTCTCCGGCATCTTGTTCCAGACCTGCTCGGCCCAGTCGGAGAAGAAGTCCAGTGCCGGTTTTCCGAGGTCGAGCACCTGGTCGGATTTGGTGGTCGCACCCCCGGCGGCAGGCCGGGACATGGAGTCGAGGTCCTTGTCGGCCTGTTTCGTCTCGGCCGCCTGCTTCTTGTCCCCGGCCGCGTTCGAGTCACGTTCGGCGACGGCCTTCTTGTAGGCCGCTTCCCGGTCGCCCCACGGCATCATCAAGGCGTCTTTGGTGCCCTGAGTGACGTAGGGGTCCTTCAGCATTTCGTCGATCTGTGCCTGCGTCGGTTGACTCATTACTGGGCTCCCGCCTTGTTGGCAGCCGCGGCGTTCGCCTGGTCGGACGAGGTGTACCGGGTCGACGCGGTGCTGACGCCGCCGGCGAGCTGGGTGAGCTGGCCCGCGTAGCCCTTCATCGCGTCGGAAATGGCGAGAATCCCGGTGGCATAGCCCTTTTGATAGTCCTTGTGGACCCGGCCGAAGTTCTCGGGTCCGACCTGGGTCGGACCCACCTTCCCCGCCTCGGACGTCGTTTTCTCAGCCGCGCGCTCCAACGACGTCGACGCCGTGAGCATCGCCTCTGAATCGGCTTTGTAGCCCCCGTCCGGCATGACCGGTGCCCCCTTCGTCCCGCTGTATCCGCCTCGTTGTCCTACCTACGACGCACGCCGGCGGCATCAGGTGCCGTCGCATATGCACACAGAATGTACCCACCGGTCATCGAGACCGCAGGGACATTCACACCTTTGCTAACTCAAACGATTTCGGCGCAAGAAGCCTGGTAGACCGCGTTTTCGCGGTTTCGCACCCGCCTCGACGGCCTCGGCGAGCACGGTCGCCGCGCCCCGGATGTCGACCAGGCGGTCCAGCTCGTCGAGGTCGAGGTCGACACCGAACTCCACCTCGACGGTCGCCAGGAGCCGGACGCGGCGCCGGGAGTCGACCCCCATTTCGGCGAAGGGCGTGTTCTCGTCGATGGTCTCCGGATCGACGTCGAAGGTCTCGCAGACGAGGGCCTTGATCTCGTCGACGTACTCGCTCCCGTCAGCTGCCATGGGTGGATTCTGTCCCATCCGCCGTCCAGTACCGCGTTCTGGCCGCGGAACGCGCGACCTTGCCGCTGGAGGTCCGCGGCAGGCCGCCGGGTTTCACCAGGAAGAACGCGCGGAGACGCACGTCGTGCCGCTCGGCGACGGCACGTGTGGCGGCTCGCTCGATCTCGGACTCGTCGAAGTCGGGGGCCTTCCGGGCGCGCTCGGCGACCACGACGACGCCCTCGCCTTCGTCACCGTCGACCGAGAATGCGGCGACCCGCTCGGGCCCGAG
Source organism: Amycolatopsis japonica (assembly GCF_000732925.1). Taxonomy (NCBI): domain Bacteria; kingdom Bacillati; phylum Actinomycetota; class Actinomycetes; order Pseudonocardiales; family Pseudonocardiaceae; genus Amycolatopsis; species Amycolatopsis japonica. The sequence continues at coordinate 7,713,905 of NZ_CP008953.1, forward strand.
AAGGGGATGCGAGGCGGCGACCGTCTCCTCGATGTCGTGCGGGCTGTGGTTACGGCCGTCGATGATGATCAGGTCCTTGATGCGGCCGGTCACCGAGAGCCTGCCGTCGCGGATCGTGCCGAGGTCGCCGGTGCGGAGCCAGCCGCCCTCGCCGTCGAGTTCGGCGCCGAACACCTCGGCGGTCAAGTCCGGACGCCGCCAGTACCCAGCCGCCACGTTGGGCCCCTTCACCCAGATCTCGCCCACTTCGCCTTTAGCGGGCAAAACGCGATCCGGGGTGGGGACGACGCGGACCCGCTGCCCCCTGGGCCAGCCGATCTCGACGACCTCCCGGCCGTCCACTTCGGTCACCACGGGGCCGTCGGAATCGCCGCTGGCGACGTAGACCGTGGCCTCGGCCAGACCGTAGGACGGCCGGAACGCGCCACGCGGGAAGCCGTGGGGTTCGTAAGCGGCGAGGAACTCCCGGACGGTCGCCGCCCGGACCGGTTCACTGCCGCTGAGCGCGATCGACACCGTCGAAAGGTCGTACTCGGCGCGCTTCGCCTCGGGCACGGCCTCGGTCACCAGGTCGTACGCGAAGTTCGGGGCCGCCGTGAGCGTGTTCGGATAGGACGACATCAGCAGCAGCCAGCGCTCCGGCCGCCGGATGAACTCCAGCGGCGCGATGAACACCGTCCGGCCGCCGGAGTGCATCGTCCCCGCGAGCAGTTGCGCCAGCCCCATGTCGTGGAAGAACGGGATCCAGCCGACGCACGTGGTGCGCTCGTCGACGTCGTAGGCGTCGCAGATCTGCCAGCAGGCGGCCGACAACGCCCGATGCGTGACGATCACGCCGGCGGGCGATCGCGTCGTTCCGGAGGTGTACTGCAGGTAGGCGGGGTCTTCGGGGGAAACCGGCGAGGGCAGCGACCGGTCCGCCGGATCCGCCGGCAGGGTGTCGACGGCGATGATCTCGCGGGGCGCCGGAACCGGCTCGGTCGCGGCGAACTCCGTCAGCCGCTCGACCAAGGCTTCCGAGGTGAGCCAGATGTCGGCGTCGCAGTCGTTGAGGACGCCGACCAGCCGTTCGCGGTGAGCGCGGACGTCCGGCGCGGACAGTGGCACCGCGACGGCCCCGGCGTACAACGCGCCGAAGAACGCGACGACATAAGAGAGGTCCTGCCGCGCCGTGATCGCGACGCGGTCTCCCGGCTGGATCACCGCACGCAGCTTCGCCGCGACCGCCCGGACGTGGACGAGCAGCTCCGCCCAGGTCAGCGTGTCCTCGACGGGTTCGTGCCGGTTCGAGCAATCGAGGTGCGTGTACGCCGGGCGCTCGACGTCGGCGCGTTCGAGCAGCCGCCGCACGAGCGGGGTCCGCAGAACTTCTTCGGGCACTTCTGAGCGCACTGGCACATCCTCCGGCCGCGGCATGGGCATCATACGAACGTGGACGACTTCTTCGTGCTGGACGATCCGGCGGATCGCGTCAAGGCCCTGCGCGACCGCGAGCTCAGCTCGAACCCGGGCGGCGCCGCGGCCGAGACGCCGAACCTCCTGCTGATGGACGGCGCGGACCACCGGCGGCTGCGCGCGGTCGTCAAGGAGGTCATCGCCCTGGTGGAGCCGCTCCCGGAGGCGGTGCTCACCGACCTCCGGAGCGCGATTAGCCCGCTAAAGTCGCTCCGGCGGTTCGATCTCGTGGCCGATTTCGCCAGGCCCGCGGCGGCCAGGGTGACGGAGGCGGTGCTCGGCACGGTCGAGCCACTCGGCGAGAAGCTGCTGACGAACCTTTCGGAGACCGCCGCGAACCTGGACGTCTGGTCGGGCGGGCCCGCCGGAGCCGACACCGCCGCGCTGAGGGTCGCGATGTTCTTCCTGAAGGCGACGGCCGTCGAAGGCGGCGGGCTGGCGCTGCTCCGCGAAGCACACAAAGCGGGCCGGATCACCGAGGACGAGCTGATGATCACGCCGGTGATGCTCGCCCACGCGGCGTACGAGAACTCCATGAACTTCCTCGCCCTCGCCGGCCTCGAACTCCTACGCCGCCCCGACGTTCTCGACGACGTACGCGGCCTGATCCACTCAGTCGCCCCGACCCGCTTCGCCGCTCGACGCGTGACCACGCCGTTCTCCTTGGCGGGCAAGGACTTCACGACCGGGGACAAACTGGCCATCCCGCTGGGCCCCGACGCCGAGCTCGCCTTCGGCCTCGGCAGGCACACCTGTCCCGGCTCGCGGGTCGCGGTCGCCGAGGGCGAAGCCGCGCTTCGCGCCCTCGCCGAGATCCTGACTCCCGACCATGTCGCCGAAGACGTGCGATACAAGACGCACGCCGTCTTCCACGGCGTCGAGCGGGCCATCGTCACGCTGCGGACCTGACCGCTCAGGTCGCCAGCCAATCGGTGTTGGCGAAATCGTCGTCGTCACCCCGCGCGGCCGCCGCCCGCCGGTGCCGCCCGGCCGGACGCTCTTCCGGAACGGGAGCCGGCGCAGGCGGCGGAGGTGTCGGCGCGGGAGGAGCGGGCGGCCGGAACGCGACCGGCTGCTCCTCCGCCGTCCGATACCCGGCCCGACGCTCGTTCTCGGCCTCGTCTTCCTCGAACCCGAAGTCGCCGTCGTCCTCGACCTTCTCGCTCAACGTCGACTCGGTCGCCCAGCCGCCCGCGGCCTCCGCGCGCCGCTTCTGCTCGCTTCGCGCCGCCAAGGCCGCGCTCGTCTCCTGCTTGAGCTGGTCGCCCGCGGTCCGGGTCTCCTCGATCGTCTTGGCCGCGCGGTTGTCGACCAGGTACATCCGGTCGCCGTTCTCGCGCTCCAGCCCGGCCAGCTTGTGCCGGAGCGTGGCGAGATCCTCTTCAGGATTCACTGACCCCTCCCCTAGCGGAAGCCGATGACGCCGTCGTCGTCGAGCGAGCCGCTGATCCGGCTGCCCGTCGTCGTCGCGGTGTCGAAAAGGCCGCCGTCGACCCGGTATCCGCTGGACGTGCGCTGCTGATCTTCACCGGACCCTTGCCCGCCTCCGGCCGCGCCGCCGCCCATCATGCCCATGCCGCCCATCATCCCCGCACTGGCCGCGGCCGGATCCTGGGCGCCCCCTCCCGGAGCGGAGCCGAGCCCGGACGACGTCGTGGGCGAGGCCCCGCCGCCACCGGTCCCGGCCGGATCCGACGTCTCGCCGAGTCCGTTGTCCCCACCGGCGAACGGGTCGCTCAGCGACTGGGCCGACGTCGATTCGGGATCACCTCCGGCCGCCACCGGTTCGGCCTGAGCGGGCGCTCCGCCGCCGGCCCCTCCGGACGTGGCGTCATGCTGACGGGCAGCCGGCTCGGCCTGCTGAGGTGCGGCCTCTTCGACGGGCTGTGCGGCGGCATGCCTTCCGGCCGTCTGCGGTGTCGATTCCGGGCTCGCGTGGCGGCCGGCCGCCGGCTCGTCCTCGCCCAGCGTGTACTTCGACGGATGCCCCGAACCGTCGTCGACGGTCACCAACGTCGGCCCGTCGGGACCGCTCGGCCGTTCCGCGGTGATCTTGAGGCCGCCGTCCTCGATGTGGATCTTGCCGTCGGGACCCGGCTGATGGACCTGCCCCGGAGGCGCCGTCGGACGCGAGGCCGCCTGCTGATCCATCCGCTCGGCGGTGTCCCGGTGCACCGGGCCGCCCGCCGAGTCACCGGTTCCCGGCGTGGCCTTGCCGTCACCGAAATCGAGGTCGTAGTCCTTGACCTGACCGGTGCCGTCCTGGACGGAGATGTCCATCTTGCCGTCGGCGCCGGGTTCGGCCATGGAGATCTTGCGGTCGCCCTGCTCGACCGTCACCGTCTCGGGCCGGGTGTCTTCCTTGATCGCTTCGCCCGTGCGGGGGTCGATCGGGTACGGCTCGCCGGTGGCCGGATCGATGTCGAGCGGCTTGTCCGTGACCGGGTTCTTCTCCTGGCCCGGGACTTCGGGCTTTTCCGGCTCCGGGAGTTCGGTGTTGCTCGGCGTCATACGCCCGGCGCCGCCCCCACCGGACGACGGGCCACCGCCACTGGAGGACGGGCCACCGCCGCCGCTGGAGGACGGACCGCCACCGCCCTTCTCGACGGGTGGCTTTTCGACGGGCTTCTCGCCACCCGTTTCCGGGGTCTTGCCCAGATCCGCGAACGGATTCTCGACCACTTGGCCGAGCGAATCGAAGTACGCCTTCCACGCGCCGTTGATCGCGTCACGCGTGTTCTTGCACACCAGCTGGAAGTTCTCGATGTGCTTGCCGAACCAGCCGAGGAAGACGTTCTTCAGCCAGGCCACCGCCTGAGGTTTGAGGACCTCGTCGATGGTGCTCTGGTCGATGTCGCCGGCGTCGTCGTTGAACGCGTCCTTCGCTTCGATGCTCAGGAACTTGATGCAGTGGATGATGTCGTTCTGGCTGCACGAGCCGTCGGCGATGCGGATGATGCGCTCGATGTCCTGCGCCGTGGCACCGTCGATGTTGTCGGTGTACCACTTCTGCAGCCACTCGACCTTCTCACGGCAGAACTTGCCCACCGAGGCATTGGTCCGCAGAAGTCCGTCGCCCGCCGCCTTGAACGCTTCGGCGACCAGACCGGATTTGTCCGAATGGGCCTTCTGGTAGGCGCGCGCCTGCTCGGCCGCTGGGCCTTCCCAGGTGCCGAGCGAGTTCCCCAGCTTCCCGGAGACGTCCTGCGCCGACCCGGCGATGGCCGTGCCGACCGCCGTCAATTCGTCCGCGCTCGCCTTGAACAGGTTGAACGGGATGTTGTCCTGCTCATGGTAGAGCCGCTGCAGTTCGCCGAGTGAAATCGCCGCCCCGCCGCCTGCCAGGGACAGCGCGCGGACGTAAAGCGGGTGGAAGATCTCGTAGACCTTGAACCCCGACAGCCCGGGGACCATGATGTCGTTCGAATTCGCGCAGCCCGGATCGGTCTCGGTGGCACGCCCGGCGATCTCCTGGGTCTTCGCCGCGTCCTTGTTGAGCGCGTCACGATCACCCTGCCGTCCGGCGGCCTGGTTCGCGTCGTACTTCTCGTGCGCGGTCTTGTAGGCCTTCTGGACGTCCTCGAGATAGGCGTCGTTGGAGCCGATGTCGCTCTCGGTGATCCAGTCACCGTTCATCGACTTGATGTAGTCGCGGAAGCCGTTCCGCTCGGCTTCGCTGGCGAAACCGCAGCTTTCCGGCGTCTCGTCCTCGATGTAGTCGATGTAGTTGAGGGCGAGTTCGCGTTTCGTGTCGCGGTCGATGTTCGGATCGTTGAGGATCTTCTCGACTTCGGCCCGGCTGGGAATGTCGTGGCCGCCACCGCCACCGACGTCTGCGAGGCCCATCAGTGCTTCCTCATCTCGGCGGCGTTGGAGTCCTCATTGGACTGGTAAAGGTCCTTGGACGCCGCGAGTTTGCGCCCGAACTCGTCCGACGCGGCGAGATAGCTGCGCGCGCATTTCGCCAGGCGCTGGATGCTCGCGGAATAGCCGTTGAAGCAGTCCCCGTGTGCCGGACCGAAGCTCGCCGCGCTCAGGTTGATCTGCTCGACCGCCCCGATCGGCCCTTCACAGGCCTGCTTGGGCAGATCCTGCAGAACCTTGGCCGCCTCGTTCAGCTGCGCCGGATCGACCTTGTGCCCTTTACCCGCCACCGTCACCCTCCCCTAGGTATACGCACACGGAATGTACCGGGCCGGTAACCGCAGCGCAGCGACTTGGGGAGAACGTGAGAGGGCTTACGAGGCGGAGGAGACGACTCCCGCGAGCCTGTCCGCGGCCGCCTGCGCGGTGTCGTGCGCGGGGGCCTCGACCATGACGCGGACCAGCTGCTCGGTGCCCGAGGGGCGCAGCAGGACACGGCCTTCTTCGCCGAGTTCGGCTTCGACGGCGCCGACGGCGTCGCGGACCGCGGCCGAGACGGCGACCGCCGCCTTGTCCGCCACCGGGACGTTCACCAGCACCTGCGGCAGGCGGTTCATGACGGCGGCGAGGTCGGCGAGCGACTTGCCGGTGGACGCCATGCGGCTCATCACGCGCAGGGCGGTGAGGAGCCCGTCGCCGGTGGTCGCGTAGGCGGGGAGGACGACGTGGCCCGACTGCTCGCCGCCGAGCGCGAACCCGCTCGCGCGGAGTTCCTCGAGGACGTAGCGGTCGCCGACGGCGGTGGTGACGAGGTCGATGCCGTGTGCGCGCATCGCCAAGTGCAGGCCGAGGTTGCTCATCACGGTCGCGACCAGGGTGTTCTTGGTCAGCTCGCCGGTCTCGGCGAGGGCGAGCGCGAGGACGGCCATGATCTGGTCGCCGTCGATCAGTTCACCCGCGGCGTCGACCGCGACACAGCGGTCGGCGTCACCGTCGTGCGCGATCCCGAGGTCGGCGCCGTGCTCGACGACGGCCGCGCGCAACGCGTCCGGGTGATTCGACCCACAGTGTTCGTTGATGTTGACGCCGTCCGGGTCGGCGTGGATCGCGATGACCTCGGCGCCTGCCTTGCGATAGACGTCGGGGGCGGCGAAGGAGGACGCGCCGTTGGCGCAGTCGACGACGACGCGCAGGCCTTCGAGCGAGTGCGGGGTGGCCGACAGCAGGTGCTCGACGTAACGGTCACCCGCGTCGGGGACGTCCTTCACCCGGCCGACGCCGATGCCGGTCGGGCGGGTGACGGGAGCGGCGAGACCGGCTTCGATCTCGTCTTCGATCCCGTCGGGAAGTTTGTGGCCGCCCGCCGCGAAGAGCTTGATGCCGTTGTCGGGCATCGGGTTGTGGGAGGCGGAGATCATCACGCCGAGGTCGGCTTCGAGCGCGCCGACCAGATACGCGACGGCGGGCGTCGGGAGGACGCCGAGGCGGAGCACGTCGGCGCCGGCGGACGTGAGGCCCGCCACGACGGCTGCCTCGAGCATCTCGCCGCTGGCGCGCGGGTCACGGCCGACGACCGCGACCGGGCGGTGCGAGCGGTCGTGGGCGGCGAGGACGCGGGCGGCGCTGGCGGCGAGCGAGAGCGCCAGCTCCGGGGTCAGCTCCTCGTTGGCGAGGCCACGTACGCCGTCGGTACCGAATAGACGAGCCATCTGTCGACCTCCTTGAAAAACCACCACGACAACCTAGCCAGTGCCCCTGCCCGGCCTCCCGCACCCCCGGTTCGCCTTTAGCGGGCTAAACGCGACGCGCGCGACTTTAGCGGGCTAAACGCGACACGGGTGGGGCACATGTGGCGGGTGTGACAGGTGGGACTGGGGGCGAGCGGGGAACCGAAGGACCCCGGAAACACGGAAGCGCCCATCCGAAAGACGGATGGGCGCTTCCGCGGGTTGCGCCAGAGGCGCGATCAGCGCTTGCTGTACTGCGGAGCCTTACGGGCCTTCTTGAGGCCGTACTTCTTCCGCTCCGTGGCGCGGGCGTCACGGGTCAGGAAGCCGGCCTTCTTCAGCGCCGGGCGGTCGTCGGCGTCGACCTCGACGAGCGCACGGGCGATCGCGAGACGGAGCGCGCCGGCCTGGCCCGAGATCCCGCCACCGTGCAGGTTGGCGAAGATGTCGAACGAGTCGGGCTTGTCGACCGTCACCAGCGGCTCACGGATGAGCTGCTGGTGCACCTTGTTCGGGAAGTACTCTTCGAGCGTGCGGCCGTTGAGCTTGAACTCACCGGTACCGGGAACGACGCGGACCCGGACGACGGCTTCCTTGCGGCGGCCGACGGTCTGGGCGTTGCCACCGGCGGCACGCGACGGGCGCGGGGCGGCGGGGGTTTCGCTGGTCGCGACGGCGTCGGCCGGGGTCCCCGCGGTCTCGACAGCCTCGACGGCCTCGGTCTCGGTGCTGGTCACAGACTGTTCCTCACTCACTTCGCGACCTGCGCGATCTTGGTGATCTCGCGCGCCTGCGGCTGCTGCGCGGCGTGCGGGTGCTCGGCGCCGGCGTAGACCTTGAGCTTCTTCGCCTGGGCGCGGCCGAGCTTGTTCTTCGGGAGCATGCCCTTGACGACCTTCTCGAGCAGGTGCTCGGGCTTGGTGTCGAGCAGCTCGCCGAAGGAGCGCTTCCGCAGACCACCGGGGTAACCGCTGTGCCGGTACGCGAACTTCTGCTCGCGCTTGTTACCGGTGAGCGCGACCTTCTCGGCGTTGACGATGATGACGAAGTCACCGGTGTCCACGTGCGGGGCGTAGGTCGGCTTGTGCTTGCCGCGCAGCAGCGTGGCGACCTCGGTCGCGAGCCGGCCGAGCACGACATCCTCGGCGTCGATCACGTGCCAGGCACGAGTGACGTCGCCGGGCTTGGGGCTGTACGTGGGCAAGGGTCTACCTCGTCGTCAACATTGCGTGTGGGTTCTGTGCGGGCCTAGCGCTTACGCGCCGCAGCGCACAACGACATATGAAGATACCCCCACGCCCGACCCTACTGCGAAGCGGGGGTCGGTCCGGGGTCCCATACTAGGACCGGCGCCCGGCGGGCGCCCCGCAACTGTACCTCGCCGGTGTGGCGGAACCGCCCACGGCATCATCCTTCGCGGGAGAGGATGAGACGATCCGGACGCGCACCGCGCGCGGGGGACTCGATCAGGGGAACGGCGATGAACAAACGTCCAACGACCATCTTGTGCGTGCTGAGCGCCGTGCTGGCGCTGACCACCGCCTGCGGCCAAGGGCGCGCGGGCACGGCCGTGCCGAAGGGCGACGACGCGGCGACCTACGTCGGCACGAAGTTCGAAACCGCGATGAACAAGCTGCAGGACACCATCGGCCAGCAGCGCGACGTCACCAGCGAGTCGGGCGCCTACTTCCGGTTCGACGAGAAGTACATCCGCAGCACGATCTCCTCGGCCCGCACCGGCTCGCCGGAAAGCCGGGTCAGCCGTCAGCGCTCGCAGAAGAACCCGGACGACAGCATCGACTGGTACACCCCCGGCGACGGAGCCGTCGAGTACGTGTACCTCGGCCCCGTCTACAAGAGCCTCGCCCCGACGCCGTGGGTTTCGATGCTGAAGTCCGAAGCCGGGCTGACCATCCCCTGCGCGTGGGTCGGCATCATCACCGCCTGCAAGATGGCGGACGCGATCGCCGTGTCCTACAACGCGGACAAGAAGATCGTGAAGGGCGCCAAGAGTCTTCCGGAGAACCGGATCGAGCTGACCGCCGACGTCCCGTTCGGCAAGTTCATGGAACGGCGCGTGGAGATCCTGCCGACGTCGATCAGCAGCGCGGTCACGGCCGAGATGAAGAAGGCCCCGGTGCACACCACCGTCTCCCTCAACCCGGACGGGACGCTGAGCCAGATCGTGATGGAGGCCAAGATCGAGGGCGGCGGGCACAAGATCGAGCTGCGCTACGACTTCCGCTTCACGGGCAAGGCGAGCACGCAGGATCTGCCGAAGCTGCCGGACGCCTCGCAGATCACCGTGCTGCCGGACAAGGCCGCCAAGGACGACTTCAACCGCCGCTTCAACGAGCTGAAAGGCGTCTGAGGCATGACCGAACAGCAGCCGCAACAGCCGCAGCAGTGGTGGCAGCCCCCGGCGAATCCCGGGAACCAGCAGCAGGGCTGGCAACAGGAAGGCCAGGCCACCGGACCGCATGCCGGGCAGTGGCAGCAGAACGACGCGGGCGCCGCGAACACCGGCTCCTACACCGGGCAATGGCAGCAGCAGCCCGGCGTCACCGGCTCTTTTTCCGGGCCCTGGCAGCAAAGCGCACCCCCGGCGCAGGGCACGGGGTGGCAGCAACCGCAGCAACCGCCTATGCCACAGCAGCAGGATTGGCAAGCACAGCAACAAAGTCCGGGCACTCCCCCGCAGGGTCAGTACGGCGGAGGGTTCCAGCCCGCGCAGCAGGCACAGCCGTCTCAGTACGGCGGGCTCGGCGCCTTCGGGACGGAGCCCGCGAAGAAGCCCAAGGCTTCCAAGAAGACCTTGCTGATCGGCGGGATCGCGGCCGCCGTCGTGATCGGGGGCGGCGTCGGGGCCTGGCTGCTCGGCGCCTTCGCCGGTGACACGCTCGATCAGAAATCGGTCCAGGACGGTGTCGTCCGCGTGCTCAACGAAAACTACGGGGAGCCGGACGTGAAGAACGTGAGCTGTCCTTCCGGCCAACCGGTGGAGAACGGCGCCACGTTCGACTGCTCGATCGACCTTTCGGGACAGCAGAAGAAGGTCACCGTCCGGGTGCTGAACACCACCCCGGAATTCGAGGTCGGCGCGCCGCACTGAGCGGTACGGACACGGAAAGCCGCGACGGAGACCGTCGCGGCTTTTCCTTTGACACAAACGAAACGGCGGGCTCGGCATCCGAGGATGCCTGCCCGCCGTTGCTCGTTCGGAGCCGGGAGACTCAGAACAGGCCGGTGACGCCCTGCTCCGTGGCCTGGTAGCCGTCGGCCAGCTGCGGCAGCACGCCGGCGACCTGCGCGAGCAGCTGCTTGAGCTCCTCGAACTTGTTGTCCCACTCCTGCTGAGCGGCCATGTACGCGGTCTTCGCGTCACCGTCCCAGGTGTTGACCAGCGGGGCCAGGTCGCTCTTCAGCTGCCCGAAGAGGGACTCCAGCTCGCCACCGGTGGTCTTGCAGTCGTCGGCCGCCGCGTGGATCGTGGCGTAATCGACCTTCATCTCGCCCATAAGTTCCTCCAGTAATCAGAAAGTCTTGGTTTTGGTGCGGTGTAGCCGAATCAGCCGAGGACGCCGAAGCCCTGGTTGACCGACTTGATGAGCTCCTGCTGCTGCTGCTCGGTCGCGTTGTACTTCGAACCGGCCTGCTCGAGCAGGTCACCGATGTTCTGGAGGGCCTGGTTGAGCCCACGGCCCGCCTCGTCGAAGCGCTTCATCACGTTGTTGAACGCGATCGAAGCGTCACCGGTCCAGCCCGCGCGGGTGGCCTCGATGTTGTCGCGAAGCTTGCTCAGGTTCTGGTCCATCGAAACGCGGACCTCGGTCACGCGCTTCTCGGACTGAGTGAACTGCTCAACTGTCCCGGTAAATCCGCCAGCCATGGGAGCTACCCCCTTCGTTCGTGGTTTATCCGTACTCGGTGAAGTTCGTTTGGTACGGACCTACGACGGAGACACTGCCACGTCTGGTTCCCTCTTGTCGCTCGTTGGTTTCAAGTAGTTGCTTGCGTTAACGCTCCCGGCGGGAACCGCACGCGGGAATCCGGCCCGCGCCCTGCGAATCACGCGGGAAAAAGGGCTTCCACCACGCGATTTAGCGAATGCACAGTGGGCGGTCAATCGCCGCGGCTCATGATTCGCGACTGCGAAAAGTCCTCGTCGTCGTCACCCACACGTGGCCGTCTGGACACGGGTTCCGGCCGAAGGGGAACCAAGTCCGCCGCCGAAGGCAACGCCGGAACCGGAAGACCGGCGCCCGCGCGGAACCGTTTCGCGGCGTTCCGGACGACGGCGGGGGTCGGCGCGGTCTCACCGCCCGCGAGCCGTCCCTTGCCGAATTGCTTCGCGAGTTCGGCGTTCTCGCCCCGGCGGCGTTCGTAGCGCGCCTTGGCCGTGCGGGCGACCTGCCGGGCATAGGTGACCGCGTCGCGTCCTGTGCGCGCGAAGTGCTCAGCGGCGGTCTCGGGTTCGGGTGGCATGAGCCTCCCCCTTCAGTTGACGACCACCATCGTTTTGACGACCTGCTCGCAGGCCGCGCTCACCCGTTGCTCGTGCGGTGAGCCGGTGCCGTACTGGCAACCGATGTGGACGCGGATCTTTCCTTGAGCGACGACGTACCAGTCGACGCGGGCACTCGGTTTGCTTTCGCGGTAGTAGATGACGGACTTGCCGGCGTATTCCGCGGCGCCGTTGAAGCCGCTGTACTTGTCCGGCTCCAGCCGTGCCAGGCCGCCGAGTTCGTCGACGAGCTTCTGTCTGTCGGCCGTCGCGTCGTAGTCCATCACGTTCTCCTGGGCGACCACGAGGTCGTCGCCGGTGAGGGAGTCGCTCGGGTGGATCACCACCTGGCGTTTGGCGACGCGGTCGTCGGTCTGCGTCCAGTCCAGCGGCGCGATGAAGCGGTAGTCGTACTGGGCGAGCGTCCGGCCCTCCGGCTCGGCCTCCCCGCTGTTGACCGCGAAGAGGACGCCGCCGGCGATCGCCGCCACGACCACCACGGCCGCCGCGATGATCCAGGGCGTCTTCTTGTTCTTCCCGCCGCGCTCGGCGGGCTTGGTCTCACGGGCGGGCTCACCCGGCCGCCACGGCGGCGGGGGCGGCGGCGCCACCCCCTGCTGGCCCATCGGCGGCGACGGCGGCCCCTGCTGCCGCGTCGCGTTTAGCGGGCTAAACGCGCTCTGCGGGGGCGGGCCGGGAGGGAACGGGGGGCGCGGGGCATCGGGACGCCGATCGGCGGGCGCGGGGGCACCGCCGACCCGGGAGACCGCGGAGCCCGCCAGCGAACCCGTCCGGTCCGGGTCGATCAGCACGGCACGCAACGCGCCGCGGGCGACCACGGTCTCCGGCTGGTCCAGCGTGGTGGGGACGACCCCGGTCCGCTCGTGCACCAGCCGGGACACCATCGGGATCCGGCTCGACCCGCCCACGAGGAAGATCGCCGTCAGCTGCTTCGGCCGCAGCCCGGAATCGCCGATCGCGGCCACGGTCAGCTCGACCGCGCGCCCGAGCGGCCCCGCGATGAGCCGCTCGAGGTCCTCCCGGGTCACATGCGCGTCGGCGAACGGCGGCGGCATCGGGACGTCGGTGTACGCGTGCCGCGACAGCGTTTCCTTCGCGCCGCGCACGTCCTGCCGCAGCACGCGGCGCCGCCGCCGGTCCGTGAGTTCGCGGCCCTCGACGAGCTTCCGCCATTCCGGCGGATCGACGGACGACACCAGCGAACCCACGTGCTCCAGGAGCGCCTGATCGACGTCCGCTCCCCCGAAGCTCGGATCCCCCCGGGTCGCCAGCACCTGGAACCCGGCGCGTTTAGCGGGCGAACTGCGATCCGCCGGGCTGCCGGGCATGCGCTGCACCACGGAGACGTCGACGGTGCCACCGCCGAGATCCAGGACCGCCAGAGCGTCTCCCGGGCGGCCGCTGAACTCGACGGTGCGTTCGGAGTTGAGGTCGGCCGGGGCGAACGTCGCCGCGTGATAGACCGCCGCGGCGACCGGCTCCGGCACGAGCGCGACCTGGCGCGCGAGCCCGCCCGCGGCCTGCCGGAGCAGCCGGGTCCGGGTCGCGCCCCAATCCGCGGGATGGGTCAGGACGAGCAGCTCGACCTCGGCGTCACCGGCGAGCCGCCGCGCCTCGGTCACCGCGCGCTTCAGCACGGCGTGGACGACGTCGGTCACGCGCAGGACGTTGTCGCCCAGCAGCAGGTCGCCTTCGTCGATCCGGCGCTTCGGATTCGGCTCGTAGCGCGACGGGTCCACCGCCGCCTGCCGTTCCGCCTCCTGGCCGACGAACAGCGTCCCGTCCGGCGCGGCGTAGACCGCCGACGACATCAAGGGCTGCCCGTCCACCACGACGACCTGCGGCTCGCGGCCGTTGATCGAAGCGACTACGCAGGTGCTCGATGTCCCGAAGTCCACCGCAACCCGCACTGTCACAAGCCACTCCCGCAGATCGTCGTCGTCACCCCACGCCCGGCCCTTCCCTCACCTGGTTCCGCGGGAGGTCAGTCCGGCTGGATCCACGAGACCTGCATGAGCTGCTTGCCGTGCTTCCGGGTGACGAGGTTTCCTCGTCCCGGCGGCATCTGGCTCGGCTTCACGTTGGCGACCAGGTTGCCCTCGTCCCGCGAGCCGTTCATGACCATACCGGGCGCCGCGATCTCCCTGAGCTTGCCGAGGATCGGGTCGAACATCGCCCGGCTCGCGCCACCACTGCGGCGCACGACGACGATGTGCAGACCGACGTCCTTCGCCTGCGCGAGGAACTCGGCGAGCGGCTTCAGCGGGTTGCTCGTCTGCGTGGCGACCAGGTCGTAGTCGTCGACGATGACGAACAGCTCCGGACCGGTCCACCAGGACCGCGTCTTGAGCTGTTCCTGCGTGACGTCCGGGCCGGGGAGGCGCCGGGTCATCGACCCGTGGACGTCCTTGACCATGCTCTCCAGCTGCGCGGCGGACACCGCGTAGCCGAGCAGCTGGTCCCCGCCGATGAAGCCGAGCATCGTGCGTCGGTAGTCGACGAGGATGATGACCGCTTCCTGCGTCGTGTACCGCTCGGTGATGCCCCTGGTGATCTGGCGCAGCAGGTTCGTCTTGCCCGACTCGCCGTCCGCAAACGCGTAGAAGTGCGAGTCGGCGGCGAAGTCGAGGTAGATCGGCTGGAGGTCTTCCTCGTTGACGCCGATCGGCACCAGCTTCGTGTTGCGCTTGGAGTCGATGGACAGGACCTCGTCGTAGGTGACCATCTCCGGCAGCAGGCGGACCTGCGGCGCCGGGCGGCCCTTCCACGCGGCCTTGATCTTCGCGACCGCGTCGGCGACACCGGCGGCGACGTCGTCCGGGTTGCTCGATCCGTCGATCCGCGGCAGACCGGTCAGCAGGTGGAGCTTGTCCCTGGTGAGACCGCGGCCGGGGCGCCCGGCCGGGACGTTCACCGCGACCCGGCGGTCGATGTCCGACTCGCTCGGGTCACCGAGGCGGAGCTCGAACCGGGTACCGATCATGTCCTTGATCGCCGGGCGGATGTCCGCCCACCGGTTCGCCGCGATGATGACGTGCACGCCGTAGGAAAGACCCTGGGTGGCGAGCTTGGTGATCGAGGTCTCCAGCTCGTCGAAGTCGTCCCGCAGGGCCTTCCAGTTGTCGACGATCAGGAACGCGTCACCGAAGGCGTCTTCCTCGGGCTTGATCTCGCCACGCCGCTTGCGGTTGCGGAACTCGTTCATCGAGTCGATGCCCATGGCACCGAACCGGCCTTCCCGCTCGGTGAGCAGGGTGGTCAGCTCGGCCACGATCCGGCGGGCCTTGTCCGGCTCGCGCCGCGCGACCGCGACGCCACCGACGTGCGGCAGGCCCTGGAGACCGGCCAACGTACCGCCACCGAGGTCGAGCGCGTAGAACTGCGCTTCCTCGGGGGTGTGGGTCAGCGACATCGACATGATCAGCGTCCGGAGCATGGTCGACTTGCCCGACTGCGGGCCGCCGACGATCACACCGTGCCCGGCGCCACCGGAGAAGTCGGCCCACAGCAGGTCACGACGCTGCTCGTACGGGCGGTCGACGATGCCCATCGGCACCTGCAGCCGTCCGTTGCCGAAGAACCCGACCGGGGAAAGACCGCGGTCGTCGGTGGGGTTCAGGTTCGGGAGCAGGGTGTCGAGCGAGTTCGGCTCCTTCAGCGGCGGCAGCCAGACCTCGTGCGCGGGCGGGCCCTGGCCGATCAGCCGGGACACGATCACGTCGAGCTCACTGGGCTCGACGGCCTCCTCCGACTTGGCCTCTTCCACCGGCGCGGCCTCGATCTGCTGCGGCTCCGGTTCCTTCGGCAGTTCGACGAAGTCCGGGACGAACAGCTGCGGGCGCTTGTCCGCGCGGACGACGGTCGCGACCGGGCCGGCGGCCTTGATACCCGCGGGCCGGTACGGGCCCGAGACGTACGAAGCCTTGAAGCGGACCAGCGTCGAGGTGTCGTACTTGAGGTAACCGCCACCGGGAACGGACGGCAGCTCGAACGCGTCGGGCACGCCGATCGCGGCACGGGATTCCGCGGCGGAGAACGTCTTCAGACCGATGCGGTAGGAAAGGTGCGAGTCGAGACCGCGCAGCTTGCCCTCTTCCAGCCGCTGCGACGCGAGGAGCATGTGCATCTGCAGCGACCGGCCCAGACGGCCGATGGCGACGAACAGGTCGATGAAGTCCGGCTTCGCGGCCAGCAGTTCGGAGAACTCGTCACAGACGATGAAGAGCGCGGGCAGCGGGTCGAGGTCGGCGCCGTTCTCGCGGGCCTTCTCGTACTCCCAGACGTTCTTGAAGTTACCGCCGTTCTTCAGCGCTTCCTGGCGCCGGTTCATCTCGCCGGCCAGCGCGTCCTTCATCCGGTCGACCAGCGTGACTTCGTCCGCGAGGTTGGTGATGACCGCGGAAACGTGCGGAGCGGCGTCCAGACCGAGGAACGTCGCACCACCCTTGAAGTCGACGAGGACGAAGTTCAGCGTGCTCGACGAGTGCGTGGCGAGCATGCCGAGCACCAGGGTGCGGAGGAACTCCGACTTACCGGAACCGGTCGCACCGATGCACAGGCCGTGCGGGCCCATGCCCTCCATCGCGGCTTCCTTGATGTCCAGCTCGACGGGCTGGCCGTACTCGCCGACGCCGAACGGGACGCGGTAGCGGTCTCGCACCGGCCGCGGCCGCCAGGCCTGCTGGACGTCGAAGGTCATCGGGTCGCCGGGGATGCCCAGCAGTTCGAGCAGACCGGGGTTGGACAGCAGCGGCTCTTCCTCGGCGGCGTCCTGCGCGGCGGTGCCGACGCGGTACGGGGCGAGGAGCCGGGCCAGCGCTTCGGATTCGACCACGCTGAGCGTGTCCGGGCGGCCGAACCATTCGACGCCGCCGGCGCTGCGCGCGCCGAGACGGTCTTCCTCGACGACCAGCCGCAGACCACGACGGGCCGCGAGGTTGCCGATGGAGTCGGAAAGGTCGATCAGGGTGACGCCGACCAGACCCTCTTCGAGGATGATCTGCTCTTCGCGGGTGACCTCGGCGTCGTCGACGATGATGACGATGTGCGGCTGGTCCGGGGCGGGCGTCGCGTTGCGGGAGAACCGCTGGCGGTCACGGAGTTCTTCGTCGAGCCACTGCTCGATCTGCGCGAGGGAGCCCGCCATCATCCGCAGCTGGCCGATACCGTCGGCGAGCGCCGGGTGCTGGGCGTGCGGCAGCCACTTCGCCCACTCCCACTCCTCCTTGGCGCGGCCCGCCGTCGCGACCGCGATGAGGACGTCGTCGGGGCTGTGGAAGGTGACCAGCTGGGCCAGCATCGCCCGGGTCAGGCCGCGGGTGAGACCGCGGTCGCCCTGCATGCTGACCGCGGCGAACCCGCGGAGGGTGATCTGGGTCGGGAGGTCCGGGACGATCGAGTGCGCGCGGACGAACCGGCGCAGCGCGAGCGTGGCGATCGGCTCCAGCTCGTCGACCGGGCCGGTCTGCGGCGGCACGAGCCGCGTCGCGAGGCGGTGCGAGCTGCGGCCGACGCGGAGGTGGAGGAAGTCCTGGTCGTTCTGGCGGCGTTCCCACATGCGGCGGCTCGCGGCCAGCGACCACAGGGTCTGCGGGTCGGGGTGGACCCATTCGAGCGCGGCGCGCTGATCGACCATGGCCTCGCGGGCCCTGTCGCGCATCTGGCCGAGGTAGCGCAGATAGTCCTTGCGGTCCTCGTCCATCTCGGCCTTTTTGGCGCCGCCGCCCTTGCCCGCACCGCCGGCCATCATGCCGACGGTGCTGAGCACCATCATGCCGCCCATCATCATCATCATGGGATTGCGTCCACCCGTGGTGAACATGAAGACCATCATCCCGAGGGAAGCGACGATCATCACCGCGGGGAGCAGCTTCATGACGATGTTGCCCGGGATGGTGCGCGGCACCTCAGGCGGCGGTTCGAGATGCACCTCGCCGCCCGGCGGCCGCGGCGCCGCCAGGCGCGGTGACTTCTTGAACTGCAGCGTGCTCATCGAAGGACCCCTCTTCAAACTCGACGATGGCGGCCACCGTTGGTGCGCGTACGGGTGCGCGAGACAACCTATCGAACGTGGCCGGTGAAATCCGGACAACGCCGAGAACGGCCCCGACCGGGACCATACGCATTCCGGGAGTGTAGGGCTCCGGCTGCGCCGACGTGCGTTTAGCGGCCTAACTGCGATCCGGCCGCCCAGACGCCCGACGTGCGTTTCGCCCCCTAAACGCGATCCGGCGGTCTGGGGCTCCCAGGTGCCCGGGGCTCCGGCGCGTCGCGTTTAGCCCGCTAAAGTCGACGCGCCGGCAGCCGGGAGCGGGCTTCGGAGGTCGCCTCTCCTACTTTTGCCGGTCTTTTTCCGACAGTCGATGATGTGGGCACCCGGGTTCGGTATAGGTTCCCCCGGGAGCAGACTCTCAGGGCAGGGGGAAGGCAGTGGCAACGGGCACGACGGTATTCAGCAGGGTGACGGTGGTCGCGCCACGCACCCGGATCGACGTGGCTTTGCCGGCTGACGTCGCGGTGGCGGACCTGCTGCCCATGCTGTTGGAGATGGCGAAGGAGGCGACGCCGGACGGCGGCGCCCGCCATGGCGGCTGGGCGCTGGCGAAGCTGGGCGACGCGCCACTCGACCCGAGCCGGACCCTCGCGTCCCTCGGCGTCGTCGACGGCGAGCTGCTGCAGCTGCGCAAGCGCAACGAGAACCCGCCTCCCCCGCTCTACGACGACGTCGTCGACGCGATCGCCGAGTCCTCCCCGGACAGCTTCCGTCCGTGGACCAAGGAGACGGCACGCCGCTTCGGGCACGTCGCGGGCGGCCTGGCGCTGTTCTTCGCGGCCCTCGCGCTCTTCACCAGTGGCTCTTTCTACGGCGGCAACGCACTCGCCGCCGCGATCGCCGGCGGTGTCGGCGCGATCGCGTGCGTCGCGATCGGCGCGACACTGGCCAAGGCCTACCAGGCCGAGGCGACCGGTGTGCTGATCGCCGCGGCGGGCGGTCTGCCGCTGGCGTTCGTGAGCGGTTTCTACATCGTGCCGGGGCTGTCCCTGTGGGCGAACCTGCTGCTCGCGAGCACTCTCGTGATCATCGTGGCGGCGGTCTGCATCCTCGTCATCGGGCACGGGATCACCACCTTCATCGCGGCCGCGACGACGGCCACGATCTCGGCGCTGACGTTCTTGGCGGCCACGCTCATCGATACCCCGATCGCCGGGATCGCCGCCGGTGCGACCGCGTTCTCGCTGGCCTGCATCTCGATCCTGCCGCGCGCGACGATCAAGCTCGCGGCCCTCCCGACGCCTCACGTCCCCGGCAGCGCCGAAGAGCTCAAGGAAGACTCGGGCTTCCCGGACTACCGCGCCATCGAACGCCGCACCGCGGTCGCCCACGAGTACATGACCGGTCTGCTGACCGGTTGCGGCGCGGCCACGGCGCTGTTCGCGATCATCGCTTCGACGTCGCCGACGGTATTCGGCCCGATCCTCGGCGTGATCGCCACGCTGGTCCTGCTCTTGAGGGCGCGGGCGTATGCGAACGGCGCGCAGGCCATCGCCCTGCTGACCACCGGCATGGTGTCCGGCGCGGGCATCCTGCTCGGCTGGATGTGGTCGGCGAGCCCGCTGAACCGCGTTCTGTTCGTGTTCGGCGCGCTGTTGCTGATCGGTGCCGGCGCGCTCGTGGTCGGCGTGATCTTCCCGAACCAGCGTTTCTCGCCGCCGCTGCGGCGGACCGTGGAGATCTTCGAGGCCGTCTTCATCGCGACGGTGCTGCCGCTGGCGCTCGGCGTCATGGATCTCTACACGACGCTGCGCCACCTCAACTTCAAGTGACGACCCGATCGGATGATGCTCTGATGGCCGTAGCGCGGAAGTCCAGGGGGACGCGCGTCCGCCACCTCGGCCTCGCCGGACGTACCGGAACGGTGCTGCTGGCGGCCGGTATCGGTGTTCTCTCGCCGGCGTCGGTGGCTCTTCCCGCGTGGGCGCAGCAAAGCAGCGTCGCGCCGGACGCCGGTGGCTACTACGCGACCCCGCCGCCGGTGGACACGTCCAAGAGGCCGAACGACTCGGGTAAGCCGGACGAGACCTACGAGAAGAAGACCGAGTGCGTCCAGCGCAGCAAACTCGGCGGTGACCAGGTCGACATCAAGAACCGGCCCTGGGGACAGCAATACCTGCAGATCGAACGGGTGCACCAGTTGATGCGCGGTGCCAAGCAGTCAGTCGGCAAGGGCATCAAGGTCGCGGTGATCGACACCGGCGTCTACGCGCACCCGTACTTCGGAGGTCGTGTCGAATCGGGTGGTGACTACGTCGCGACGCCCGGCGGTGGCAAGGCACCGGGGCTCGAAGACTGCGACGGCCACGGCACCGAGGTCGCGGGGATCATCGCCGCGAACCCGCCCGACGCGAGCATCGGCTTCCGAGGGGTCGCGCCGGATGCCACGATCCTGTCGATCCGTCAGTCGAGTCAGAACTACGAGAAAGCGGAGAAAAAGGAAGAGCCGCCGGCCTCGTCCAACTCGGCACCGCCTTCATCGTCGAACAATCCGGGTTCGCAGCTTCCGCCGTCCTCCGGGAACGGCGCTGGAGGCGGCGCGGCGGACGGAACCGCACCCGGCCAGGACAAGGGCGGACGACAGCAGGGACAGGGCAAGACCGCGGGCACGCTGACAACGCTCGCGCAGGCCGTGGTCCGGGCTGTCGATCAAGGCTCCAACGTGATCAACATGTCGGTCGACAACTGTCGCCCGGCCACCGGAAGCATCACCAAGGGTGAGCAGGAGCTTCAGGCGGCGGTGAACTATGCCGTCGAGCGCAATGTGGTCGTCGTCGCGGCAGCGGGCAACGTCGGCGACAAGTGCCTGCAGAACGATCAGCCGGACCCCAAGTCGCCCAAGACGATCGTCACGCCGCCTTGGTTCTCCGAAGACGTGCTGTCGGTCGCAGCGATCGACGAGACCGGCGGTGTCGCGAATTTCAGCGTCAACGGGCCGTGGGTGAGTGTCGCGGCTCCGGGCACCAAGATCATCTCTCTGGACCCGGCGGAGGGTTCGAGCAGCCTGGCCAACCTGACCATCGAAGGCAACGGGCAGCCCGGTGAGATCCAGGGGACCAGCTTCGCCGCCCCGTACGTCGCAGGTGTGGCCGCACTTGTGCGCCAGAAGTTCCCAGAACTGAATGCCCGTCAAGTGATGACCCGGATCAAGGAGACGGCGCAGCACCCCGCGGCGCCGGGCGGGCGGGACAACTTCGTCGGCTTCGGCGTCATCGACCCGATCGCGGCGCTGACGGCGATCGTGCCGGCGGAGGCGGACAAGGCGAAGCCGGTTCAGCTGCCCGCGAATCTGCCGCCCGCTGACGACCGTGACCCCGCCCCGATGATCGTCGCGCTCGCCGGAACCGGCGGGGGCCTGGTGGCGCTGCTCGTCACCCTGTTCGTGGTGCACTCGGTCCGCCGCAACCGGCCGACCGCCTCACCAGGCCGCAAAACCCCGTAGCACGTGCGTTTCGCGGGCTAACCGCGATCCGGGCTCGCTTCAAACCGGCCCAGATCGCGGTTAGCCCGCGAAAGTCGCTCCGGGCCCTGGGCTCCTACTTGGCGGGCTTGGGCTTCGGGGCGGGCTTCGGCGGGGTCTCGTCCTCGCCGATCACGGGCGGGACGACCTGGCCGGGCTCACCGACCACATCGGACGGTTTCGAAGCGGGCCTGGTCTTGGACTGGTGGGCCGTCTGGCCTCCACCACCCATGCCGCCCATCCCCATCATGGGCGCCATCCCCATCGGCATCATCGACGAACCGGCACCGGCCACGCCCGATCCCTGCGTCGGCGTGGCCTGAACGGGCGCGACCTCCGGGATCAACGCCTGTCCTTGCTCGATCAGCGGTTCCTGCGATCCGGTCTGCCTGCCTTCGGCCGCCGACGGCGACGTCGACTGGTCGTCGGACGCGGCACCGGAATCGGTCTCGGCATCGGCGGAGGCCTTCTCCTGGACCGGCGCACCCGGCGCCTCGGAATCGTCGTGGAGCTTGAACTCGTCCTGCGGGTACCGATGGGTGATCTCGATACTCCGCGAGCCGGCGTCAGGATCGTCGACGCCGTCACAGAACCGCACAAAGCCCTCGAGGACGTTACGAGCGGCCTCGAAGAGCGCCTTGGCCGACTCCTGCGCCTCCTCCAGCTGCGTTCGCGCCCGCCGCACGCCGCCGACCGGCAGCATCGCGGTCTCGGAGGTCAGTTCCGCCGTGTCGACGAGGACCTCGACGAGGTCGGTCAGGATGCGACGGATCGACAGCACCAGTTCGTCGAGCGAACTCGCCAGCGTCGTGAGGGCGTCTTCGACGTCAGAGCCCGCGGCGTGGATGTCCACGATGTACGCGACGAACGCGTCGGCGTCCTTGCCGGACCACCCCGCGTCGAGACGCCCGAGGTCCTCGGAGAGCTCCTTCGAAACGTTGCCCGCGGTCTTCGCCGCTTTCCGGAGGAGGTCCGCCTCGGTCTTCAAGTCCTCCCAGCGCCCCACCAACGGGGTCAGGTAGGTCTCGACCGGATCGATCAGCCCCAGATGGCCGGACAGCTCCGAAACGAAGGCGAGATGCGGTGCCGCGGCCTCGACCAGCTCCTCCCCGCCCGAACCCGTCGCGTTTAGCGGGCTAAACGCGCTCGGGGCCGGCTCGGGGGCAGCCGGGCGGGCGGCGGCAGCCATCGGGTGCGGGATGGAATCCGTCGGGTTCTCCGATTCGGCGATCATGCGGTTCAGAGCTCCACGACGCGCTTGATCATCTGCGCTGCCTCGTCGTCGTGCCCGGCATGCCGCGCGGTCACGGTGTGCAGGGCCTCGGACGCCGACCTCAGCGCGGCCGCGCCCTCCACCAGCTGACGCCGGATGGCCTCGGCCGCACGTCCGTAGGACGCGCCGAGGCCCAATTCCTCCCCCAGCGTGCCGTGGGATTCGACGGTGACGCCCTCACCGGTCACCTCCGCGGCCGCCAGGTCGAGCTCTCCGGCGGCCGCGTCCACCCGCTTCGCATAGTCACCGACGACGTCGCCGTCGATCTTCAGGCCGGCCACTGCACCCTCCACTCACCCGATACCGCTCGGGCGTTGAGACGCTCGGGCCGTCCGGCGGGTTCCCGTGATCAGTTACCCGCCGGAGCCTGCTGCGACTGCGTGGCGACCGAACCGGCCCTGTCGTCGATCGGCACCGTGTCGAACGTCCGGAGCACGTCCTGCGTGTTCAGCGAAGCGCCGGTGGGCAGGATCCTGACGATGGCCTCGGGCGCCGGAACCCGCTTGTTGAGCCCGATCGAATCCGCCGTCACGGCGTCAGGGACGCCATAACGGATCCCTCGATCGGAGATCAGCTGGATCGGCCCCTTGTCGAAGGTCTCCTTGCCGGTCGCCGACTGGACGACGGCCGCGAGACCCGGCTCCATGTAGAAGCTGTTGATCGGCGCGCCGACCGGGCCGGGGGTACCGATCTTGACGCCGGGCGCGGATCCGTCGGCGTTCCTGCCCTTCGGCAGCTTGTCGTCGACGAACACCGCCGTGTGCCCGTCCCGAGTGGCTCCGTCGCCCGCGATGGACCAGCTCAAGCAGGAGACCCGGGAACCCTGGGTCGCGTTGAGCACCGTCGGCACGGTCTGCGGGTAGGCGTCGAGCTCGACGACCTGGGAGACCCGCGTGAGGTTGCGGATCTTGCCCAGCGGCACGGACATGACCGACGTGCTGCCGTCGTTCTTCCCGGTCTGCACGATGTCGGCGACCGCCGGCGAGATGGCCTGGATCCCTTCCTTCGTGATGAGGTAGAAGTCCTTCCGCCCTTCGGCCTGCTCCGTCGAGAAGACGTCGCCGACCTTCATGTCCTCGATCTCGTAGTTGGGCCTCTCACCCTTACCCGGGACGTCCGGGAGCTTCAGCTCCGGCACTTCGGGGATCGCGTCCAGCAGGCCCTGCGAGATACCGCGGGGCTGGTCGGACAGCTTCAGCGCGGAACGGACGGCGTTCGCGTCGGGCTTGATCTCGGCCTTGACGGCGTTCGCGTTCCGGGCGTTGGGATCCGGCGTCTGCCGGTAGATCAGGTACTCACGGCCGTTGGCGCCCTTGGCCAGCAACGCCTCGTTCTGACCGAGTTCGCGGTTCCCGAGCTGCTTCACACCCGCGTAGACGGTCGTCTCCGTCTTCGAGAGATCCGGCTGGGGTACCGACGGGTCGTACATGACCTCGTCGCAGACGCCCCATTCCGGGGAGACGCGCTGCGTGTCCGTCGGCATCAGTTGCGGGCCGTTGGGAATGCCCATGAGCTGGCCGCGGGGAATGCTCTTCAGCTGTTCGTCCGAAACGACTGTGGGGTTCTTCACTTCGGAGGCCTGCGCGGGCCCGGAAGGCTTGCTCCCCGCCTGCTGCGCCCCTTGTTTCGACTGCGCGATGATCAGCAGCCGCGCGGAGGCGAGGTTGAAGGTCGGAATCAGTTTCTTCGGGTTCCCGGCGACGACGTACACCGTTCCGGACTGTTCGCCGATGACGATGTTGCCCGCGTCCGGCACGGAGGGCTTCGGGCTCAGCAGACCCCAGATGACGAAGACCAGGACGCCCAGCGCGGCCAGCACGACACCCACGATGGTGGCCCGCGTGTGCGTGCGCATCGGGTCGTGGAGCATGACGGCGTCGCGACGGACCAGCGCCGATTGCATCCGTCGCAGAACGAACTGATAAGCCTGAACTTGAGACTTAGTAGTCGGTGTTGATGGCATTCTCGACCTACAGTCCTCCCCGTCGCGGTACGGTTCCGCAGGATAGCCGTACGGGGACCGTCTGGTGTGGGGTTTCTACCAACTCCAGCTAGTGTCAAGTTCCTCGGGACCGGCTTTCCGGGTACGCAGCAAGCACGAGGGGAAGAGAAAGCGCGGATGTCCGTCACCACTCCTCCACGTCCGCCCGGCCCTCCGGGGTCTCAACCTCCTGGTCGTCCGCCGGGGCCGCCGCCAAGGCCCGGCAGACCGGGTGGTCCGGGCGGCCCGGCCGGAGGCCCGGGAGGTCCCGGTGTTCCTCGCGGTCCCGGTGGCCCAGGCGGCCCGGGAGGTCCTGGCGGCCCGCAGGGTCCCGGCGGCCCCGGTGGTCCGGGAGGCCCCAAGGGACCCGGCGGACCTGGCGGCCCGGGAGGCCCCGGTGGGCCAGGCGGCCCGGGCGGTCCTCCGTCCGGCGGCCCCGGCCCGCAGTCCGGCCCCCCGCCCACTCCGGCGGTGCGGATCGCCGCGCCCGCGCGGCGCCGGACCGGCGGGATCAACCTCGGCCCGCTGCCCGTGGCGAACCTGGTAGTGCTCGAACTCGGGCTCGCGATCGGTCTCGTCCTCCTCGCGATCGACATGAAGCTGAAGTACGTCGCGATCGGCGTGCTCGGGTTCGCGATCATCGTGGCGTTCCTGCGCTGGGGCGGCCGCTGGTTCACCCAATGGGCTGGACTCACGATGCGGTACATGTTCCGTTCGCACGATCGGGTGGCGAATCCGCTTCCGCCGAGCAGCATCGAATCGCTCGCCGCCGAAGAGGACGCCGTCACCGGCCCGGACGACGCCCGCGTGAACCTGCTTCGCCTCGCCGTTCCCGATCTCGTCGTCGCGCACGGCGTGGACCACGAACGCCAGCAGGTCGGCATCGCCTGGAACGACGGCACGTGGACCGCGGTCCTGCTCGTCGAACCCGCGCCCGCGCTGATCACCCAGGCTGGTGGCGCGCCTAGCCTGCCGCTGTCCGCGCTCGCGCCGTGCCTCGAAGACCGCGGCGTGGTCCTCGACTCGATCCAGATGATCTGGCACTGCTACCCGGGCAGTGCCGCGCTTCCGTCGGACTCGCCCGCCCTCAGCTCCTACATGGAGGTGCTCGGCCCGCTCCCCGCGGCGGCGCGGCGGACGACGTGGGTCGCCATCCGGCTCGACCCGCGCCGGTGCCCGGCCGCCATCCGCGAACGTGGCGGCGGCGTCGTCGGTGCGCACCGCGCGCTGATCGGCGCGCTGTCGCGGGTGCGCAACGCCTTGGAATCGCAGGGCGTGCCGACCCGGCCGCTCGACCCGGACGAGTTGCTGCGGTCCAGCATTTCGGCCGCGGAACTGACCGCGGTCGCCGGCTCGCAGGGGAAGGTCGGTCTGCAGGAACGCTGGACCGGGGTCACCGCGGCCGGCATCGGGCACGCGAGCTACGCGATCACCAGCTGGCCGAAGGGCAAGATCAGCGGCAGCCTGAACGCTTTGACCAGTGTCCGCGCGCTGTCGGCGACGGTGGCGATGTCGATCTCGCCATCTGCGGACGAGGGCAAGATCGGCCTGCGCGGAATCGTTCGCCTGAGCGCGCGGAACCCGCGTGAACTGGACGCGGCCGACCAGCGGCTGCAGGGCATCTCGGACCGGCTGGGTGTGACGCTGACGCCGCTGCGCGGCCTGCAGATCTCCGGGTTCTCCGCGACTTTGCCGATCGGAGGCACGGCATGAGCACCCGCATGCGCGACGCAGGCCAGAGCGCCGGTGTCGCCCCGGAATTCACCGTCGACCCGGCGATGCTCGACGCGATCAGCCCCTCCGGTGACCGCGGCGGGATCGTCCTCGGCTCCGGGCTCAAGGGTGAGCCGCTGACGATCTCCGCGCTGCGCTCGACGCCGACTCGGATCGTGCTGGTCGGTGGCCTCTACCTGGCTCGCCAGGTGGCGTTGCGCGCGATGGCGGTCGGGGCGTGGGTCGTCGTGGCGACCGGACGTCCGGCCGCGTGGCAGGTGCTCCCCCAAGCCGCGGGGAATCAGCCCAACGGCAGGCCTTCGCCGCTGGTGCAGATCCGGCGGCTGTCGCCGGTGGATCTCCCGCGTCCGTCCGAGGACGCGCCGCTGCTGGTGGTGACCGACGGCGGCCCGACCCCGCAGGATCTGTTCCCGCCGCGATCGCCGTGGCAGACGACGGTGTACGTGCTGCCGTACCTGCACCCGCAGGCCGGGGCGACCGCGAACGCGGCCGACCTGGTGCTGATGCAGCGGCTCCCGCCGGGCCAGGCCGAACTGGCGGCCCGCATCTGGCGGCTCCCGCCCCAGATGATGAAGCAGCTCACGACGTTGAAGGACGACCAGGTCGTCGCGCTGGGCCGCAACCTGTGGCGTCCGCTTCGCCTGGTCACCACCGCGAAAGAGCAGCAGATCCTGGGCCCGGTCCGGCGAGGCGACTAACCCGCGCCCCGCGTCGACTTTTGCGGGCTAATCGCGCTCCACGGGGGCACTGTCCATTTCGGACGGTGCCCCCTTTGCGTGCCGCCGCGTCGCGTTTTGCCCCCTAAACGCGATCCGGGGCGCGGGGTTTGCCAGTCAAGATGCAATCGCGCCGGCTGTGGATAAGCCGGGGGTTGTGGATAAGTCGCCCTGAAATGGCATCGACGGCCACAGGTTGTCGGTCTTGTCGGTCACCGTGTCGACATGACCAGACCCTTCGATTCATCTCATCTCCCCGATGTCTTCCGCGGCTCTGAAGCGCGCAAGGCGGGTCTCATCACGGCCAGCCAGCTACGCGGCTCGAGCGTCCGACGGCTGTTTCAGGACGTCTACACGCGCGCCGGCGTCGAGGTCACCCACGAGCTGCGATGCCGAGGCGCCGCACTGCTGGCCCCTCCGGAAGCAGTCCTGACCGGGCGATCTGCCGCGACCGTTCACGGCGTCGAGCTGGCCAACCCCAGCGACCCCGTCGAGATGATCGTGCCGGAGAAGAACCGCTTCGGCCCGATCGTCGGTATCAAGGTTCGGCGAACCGAGGTCAAACCCGAAGAATCGAGACCGTGGAACGGCATTCGCATCGCACGGAAACGCCGAATAGCTCTGGATCTCCTGCTTCGGCTTTCTCCGCGCAAATCCAGCTGGACGCGCCGGCTCCGTATCGGCGTCCCCGATCTGGACCAGTTCATGAGAGCGAACAACCTGACCGATCTGCACCTCAACGGTGAGTTCTACGGTCGCCGCAATAGAGGAATCCGCTTGGCCAGACATGCTTTACGCCTGTCCGATCCTCGTGCGGAATCGCATCCGGAATCGGAGCTCCGCATCGTGCTCGCAGCCGGTGGTATCACGGCGACGCCCCAGGTCGAGGTCAGGTCCCGAACCGGCCGTTTCCTCGCTCGTCTCGACCTCGCGGACGAGAAGTTCCGGGTCGCCATCGAGTACGACGGCCGATGGCACAACACCCCGAAGGAACAAGCCTATGACCGCAAACGCCGAAGACGCGTGGAGGCCGAGGGATGGCGATTCGTCATCGCCACCGCGGAAGACCTGGCGAACGACTTCAAAGGCATCGTGGACGCCGTCTGGCAGGCCCGCCGCGGCGCGTTTAGCCCGCGAAAGGCGCCGCGTCCGGATCAGGAGGGGGTGCGCATGGCGCGCGTTTGATCGGCACGCGCCGCGAGTTCGGCGTCTGGCGGGTAGTCGACGGCCATCAACGTCAGGCCATGTGCGGGAGCGACTGCGCTGTCGCGCGTCCGGCTCTCCAAAACGTCACCCGGCCAATCGAGCGGACGTCTGCCGTCACCGACCAAGAGCAGCGCCCCCACCAGACTGCGCACCATCGAATGGCAGAACGCATCGGCGGAGACCTCGACCTCGACCGCGTGCGGCCCGGTCCGCCGCCACACGAGCCGCTGCAGCTCGCGAATGGTCGTCCCGCCTTCACGCTGCTTGCAGAACGCGGCGAAGTCCTGGAGCCCCAAGAGAGCCGCCGACGCCTCATTCATCGCGTCGACGGAAAGCGGCCGCCCCCAGGCCAAGGTGTCGTGACGCCGCAACGGATCCACGCCCCACGGCGCGTCCGAAACGCGGTACAGATAGTGGCGCCGCACTGCCGAGAACCGCGCGTCGAATCCGGGTGCCGCCACCCGGGCATCCAGCACCCGCACGTCACCCGGCAGGTACCGATTCCAGCGGTGCCGCATCCGCCCCAGGTCAGGGATGCCCTGCTCGTCCAGTTCCAGACGACCGGATCGCGTTTTGCCCGCTAAAGGCGACGCGTCGACGTGGACCACCTGGCCCGCAGCGTGCACACCGGCGTCGGTGCGGCCGGCGACGACGACGGACTTCGGGACCGAGGCCCCTGGGGGCTGCTTCGCGAGCGCCTCTTCGAGGACTCCCTGCACCGTGCGCCGTCCGGGCTGCCGCGCCCAGCCGGAGAAATCGGTGCCGTCGTAGGAGACGTCCAAACGCAGACGAACGAGCCCGCCCTCCGCAGTGGGAGTGGCGGGCTCGTCCGGGGTGTTCGGTGCCGTCAGGACGTCAGTCCTTCTTGCTGTCCGCGTCCGCGGCGGGGGCCTCAGCGGCCTCGTCGGCGGCGGGAGCCTCGGTGGCCTCCGGAGCCTCGGTGGCGGCCGTGTCGGCAGCCTCAGTGGCCTCGGTGGTCTCCTCGGCGGCCGGAGCGGCAGCCTTCGGCTCGTCCTTGGCGAACTTCGTCTTGCGCGCGGCCTCGGCCTCGGCGGTGACGGTCTTCTCGGCCACCAGCTCGATGACGGCCATGGGGGCGTTGTCGCCCTTGCGCGCCATCGTCTTGGTGATCCGGGTGTAGCCACCCGGACGCTCCGCGAAGAACGGACCGATCTCGGCGATCAGCTTGTGCACGACGTCCTTGTCGCGCACGATGCGCTGGATCTGACGACGGTTGTGCAGGTCGCCCCGCTTCGCCTTCGTGATCAGCTTCTCGGCCAGCGGGCGCACCCGCCGGGCCTTCGCCTCGGTCGTCGTGATCTTGCCGTGCTCGAACAGCTGGGTGGCCAGGTTGGCCAGGATCAGCCGTTCGTGCGCGGGCGACCCGCCGAGACGGGGTCCCTTTGTGGGGGTGGGCATCGGTTCTCCTCGTTCAGCTCACAGCTGAAGGCCGGCGCTCCCCCACCCGACCGGTGAGGGAGCCGTAGCTGGCCTTACAGCTGCTCCGTCTCTGCGTAGTCCTGGCCATCGTCGTGGCCGTTGTCCGAAATTCCGTCCGTGATGCTGTCGACGCCCTCGGACCAGCCTTCACCGTCGTAGCTGGCCGCGGCCGCGGTCGGGTCGAACCCGGGCGGGCTGTCCTTCAGCGCGAGGCCGAGACCGACGAGCTTGAGCTTGACCTCGTCGATCGACTTCGCACCGAAGTTGCGGATGTCCAGCAGGTCGGCCTCGCTGCGCGAGACCAGTTCGCCGACGGTGTGGATGCCCTCGCGCTTGAGGCAGTTGTACGACCGGACGGTGAGGTCCAGGTCCTCGATCGGCATCGCGTAGGCGGCAATGGTGTCCGCCTCCTGCGGCGACGGGCCGATCTCGATGCCTTCGGCGTCGACGTTCAGCTCGCGCGCGAGACCGAACAGCTCCACCAGCGTCTTACCGGCCGACGCGACAGCGTCCCGCGGCGTGATCGACGGCTTCGTCTCCACGTCCAGGATCAGCTTGTCGAAGTCGGTGCGCTGCTCGACACGGGTCGCCTCGACCTTGTAGGTCACCTTCAGCACCGGGGAGTAGATGGAGTCGACCGGGATCCGGCCGATCTCCGCGCCCGCCTGCTTGTTCTGCAGGGCCGGAACGTAACCGCGGCCGCGCTCGACGACGAGCTCGATCTCGAGCTTGCCCTTGCCGTTCAGCGACGCGATGTGCAGATCCGGGTTGTGCACGGTGACACCGGCCGGGGGCACGATGTCGGCGGCGGTGACCTCACCGGGGCCCTGCTTGCGCAGGTACATGGTGACCGGCTCGTCCTCTTCCGAGGAGACCACGAGCTCCTTGAGGTTCAGGATGATGTCGGTGACGTCTTCCTTCACCCCGGGAACGGTGGTGAACTCGTGCAGCACGCCGTCGATGCGGATGCTCGTCACGGCCGCGCCCGGAATGGACGACAGCAGCGTGCGCCGCAGCGAGTTGCCGAGCGTGTAGCCGAAGCCGGGCTCCAGCGGTTCGATGGTGAACCGGGAGCGGGTCTCGTTGACCGTCTCTTCGCCGAGAGCCGGTCGCTGGGAAATCAGCATCTTTCCTAGTTCCTTTCCAAACGGCGCCCGCCATATGACACCGAAAGGGATGGCGAAGCGGCGGCGCACTCCGGGCGCCGCCGCCCGTGCCCACATCGGGCCGGGGAAACCCCGGCCCGATGATGGATCACTTCGAGTAGAGCTCGACGATCAGCTGTTCCTGGACCGGAACATCGATCTGAGCGCGCTCCGGGAGCTGGTGGACCAGCACACGGAGGTTGGACGGAACGACCTGGAGCCACGCGGGAACGGGACGCTCGCCGAACGACTCCTTGGCCGCGACGAAGGGCAGCATCGCGAACGACTTCGGCCGCACGTCGATGATGTCCCACTTCGTGACCTGGTAGGACGGGACGTTGACCTTGACGCCGTTGACCAGGAAGTGGCCGTGGCTCACCAGCTGACGCGCCTGACGGCGGGTGCGGGCGATGCCGGCGCGGTAGATCACGTTGTCCAGACGGGACTCGAGGATCTGCAGCAGGTTCTCACCGGTCTTACCGGGACGCCGGACGGCTTCCTTGTAGTACCGGACGAACTGACGCTCGAGAACGCCGTAGGTGTAGCGAGCCTTCTGCTTCTCCTGCGACTGCAGGAGGTACTCGGACTCCTTGATGCGCCCGCGGCCGTGCTGGCCCGGCGGGTAGGGGCGACGCTCGAAAGCCTGGTCGCCGCCGATGAGGTCAACCTTGAGGCGACGCGAAATACGCGTCGCGGGGCCGGTGTAACGAGCCATTTCTTCTTACTCCTCCCCGTTCCTCAGACCCGGCGCCGCTTGGGCGGGCGGCAGCCGTTGTGAGGCTGCGGGGTCACGTCCTGGATGGTGCCGACCTCGAGGCCGGCCGCCTGCAGCGAGCGGATCGCCGTCTCGCGACCCGAACCCGGGCCCTTCACGAAGACGTCGACCTTCTTCATGCCGTGCTCGGCAGCCTTGCGGGCGGCGTTCTCGGCGGCCATCTGCGCGGCGAACGGGGTGGACTTACGCGAGCCCTTGAAGCCCACGTGACCACTCGACGCCCACGCGATCACGGCACCGGTCGGGTCCGTGATCGAGACGATGGTGTTGTTGAAGGTGCTCTTGATGTGCGCGTGACCGTGCGCGACATTCTTCTTTTCCTTACGGCGGACCTTCTTGGCCCCCGCCGCAGTACGAGACTTCGGTGGCATGTTCTGAGGGTTCTCCTGTTAGCGCGCGTTCTCTTGGTGAGCGGCGACCGCTTCGGCCTGTCCGCGCCGGATGATCGAACCGGCGTCGGTGTACAGGTTGCGGAGCGCCATCGGGCGGGCGTAAAGCGCCTTGGGCGAGACACAAGCCGAGCCGCGGCGGTGGACGCCGCCCATACGCACGACCTTCTTGCCCTGGACGCTCACTTCTTGCCAGCCTTCTTCTTGCCGGCGACCGTCTTCTTCGGACCCTTACGGGTGCGGGCGTTCGTCTTGGTGCGCTGACCACGGACGGGAAGTCCGCGACGCCAGCGAAGGCCCTCGTAGCACCCGATCTCGATCTTCCGACGGATGTCGGCGTTCACCTCACGGCGAAGGTCACCCTCGACCTTGAAGTTCTCCTCGATGTAGACCCGCAGCTTGGCGAGGTCGTCATCGCTCAGATCCTTGACGCGAGTGTCCGCGTTGAGCTCGGCAGCCGCGATGAGCTGCTTCGAGCGGGTACGGCCGATGCCGTAGATGTAGGTCAGCGCGATCTCCAACCGCTTTTCGCGGGGGAGGTCTACGCCAGCGAGTCGTGCCATTGGCGTTGATGCTCCTTCATAGAATTCATCTCCAGGTCTGCTCCCCGTCCGGTCCCGGGACCGACTCGCCTGTCGTGCCCTTGGCTTGCGCTTCGGGTGTCCCGGCCCCGGCCTGAAGTCCGGGGGTGAACCGGGCCGTTCACACGGCCCGGCAGGTGCGGGGAGATTGTGTAGCCGTCAATCCACTCTGTACGAGTGCGAGTGATCAGCCCTGCCGCTGCTTGTGCCGCAGGTTCTCGCAGATCACCATGATCCGGCCGTGACGGCGGATCACCTTGCACTTGTCGCAGATCTTCTTGACGCTCGGCTGGACCTTCACGTCTCCTGCTCTCCTGCTTGTGCTAACTCGTCGTGATCACTTGTAGCGGTAGACGATGCGACCACGAGACAAGTCGTAGGGCGAGAGCTCCACGACAACCCTGTCCTCGGGCAGGATGCGGATGTAGTGCTGCCGCATCTTGCCGCTGATGTGTGCAAGGACCTTGTGGCCGTTCTCCAACTCGACGCGGAACATCGCGTTGGGGAGCGGCTCGACTACGCGGCCTTCGACCTCGATGGCCCCGTCTTTCTTGCCCATGTCCTCCGCATTTCCTGTCGCTACGCTGTGTTATCAGTCAGAGCTTGAGTGCTTGGCTGGGTGGTGCATCGGCACACTCCTACCCGGCTCCAATGTCCGTTCGCGAGAATTCACGAGCGCGCAGGATCCGGGCGCGATGAGTACACCGACTTGACAGTGTACGCAACCCGTGTCGTGAGCCCCAAACGGGGGGTGACTGTGTTACGTGACCCCTGAGCCCGCCGGATGCGACCTCTCCATCGTACGCCCGCGCCGACCTGCGTTTCGCGGGCTAATCGCGCTCCGATGGAGGCTGGACCTGGCGCGCTCGGCGGCCGAGGTGCACCCGATGGGGGTAGCTGGCATGGGCCCCAACGGCGGGCGCAGGCGTTGCGCCGACCGGCGGGCCGACGTGCGTTTCGCGGGCTAATCGCGCTCCCGGACTTCCGTTCGCCTTTCGCGGGCTAATCGCGATCCCGGCACGCACCTGCGTTTCGCGGGCTAAACGCGCTCCGGCGGGAGCAGGGGCAGGTCAGGCGTCTTCGGGGGCGGTCAGCACCCACGGGCCGTCATCGGTGATGGCGACCGTGTGCTCCCAGTGCGAGGCCCGCGAGCCGTCCGCGGTCACGACGGTCCACCCGTCCTCGAGCTCGACGGTCTCCCCGCCGCCGCCCGTCAGCATGGGCTCGATCGCGAGCGCCATACCGGTCTTGAGCCGCGGGCCCTTGCCCGGTTTGCCCAGGTTCGGCAGAAACGGGTCCATGTGCATCTGGCGCCCGATACCGTGACCGCCGTACTCGACGATCATCCCGTACTCGATGCCGTCTTCCCGGCCGGCCTTCTCGGCCGCGGTCTGCACCGCGTGTGAGATGTCCGTGAGCCTGCCGCCGGACGACACCGCGGCGATCCCGGCCCACATCGCCGCCTCGGTGGCGGCCGAGAGCGCGAGATCCGCCTTCGACACCTCACCGATCGCGAGAGTGACCGCGGAGTCGCCGTGCCAGCCGTCGAGGATGGCGCCACAGTCCACCGAGATGATGTCGCCGTCGTTCAGGACCTGCGTCTTCGACGGGATGCCGTGGACGATCTGCTCGTTCACCGAAGCGCAGATCGACGCCGGGAAGCCGTGGTAGCCCTTGAACGAGGGCACCGCGCCGGCGTCGCGGATCGTCTGCTCGGCGAGCTCGTCGAGGTCGGCCGTGGTCACCCCCGGCTTGGCGATCTCGCGCACCGCGGTGAGGGTGCGCCAGACCACCAGACCGGCGGCCCGCATCGCCTGGAGCTCGCCAGGGGTCTTGATTTCGATCATGCGCCCACGACGAAGCCGTTGCAGTACACGCAGTCCTCCGAGATTCACGTGCGGTCGCGCAGCGCTTCCAGCACGCGGGCGGAGATCTCGTCGACCGAGCCGACGCCGTCGACCGTGACCAGGATGTCCGCGTAGTACTCGAGCAGCGGAGCCGTCTCGGACACGTAGATCTGCTGACGGCGACGGATGACCTCTTCGGTGTCGTCCGAACGGCCGCGGGACAGCAGCCGATCGACGACGACGTCTTCCGAGACCTGGAGCTGGATGACCGCGTTGAGCTTGGTGTCGACCTCGCCGAGGATCTCGCCGAGGACGTCGGCCTGCTTCGTGTTCCGGGGGAACCCGTCGAGCAGGAAACCGACCTTGGCGTCGGGTTCGGCGAGACGCTCACGCACCATCTCGTTCGTGACCGAGTCGGGCACGAGTTCACCGGAGTCCAGGTAGCGCTTGGCTTCCTGGCCCAGCGGCGTCTGCTCGCCCACGTGGGCGCGGAACAGGTCGCCGGTCGAGATGTGCGGGATCCGGAGCTTCTCCGACAGTGCTACCGCCTGAGTACCTTTGCCCGCGCCAGGAGGGCCAACGAGAACCAGGCGCGTCACTTCAAGAACCCTTCGTAGTTACGTTGCATCAGCTGGCTTTCGATCTGCTTCACGGTGTCGAGACCGACACCGACCATGATCAGCACAGCCGTGCCACCGAACGGGAAGTTCTGGTTGTTCCCGCTGCCGGTGACGGACAGGAAGAAGTTCGGAAGGATCGCGATGATGCCCAGGTACAGCGAGCCCGGCAGGGTGATGCGGCCGAGGACGTAGCTGAGGTACTCCGCGGTGGGACGGCCCGGACGGATGCCCGGGATGAAGCCACCGAACTTCTTCATTTCTTCCGCACGCTCGTCCACGTTGAACGTGATCGTGATGTAGAAGTACGTGAAGAAGATGATCAACGCGAAGTACAGCAGGACGTGCGCCCAGCTGGACTGGTTGACGATGTAGTTCTGGATGAAGACCTGCCAGCCCGCGTTGCTGTTGGCGTCGCCGACGAGGCGGCTGATCAGGTCCGGCAGGTAGAGCAGCGACGAGGCGAAGATGACCGGGATGACACCGGCCTGGTTCACCTTGATCGGCAGGTACGTCGAGGTCCCGCCGTACATGCGGCGGCCGATCATGCGCTTGGCGTACTGCACCGGGATCCGGCGCTGGCCCTGCTCGACGAAGATGACGCTGGCGATGATCACCAGGCCGAACACGCAGATCAAGGCGAAGACGACGCCACCCGCGCTGCTGAGGATGTTGCCACCCTCGATCGGGATCCGGGCCGCGATGTTCAGGAAGATGAGGACGGACATGCCGTTGCCGACGCCGCGCTCGGTGATCAGCTCACCCAGCCACATCATGACGGCGGTACCGGCGGTCATCGTGATGACGATGATGGCCAGCGTGTAGACGCTGTTGTCCGGGATGATCGCGGTGTCGCACTGCGGGAAGAGCTGCTTGCGGTCGGCGAGCGCCACCACACCGGTCGCCTGCAGGACCGCGAGGGCGATCGTCAGGTACCGGGTGTACTGGGTCAGCTTGCCCTGGCCGGCCTGGCCTTCCTTCTTCAGTTCCTCGAACCGCGGGATGACCACGGTGAGGAGCTGGACGATGATGCTCGCCGTGATGTACGGCATGATGCCGGTCGAGAACAGCGACAGCTGCAGCAGTGCACCGCCACTGAACAGGTTCAGCAGCTGATAGACGCCCTCCTGCGACCCGGTCTCCGTACATTGCTGCACGGCGGAATACGAGATACCCGGGGCCGGAATGGTGGCACCGATTCGGTAGACCGCGACGATGGCTAGCGTGAACAGGATCTTCTTACGTAGATCCGGCGTCGCTAGAGCCGAGCGGAAGGCGCTGAGCACGCGGGGAACCTCCTCGGCGTCGTCGGCTGTCTTACCGACGATCGGCTTGGCCGGCCTGGGGCCGGCGGGAACACACAGCTTTCTGGCACAAGCCAGGAACGCTTCGGGGCACACTCGTCCCGAAGCGTGCCGCCGACTCTAACAGCTTCACAGGGCGTGTCCGCAGTGCGTGTGGGTTTTCCGAACGAAGGTTGGTCCGCGGGGTTGATCGACTTGTGCTTCTCGCTCCGGAACCTTGACAGATCGCCTTACCGTTCCCCACTTCCCCGGCCCCACCGGATCGCGATTAGCCCGCTAAACGCACTGTGATCAGGGAGGGCGTTCAGGAGCTCGAAGTTGCCAGGGCTCCAGCCATGCCGAGGAGCACGACCCCGGTGCCGCGGTCGACGTTGCGAGTCGCCCGGCGGGACAGCCGAAGCGTCTTCACGAGCGCGCCCGCGCCGATGTAGGTCGCGCCCGCGACGAACTCGGCGAGCAGGTAGACGGCGCCGAGAATCGCGATCTGGGCGGAAAAGGACCCGTGAGCAGCGTCGATGAACTGGGGCACGAACGCGGTGAAGATGAGGATCGCCTTCGGGTTCGTGATCGCGACGACGAATTCCTTCCTCGCGATCTTCAGCGCCGGCACGGATTCAGTGCGTCGTGCGCCCGGCACGGAA
Source organism: Amycolatopsis japonica (assembly GCF_000732925.1). Lineage (NCBI taxonomy): Bacteria > Bacillati > Actinomycetota > Actinomycetes > Pseudonocardiales > Pseudonocardiaceae > Amycolatopsis > Amycolatopsis japonica. The sequence goes on from NZ_CP008953.1 coordinate 7,750,637, forward strand.
CGTCGACCACAGCAGCCGCGCGCCGATCCAGGCCAGGTAGGCGACGCCGGCCCATTTGATCACCGTGAGTGCAAGTTCGGATGCCGCGAGGAGCTGCCCGAGACCTGCGGCGACGGCCGCGATGAGCACCGTGAATGCGGCCAATCGGCCTAACAGGCCGGCGAGCCCTTTCCAGGCCCCCTGCGTCATTCCGTGATGCAGGCCGAGCAGATTGTTCGCCCCTGGCGTAAAAGCCACGAGCACCGCCGCTCCGAAAAAGACCACCGCCCAAGTCATCGGCCACCTCCTCCCCCACCGTATCGGCGACCGCGAGCGCGTTTAGCGGGCTAATCGCGCTCTTTCGCGCCGGAATCCGGCGGCGGCGCGAAGGCCGAATAGTCCGGGACCTCCGGCTGTGGCTCCGGTGGGAGCACCGTGATGGAGATGCCGTCCTTCGGTGTGGGCATTTCCGCGAAAGCCGAGTCACCGCTCATCGGGACCTCTTCGTCTTGGACACGGTGGCTCATGACCGCCGCCCCCGCCGCGGCGACGACTGCGGCGAACAGCGCCCACATCCCCGCGCCCACCGTCAGTGTCGTCTCACTGTCTCCGTCTACCGGGCGGCCGAACGCCAGCGTGACGGCGGTGATGACGACTCCGGCGAGGAACACCGACCCGATGGTGCTGAGCCATCGGTCCAAGGTGACCGGACGACGGAGTCCGGCGGCGCGAGCGCAGACGATCGTGGCCGCCAGGAGGATCGCCGCGGCGATCAGGAGCGGGATGCCGACAGGCGCCGTCGACGTGGTGAAGGGCTGGTCGTTGGGCTGGATGAGCTGCGTATCCCAAGCTCCCTGCACGACCACGAGGACGACCGAGGCACTGCGATCGAAGCTGAGGCGATGCTCGATGTTGAAGAACGGGAAGAAGCAGCCCACGAGGGTCAGCACCAGGGCCAGTGCGGCCAATCCGGCCGCGACCAGCCTGCGGGGCTCGAGCCGGCCAGACCGCGCCGGCTCGCCTACAGGATCCATCGGGCCTGAAACCGATACGACCATCGGCGGGGCGTCCGGCTGCTGAGGGGGCTGCGGATCCTGCCCTGGAGGTATGGCCACCTCACGATCCTTCCAGCTCAGGCACCCCTCCGCCACGCTCGCGGCCGCCGGGGCCGACTTGCGTTTCGCGGGCTAAACGCGATCCGGGCGGCGGGCACCTGCGCGACCGTCGGAGCGCGTTTAGCCCGCGAAACGCAGGTCGGAGGCGAGACGGCGGCCCACGGCCCGGATCGCGATTAGGGGGCGAAACGCAGGTCGGCGGGCGCGCCGGGCGAAACGGGCCAGATCGCGTTTAGCCCGCGAAACGCAGGTCGGGGCAGCCGGAGGGAGCGCAAGCGAAAGGCCCGCCTGGCGGAGCCTGGCGGGCCTTTCGGTGAAGCGAGCGAAGAAAGCTCAGAGCGTGGTGGCGGAGCCACCGGCGGCGGAGAGCTTCTCCTTGGCGGAGCCGGAGAAAGCGTCGGCGGTGACGTCCAGCTTGACGCCGTTCACGTCGCCGTTGCCGAGCACCTTCACGAGCTTGCCCTTGCGGACCAGACCGTTCGCGACGAGCTCCTCGGCGCCGACCTTGCCACCGTCCGGGAAGACGCGGGCGATGTCGCCCACGTTCACCGGCTGGTACTCGGTGCGGAACCGGTTCTTGAAGCCGCGCAGCTTCGGCAGCCGCATGTGGATGGGCATCTGCCCACCCTCGAAACCGGCGGGCACGTTCTTCCGGGCCTTGGTGCCCTTGGTACCGCGACCGGCGGTCTTGCCCTTCGAGCCCTCACCACGGCCGACGCGGATCTTGTCGCGCTTCGCGCCCGGAGCCGGACGAAGGTGGTGGATCTTGATGGCAGTCATGCCTTGACCTCCTCGACCTCCACCAGGTGGCGGACGGTGTGGATAAGGCCGCGCACCTCGGGAGTGTCATCACGCACGACGCTCTGGCGGATCTTGCGCAGCCCGAGGGTGCGCAGCGACTCGCGGTGAGCGTGCTTCGTGCCGATCTTGCTCTTGACCTGGGTCACCTTGAGCTGAGTCATGATCAGACCCCCTGACCCGCGCGCTGACGCAGCATGCGAGCCGGAGCGACGTCCTCGAGCGGGAGACCGCGGCGGGCCGCGACCTCTTCGGGACGCTGCAGACCCTTCAGGGCCGCCACGGTCGCGTGCACGATGTTGATCGCGTTGTCGGAGCCGAGCGACTTCGACAGCACGTCGTGGACGCCCGCGCACTCCAGCACCGCGCGCACCGGGCCACCGGCGATGACACCGGTACCGGCCGAGGCCGGACGGAGCAGCACGACACCGGCGGCTTCCTCACCCTGGATGGGGTGGGGAATGGTGCCACCGACGCGGGGAACGCGGAAGAAGTTCTTCTTCGCTTCCTCGACGCCCTTGGCGATGGCCGCGGGAACTTCCTTGGCCTTGCCGTAGCCGACGCCGACCTGACCGTCGCCGTCACCGACGACCACCAGGGCGGTGAAGCTGAAGCGACGACCACCCTTGACGACCTTGGCGACGCGGTTGATCGTCACGACCTTCTCGAGGTGCGGGGTCTTCTCCTGGCCGGCCCCGCCACGGCCGCTGTCGCGCCGGTCACGGCGGTCGCGACGGTCATTGCGGTCGTTGCCGCCCTGCCCGCCGGGTCCGCCCTGGCCGCCGCCGAATTGCCGTGTACGTCCCGGCATCAGGCTTTCCTTCCATTCACGAGCATCTGCATCAGAACTCCAACCCCGCCTCACGGGCAGCGTCGGCGAGCGCCGCGATGCGGCCGTGGTAGGCGTTGCCACCACGGTCGAACACCACGGTCGAGACACCGGCGTTCTTGGCGCGGGCGGCGACGAGTTCCCCGACCTTGGCGGCCTTGGCCTTCTTGTCGCCTTCCAGCGCGCGGACGTCCGCCTCGAGGGTGGACGCCGACGCCAGGGTCTTGCCGGCGAGGTCGTCGATCAGCTGCACGGCGATGTGCCGCGACGAACGCTTGACGACCAGGCGCGGACGCTGGTCCGTGCCGTTGATCTTCTTGCGAAGGCGGAAGTGCCGACGGGCCTTCGCGACGCGGCGGCGGGTCGAGATGTCCTTGCCGACCGGCTTGCGCTTCGTAGTCGTGTCGCTCATGATCACTTACCCGTCTTTCCGACCTTGCGGCGGATCTTCTCACCCTCGTAGCGCAGGCCCTTGCCCTTGTACGGGTCCGGGCGGCGCAGCTTGCGGATGACCGCGGCGATCTGGCCGACCTTCTGCTTGTCGATGCCCGAGACCGAGAACCGGGTGGGGGTCTCGACCTTGAAGGTGATGCCTTCCGGAGCCTCGATCTTCACCGGGTGGCTGTAGCCGAGGGCGAACTCGAGGTCCGAGCCCTTGGCCTGCACGCGGTAACCGACACCGTGGATCTCGAGCTTCTTCTCGTAGCCCTCGGTCACACCGACGACGAGGTTGTTGACCAGCGTCCGGGTGAGACCGTGCAGGGCACGGCTGGTGCGCTCCTCGTCGGGCCGCTTGACCTCGAGCGTGCCGTTTTCGGCCTGCTCGACGGTGATGGGCTCGGCGATGGTGTGCTCGAGGGTGCCCTTGGGCCCCTCGACCTTGATCTGCTGACCGTCGATGGTCACCTTGACCCCGGAGGGGACGGCGACCGGCAGCTTTCCAATGCGTGACATGTCTGTGCCCCCTTCCTTACCAGACGTAGGCGAGGACTTCGCCGCCCACGCTGTTGCGCTTGGCCTGACGGTCGGTCTGGAGGCCGGACGACGTCGAGATGATCGCGACGCCGAGGCCACCGAGAACCGACGGCAGTTCGGTCGATTTTGCGTAGACCCGCAGGCCGGGCTTGGACACGCGGCGGAGGCCGGCGATGCTGCGCTCACGGTTGGGGCCGTACTTCAGCTCCACGATGAGGTTCTTGTGCTTCTCGCCCGGCTCGTCGCGGTAGCCCGAGATGTAACCCTCGCGCTTGAGGATCTCGGCGATGTTCGCCTTGATCTTCGAGTGGGGAAGCACGACCTCGTCGTGGTAAGCCGAGTTCGCGTTACGCAGACGGGTCAAGAAGTCTGCGATGGGGTCGGTCATCGTCATGGTGACCTGTCAACCTTTCTCGCCCTGGTTCCCTGCAATCTCTGCAGGGCCTGTGGCGAAGTGGGAGTTAAAAAAGACTCTTACCAGCTGGACTTGCGGACGCCGGGCAGCTCGCCCGCGTGTGCCATCTCGCGAAGGCAGATCCGGCAGAGCCCGAACTTGCGGAACACCGAGTGCGGGCGACCGCACCGCTGGCAGCGCGTGTAACCGCGAACCTTGAACTTCGGCGTCTTCGCGGCCTTGTGGACCAGTGCTTTCTTGGCCATCGACTCAGTTCTCCTTGAACGGGAAGCCGAGCTTGCGAAGCAGCGCGCGGCCCTCGTCGTCGGTGTTGGCGGTGGTGACGACAGTGACGTCCATACCGCGCGGGCGGTCGATGGCGTCCGGGTCGATCTCGTGGAACATGGACTGCTCGTTGAGACCGAACGTGTAGTTGCCGTTGCCGTCGAACTGCTTCGGCGAAAGCCCGCGGAAGTCACGGATACGCGGCAGCGCGATGGTCAGCAGCCGGTCGAGGAACTCCCACATGCGGTCGTTGCGCAGCGTGACGCGCGCACCGATCGGCTGGCCCTCACGCAGCTTGAACTGCGCGATGGACTTGCGAGCCTTGCGAACCTCGGGCTTCTGCCCGGTGATCGCGGCCAGGTCGCGGATGGCGCCTTCGATCAGCTTGCTGTCACGGGCGGCGTCTCCGACACCCATGTTCACGACGACCTTGACGACGCCCGGGATCTGGTGGACGTTCTCGAAGGAGAACTCCTCCTGGAGCTGTCCCTTGATCTCCTCGCGGTACCGCACCTTGAGGCGCGGGGCGATCTTCTCTGCGGTGGTCATGATCAGATGTCCTTACCGTTCCGGCGCGAGACCCGGACCTTCTTGCCGTCCTCGCCGATGCGGTAGCCCACCCGGGTCGGCTTGCCGTCGGAGTCGACGACCATCACGTTCGAGACGTGGATGGGCGCCTCCTGCGTGACGATGCCGCCGGACTGCGCGCCGCGCTGGGTCTGGGAGATCCGCGTGTGCTTCTTGATCCGGTTGACGCCCTCGACCAGCACGCGCTCGCGCTCGGGGTAGGCCTGGATGACCTTGCCCTTGGCACCCTTGTCCTTGCCGGCGATGACGACGACCGTGTCGCCCTTCTTCACCTTCATGCTCTACAACACCTCCGGCGCGAGCGAAATGATCTTCATGAACTTTCGGTCGCGCAGCTCGCGGCCGACCGGCCCGAAGATGCGGGTGCCGCGGGGCTCATTGTCGTTCTTGATGAGCACAGCAGCGTTCTCGTCGAAGCGGATGTAAGAACCGTCCGGACGACGGCGCTCCTTGCGCGTGCGAACGATGACCGCCTTGACGACGTCACCCTTCTTCACGCCGGCAGCCGGCATGGCGTCCTTCACGGTGGCGACGATGATGTCGCCGATGCCCGCGTAGCGCCGCCCCGAGCCACCGAGAACGCGGATGCAAAGGATCTCCTTCGCGCCCGTGTTGTCGGCAACCCGAAGCCGCGACTCCTGCTGGATCACGTCTACTCCTGTATGTCGCGCTGGTTCTCGCGATGAACCGCGAGCCTTGCGGAACTAAGGGACTCAAAAAGAGCCCTACTTACTTGGCCTTCTCCACGATCTGCACCAGACGCCAGCGCTTGGTCGCCGACAGCGGGCGGGTCTCCATCAGGGTGACCCGGTCGCCCACGCCCGCCTCGTTGTTCTCGTCGTGCACCTTGACCTTGCTGGTGCTGCGGAGAACCTTGGCGTAACGGCGGTGCTTCTTGCGGTCTTCGAGCTCGACCACGATCGTCTTGTTCATCTTGTCCGAGACGACATAGCCCTCACGGACCTTACGGTCGTTGCGGCCGGCCGCCTCGGTGGGCTGCTCGCTCATGCGGCACCTTCACTCTCGGCGTCAGGGGAAACGGACAGGCCGAGTTCACGCTCGCGCATGACCGTGTAGATCCGCGCGATGTCCGTGCGGACGGTGCGCAGACGGCGGTTGTTGTCGAGCTGTCCGGTCGCCATCTGGAAGCGGAGGTTGAAGAGCTCCTCCTTGTATTCCTTCAGACGCAGAACGAGCTCTTCCGCGGTGAGCTCACGCAGCTCCGATGCCTGGGCGGCACCTGCCTTCGCCATCAGAACTCACCACCTTCACGGGTCACGATGCGGCACTTCATGGGCAGCTTGTGGATCGCGCGACGGAGCGCCTCACGGGCGGTCTCCTCGTTCGGGAACGAGATCTCGAACATCACGCGGCCCGGCTTCACGTTGGCGATCCACCACTCGGGCGAACCCTTACCGGAACCCATGCGGGTTTCCGCCGGCTTCTTGGTCAGCGGGCGGTCCGGGTAGATGGTCGTCCACACCTTGCCGCCACGCTTGATGTGACGCGTCATGGCGATACGAGCGGACTCGATCTGCCGGTTGGTCACGTAGCTGTGCTCAAGCGCCTGGATGCCGTACTCGCCGAAGTTCACCTTCGTACCGCCCTTGGCGGCACCGTGGCGCTTCGGGGAGTGCTGCTTCCGGTGCTTGACCCTGCGCGGGATGAGCACGTGTCAGCCCTCCGTCTTTTCTGCAGTCTCAGCAGCCGGGGCCTCGGTGGCCGTGTCGCCCTTGGGAGCGGCGTCGCCACTCTTCGCGGCGGCGGCGGCCCGGCCGGCTTCGGTCGAGGTCGGCGTCGTGCCCGACGAGCCGGAACGGCGCGGTCGGGAGGGACGGTCACCACGGTCACGGCGCGGGGCGCGCTCGGCGGCCGCGGCGGCGTCACGCGCCTCCTTGGCCTTGAGGCCACCCACGAGCTCGCCCTTGTAGATCCACACCTTCACGCCGATGCGACCGAACGTCGTCTTGGCCTCGAAGAAGCCGTAGTCGATGTCGGCGCGCAGCGTGTGCAGCGGGACGCGGCCATCGCGGTAGTGCTCGGAGCGGGACATCTCGGCACCGCCGAGACGACCGCCGCACTGCACGCGGATGCCCTTGACCTGCGGCGAACGCATGGAGGTCTGGATCGCCTTGCGCATCGCGCGGCGGAACGCCACACGGTTGCTCAGCTGCTCCGCGACACCCTGGGCGACGAGCTGGGCGTCGGCCTCGGGGTTCTTGACCTCGAGGATGTTCAGCTGGACCTGCTTGGCGGTCAGCTTCTCCAGCGCGCCGCGGATGCGGTCGGCCTCCGCGCCGCGACGGCCGATGACGATGCCCGGCCGGGCGGTGTGGATGTCGACGCGGACCCGGTCACGGGTGCGCTCGATCTCGACCTTGGAGATCCCGGCGCGCTCCATGCCCGTGGACAGCAGCTTCCGGATCTTGACGTCCTCGGCCACGTACTCCGCGTACTGCTTGTCGGCGTACCAACGCGACTTCCAGTCCGTGGTGATACCCAGGCGGAAGCCGTGCGGGTTGATCTTCTGGCCCACTACCGGCCACCTGCCTTCTTCTTGCCCTGTGCCTTCTTGGCCTCGGCCTTGGGACGCGACTCCACCTCGACGGTGATGTGGCTGGTCCGCTTGCGGATCCGGTACGCGCGGCCCTGGGCCCGCGGACGGATGCGCTTGAGGGTCGGGCCCTCGTCGGCGTAGGCGTTCTTGACCCAGAGGGTGTCCGGGTCGAGATCGAGGTTGTTCTCGGCGTTGGCCACGGCGCTGGCGAGCACCTTCGCGACCGGCTCGCTTGCCGCCTGCGGGGCGAACTGGAGCACGGCCAAGGCGTCGGCGGCGCTACGTCCCTTGATCAGCTCGATCACCCGGCGCACCTTGGTAGGCGAGTCCCGGACGAAGCGAGCCCGCGCGTAAGCCGTCGGCAAAGCCTCGGCCACGTCGTTCTGGGCGTTCATCGCTAGATTCCTTGTTCTCTCGTGCCCGCTCAGCGGCGGCGCGACTTGCGGTCGTCCTTGATGTGGCCCTTGAAGGTCCGAGTCGGCGCGAATTCGCCCAACTTGTGACCCACCATCGCCTCGGTGACGAACACCGGGACGTGCTTGCGGCCGTCGTGCACCGCGATCGTGTGACCCAGGAAATCCGGGATGATCGTGGAGCGACGCGACCACGTCTTGATCACGGTCTTCTTGCCCGACTCGTTGAGAGCGTCCACCTTCTTGAGCAGGTGGTCGTCCACGAAGGGGCCCTTTTTGAGGCTACGTGGCATGTTCTTCTACCTCCCTGCTCAGCGCTTCTTGCCGGTACGCCGGCGGCGGACGATCATGGCGTCGGAAGCCTTGCGGCGGCGGGTGCGGCCTTCGGGCTTACCGTTCGGGTTCACCGGGTGGCGACCACCGGAGGTCTTACCCTCACCACCACCGTGCGGGTGGTCGACCGGGTTCATGACGACACCACGGACGGTGGGGCGCTTGCCGCGCCAGCGGTTACGGCCCGCCTTGCCCCAGTTGATGTTCGAGTGCTCGGAGTTGCCGACCTCGCCGATGGTGGCGCGGTTGCGCACGTCGACGTTGCGGATCTCGCCCGAGGGGAGACGAAGCTGGGCGTAAGGCCCGTCCTTCGCCACCAGCTGCACCTTGGCACCGGCGGACCGCGCCATCTTCGCGCCGCCACCGGGGCGGAGCTCGATCGCGTGGATCACGGTGCCGACCGGGATGTTGCGCAGCGGCAGGTTGTTACCCGGCTTGATGTCGGCGCGGGGGCCGTTCTCGACCGTGTCACCCTGCTTGAGCTTCTCCGGGGCGATGATGTAGCGCTTCTCGCCGTCGGCGTAGTGCAGCAGCGCGATCCGAGCGGACCGGTTGGGGTCGTACTCGATGTGCGCGACCTTGGCGGGAACGCCGTCCTTGTCGTTCCGGCGGAAGTCGATCAGCCGGTACGCACGCTTGTGGCCACCGCCCTTGTGACGGGTGGTGATCTTGCCGCTGGAGTTACGGCCGCCGGACTTGCTCAGCGGACGCAGCAGCGACTTCTCCGGGGTGGACCGAGTGATCTCGGCGAAGTCGGAGACGCTGGAACCGCGACGACCCGGGGTCGTCGGCTTGTACTTGCGGATGCCCATGTGTCAGCTCAGTCCTTTACGCGGTGGGTCCGCCGAAGATCTCGATCGGCTTGCTCTCAGCCGAAAGAGTCACGATGGCGCGCTTGGTGTCCTTGCGCTTGCCGAAGCCGGCGCGAGTCCGCTTACGCTTGCCCTGGCGGTTGGCCGTGTTGACGCTGACCACCTTGACGCCGAACACCTTCTCGACCGCGATCTTGATCTGGGTCTTGTTGGCGTCCGGGCGGACGATGAACGTGTACTTGTGGTCCTCGAGCAGCCCGTAGGACTTCTCGGAGATCACCGGCGCGAGCAAGATGTCGCGGGGATCGGGGATGGCGATCGCACTCACTGCTCGTCACTCCCTTCAACCTCGCTCGACCGAGCCGAAGCCTTCGCGCCCTTGCCCCGGACGGGGCCGGCGACGAACACGTCGTAAGCGGCCTTGGTGAACACCACGTCGTCGTTGACCAACACGTCGTAGGTGTTGAGCTGGTCGGGCGTGATGATGTGGACCTCGGCCAGGTTGCGCACGGAGTTCCAGCTCAGCTCGTCGTCGCGGTGCAGGACCACGAGAACGCGCTTGGCCTGGGTCACCGCGGCGATGGCGGCCTTGGCGGACTTGGTGGACGGCTTCTCGCCGGTCACCAGTTCGGTGATGACGTGCAGCTGTCCGGCACGGGCCCGGTCGGAGAGGGCGCCACGCAGAGCGGCGGCCTTCATCTTCTTCGGGGTCCGCTGGGTGTAGTCACGCGGCGTGGGGCCGTGGACGACGCCACCACCGGTGAACTGCGGCGCACGGGTCGAACCCTGGCGGGCGCGGCCGGTGCCCTTCTGGCGGTACGGCTTCTTGCCACCACCGCGGACTTCACCGCGGGTCTTGGTGTCATGCGTGCCCTGGCGCGCGGCGGCCAGCTGGGCCACCACGACCTGGTGCATGAGGGGCACGTTGGCCTGCACGTCGAAGATCTCCGAGGGGAGCTCGACCGTGCCGTCGGCTTTACCGGCCGGGGTCTTCAGCTCGACGCTGGTCATGTTCAGTTACCACCCTTCGCGGCGCTGCGAACGAACAGCAGGCCGCCCTTGGGACCGGGCACGGCGCCCTTGATCAGCAGCAGGCCGTCCTCGGCACGCACCGCGTGCACGGTCAGGTTCTGCGTGGTGACCCGGTCGTTGCCCATCCGGCCCGCCATGCGCAGGCCCTTGAAGACGCGGCCCGGGGTGGCGCAGCCACCGATCGAGCCGGGCTTGCGGTGCACGGCCTGGGCACCGTGGCTCGCGCCCTGGCCCTTGAAGCCGTGACGCTTCATGACACCGGCGTAGCCCTTGCCCTTGCTGGTACCGGTCACGTCGACCTCGATACCGGCCTCGAACACCTCGGCGGTGATCTCCTGGCCGACCTCGTAGGTCTCGGCGTCGGTGGTACGCAGCTCCGCAAGGTAACGGCGCGGGGTCACGCTCGCCTTGTCGAAGTGGCCGGTGCGCGGCTTGTTCACCCGGCGCGGGTCGACCGCGCCGAAAGCCAGCTGCACGGCCTTGTAGCCGTCGTTCTCCTGGGTCCGAACCTGGGTGACCACGTTCGGCCCGGCCTGGACGACGGTCACCGGGACGACCCGGTTGTTCTCGTCGAAGACCTGGGTCATGCCGAGCTTGGTGCCCAGGATGCCCTTCACTTGCCTGTCAGACATGAGTCTCTTACTCTCCGCCGCTCGCCAGCCGCTGCTACTGGATGTTGACGTCGACGCTCGCCGGCAGGTCGATGCGCATGAGCGCGTCGACCGTCTTCGGCGTCGGGTCGAGGATGTCGATCAGACGCTTGTGCGTGCGCATCTCGAAGTGCTCGCGCGAGTCCTTGTACTTGTGCGGCGAGCGGATGACGCAGTAAACGTTCTTCTCGGTGGGCAGCGGCACCGGCCCGACAACACGGGCGCCGGTACGCGTGACCGTCTCGACGATCTTGCGTGCCGAGGTGTCGATCGCCTCGTGGTCGTAGGCCTTGAGCCGGATGCGGATCTTCTGTCCCGCCATGGTGGCTGCTCGTTCCTTGTCGTCTCGTGCCGCTTTTGTCTTTTCAAACCTCAGCCTGGCTGAGGTTTTCCCAGTTCAACGGCCCTGTCCCCGGTCCACGCGGTCGGGCGTGTCGTGCCCGACGCACAGACGGATCCCGCGGGATCTTCGTCTTGCCTGGTCTTCCTCAACGTGAGGAGGCATCGAGCCGGCGGAAAAGCTTGAATCGCCGTCTCAAACGCCCTTGCCCGCTAGCCTCACCCGAAGGAAGTGCTCCGCGGACCGTGGCCGCTCATACCAGGGCGGCCGGAACCTGTCTTCGGAAAGAAGTACGAGTTCGGCCGCCCCAGGACGAGCAACCTGAATAGTGTCGCACACGTGATTTGACGCCCCTAACCCGGGGGTGTATTACCCCCGGGCGGGGCGCCTGAATCACTTGATGATCTTGGTGACCTGGCCGGCGCCGACGGTCCGACCACCCTCGCGGATGGCGAAACGCAGGCCCTCGTCCATGGCGACCGGCTGGATCAGCACGACGCTGATGTCCGTGTTGTCGCCCGGCATGACCATCTCGACACCCTCCTTGAGGGTGACGACGCCGGTCACGTCCGTGGTACGGAAGTAGAACTGCGGGCGGTAGTTGTTGAAGAACGGGGTGTGACGGCCACCCTCGTCCTTCGACAGGATGTAGACCGAGCCCTCGAACTCCGTGTGCGGGGTGGTGGTACCCGGCTTCACGACGACCTGGCCGCGCTCGACGTCCTCGCGCTTGATACCGCGGACCAGCAGACCGACGTTGTCGCCGGCCTCACCCTGGTCGAGCAGCTTGCGGAACATCTCGACACCGGTGACGGTGGTCTTGGTCGACTTCTCCTTGATGCCGACGATCTCGACCTCTTCGTTCACGTTGACGCGGCCACGCTCGATACGGCCGGTCACGACCGTGCCACGGCCGGTGATCGTGAAGACGTCTTCGATCGGCATCAGGAACGGCTTGTCGAGCTCGCGCACCGGGTCCGGCACGTTCTCGTCGACGGCTTCCATCAGCTCGAGAACGCTCTCGCCCCACTTGGCGTCGCCCTCGAGGGCCTTCAGGCCGGAGACCTTGATGACCGGAGCGTCGTCACCCGGGAAGTCCTGGGAGGACAGCAGCTCGCGGACCTCGAGCTCGACGAGCTCCAGGATCTCCTCGTCGTCGACCATGTCGGCCTTGTTCAGCGCGACCACGATGTAGGGCACGCCGACCTGCTTCGCGAGCAGCACGTGCTCACGGGTCTGCGGCATCGGGCCGTCGGTCGCCGCGACCACGAGGATCGCGCCGTCCATCTGCGCCGCACCGGTGATCATGTTCTTGATGTAGTCCGCGTGACCGGGGGCGTCCACGTGGGCGTAGTGACGCTTCTCGGTCTGGTACTCGACGTGCGAGATGTTGATCGTGATACCGCGCTGCTTCTCTTCCGGCGCGTTGTCGATCTGGTCGAACGCCGAAGCGGTGTTCAGCTCGGGGTACTTGTCGTGCAGAACCTTGGTGATCGCCGCGGTCAGAGTGGTCTTACCGTGGTCGACGTGACCGATGGTCCCGATGTTGACGTGCGGCTTGGTCCGCTCGAATTTCGCCTTCGCCACTGGAATGTCCTCCTGGACTGTTTTGCTTACTCACCGGCCAACGTGGCTGTCGGACGGGGATTCGTTTCTTGACGGATGCTGCGGACGTTCAGGAGTGTTCCTTATGCCCGCGAGCGGACGGGAACTACTCCCCCGTCGCCTTCGCGATGATTTCCTTCGCGACGTTCGCGGGAACCTCGGCGTAGGAGTCGAACACCATGGAGTAGTTGGCACGTCCCTGCGTACGCGAACGCAGGTCGCCGACGTAACCGAACATCTCCGACAGCGGGACCAGTGCCTTGACGACACGGGTACCGGCGCGCTCCTCCATGGCCTGGATCTGGCCACGGCGGGAGTTGAGGTCGCCGATCACATCGCCCATGTAGTCCTCGGGCGTGGTGACCTCGACGGCCATCAGCGGCTCGAGGATGACCGGACCGGCCTTCTTCGCGGCTTCCTTCATCGCCATGGAGCCGGCGATCTTGAAGGCCATTTCCGAAGAGTCGACCTCGTGGTACGCGCCGTCCAACAAGGTGAACTTCAACCCGACGAGCGGGTAGCCGGCCAGCACGCCGTACTGCATGGCGTCCTGCGCGCCCGCGTCGACCGACGGGATGTACTCCCGCGGCACGCGGCCACCGGTGACCTTGTTGTCGAACTCGTAGAGGGCACCGTCGGTGGACTCGAGCGGCTCGAGCTTGACGATGACCTTCGCGAACTGACCGGAACCACCGGTCTGCTTCTTGTGCACGTAGTCGAGCTTCTCGACCGTCTTGCGCACCGTCTCGCGGTAGGCGACCTGCGGCTTACCGATGTTCGCCTCGACCTTGTAGTCGGACTTCATGCGGTTGACCAGCACCTCGAGGTGCAGCTCGCCCATACCGGCGATGATCGTCTGGCCGGTGTCCTCGTCCAGGTTGACCTGGAACGTCGGGTCCTCTTCGGCCAGCTTCTGGATCGCCAGGGACAGCTTCTCCTGGTCGGCCTTGGTCTTCGGCTCGATCGCGACGCGGATGACCGGCGCCGGGAACGTCATCGACTCGAGGACGACCGGGTTCTGCGGGTCGGCGAGGGTGTCACCGGTGGTGGTGTCCTTCAGGCCGATGACCGCGTAGATGTGGCCGGCCTGGGCCTCGTCGACCGGGTTCTCCTTGTTGGAGTGCATCTGGAAGAGCTTCCCGATGCGCTCCTTGCGCTCCTTGGTGGCGTTGATCAGCTGCGCGCCGGAGGAGACCTTGCCCGAGTACACCCGGATGTAGGTCAGCTTGCCGAAGAACGGGTGCGCGGCGATCTTGAACGCCAGAGCGGAGAACGGCTCGTCGACGGACGGCTTCCGGGTGACCGGGGTCTCGCCGTCGGGCAGCGTGCCCTCGACGGCCGGGACGTCCAGCGGCGACGGGAGGTAGTCGATGACCGCGTCGAGCATGGGCTGGACGCCCTTGTTCTTGAACGCGGAACCGGTGAGCACCGGGTACGCCTCGCGGGCGACGGTGAGCTTCCGGATGCCGGCCTTGATCTCGGCCTCGGTGAGCTCTTCGCCCTCGAGGAACTTCTCCATCAGCGAGTCGTCGGTCTCGGCGACGGCCTCGACCAGCTTCTCCCGGTACTCGGCCGCCTTGTCGGCGAGCTCGGCCGGGATCTCCTCGACGGCGTAGTCCTCGCCCTTCTGGACCTCGCCGCGCCAGGTCAGCGCCTTCATGCGGACCAGGTCGACGACGCCTTCGAACTCGCTCTCGGCGCCGATCGGCAGCTGGATGACCAGCGGACGGGCACCGAGACGCTCCTCGATGGTGCGGACGGTGAAGTAGAAGTCCGCGCCGAGCTTGTCCATCTTGTTGACGAAGCAGATACGAGGAACCTCGTACTTGTCCGCCTGACGCCAGACCTGCTCGGACTGCGGCTCGACACCTTCCTTGCCGTCGAAGACGGCGACGGCACCATCGAGCACGCGGAGCGAACGCTCCACCTCGACGGTGAAGTCGACGTGGCCCGGAGTGTCGATGATGTTGATCTGGTGGTCGGCCCAGAACGTGGTGGTGGCAGCCGAGGTGATGGTGATACCCCGCTTCTGCTCCTCCTCCATCCAGTCCATGGTGGCGGCGCCATCGTGGACTTCACCGATCTTGTAGTTGACCCCGGTGTAGAACAGGATCCGCTCGGTGGTGGTGGTCTTACCGGCGTCGATGTGGGCCATGATGCCGATGTTGCGGACCTTGTTCAGGTCGGTCAGCACTTCACGTGCCACGAGAGTGTTCCCCTGTCTCAAAATTGGGGCCCGGCAAGGCTTTGATCGGCAGCCGGGCGGTCATCACCAGCGGTAGTGCGCGAAGGCCTTGTTGGACTCGGCCATCTTGTGGGTGTCCTCACGCCGCTTCACGCTGGCGCCGAGGCCGTTGCTCGCGTCGAGCAGTTCGTTCTGCAGACGCTCGATCATGGTCTTCTCGCGGCGGGCCGCGGAGAAGGAGACGAGCCAGCGCAGCGCGAGGGTGGTGGAGCGGCCCGGCTTGACCTCGATCGGCACCTGGTAGGTGGCACCACCGACGCGGCGGCTCTTCACCTCGATGGTGGGCTTCACGTTGTCGAGGGCGCGCTTCAGCGTGACGACCGGGTCGGTGCCGGTCTTCTCGCGAGCACCTTCGAGGGCGCCGTAGACGATGCGCTCGGCCAGGGACCGCTTGCCGTCCTTCAGCACCTTGTTCACCAGCTGGGTGACCAGCGGGGATGCGTAGACGGGGTCAGAGATCAGCGGCCGCTTCGGGGCCGGACCCTTGCGGGGCATTAGCTCTTCTCCTTCTTCGCGCCGTACCGGCTGCGCGCCTGCTTACGGTTCTTGACACCCTGGGTGTCGAGCGAACCGCGGATGATCTTGTAACGGACACCCGGCAGGTCCTTCACACGACCACCGCGCACGAGCACCATCGAGTGCTCCTGCAGGTTGTGGCCTTCACCGGGAATGTAGGCGGTGACCTCGATGCCGCTGGTCAGCTTCACACGAGCGACCTTGCGAAGCGCCGAGTTCGGCTTCTTGGGGGTTGTGGTGTACACGCGAGTGCACACGCCACGCCGCTGCGGGCTCCCCTTGAGGGCCGCGGTCTTCTGCTTGGCAGCCTTGTCCTGGCGGCCCTTACGGACCAGCTGCTGGATCGTGGGCAATGGACCAGCTTTCTGTTCGCGATCTTGCTACTACGTGTTGTCTCCGGCCCCCGCGGTCGGGCGTGTCGGCCCGCGTCACGGTCTTGCGACCGGTAACTTCCCGTAGGGATTTTCCGTCGGATCCCGCGTGGGCGAAGCCTTCGGACCGGATGCCTGAGCACCCCGTCCGTGCCGCACGGCACACGGGACGGCCCGACGCCTGCCGGGCACGGTCTCCAAAGATACCCGGCCACTTCCGGACCGGCCAAATCGGGGGGTCGATAACTATATCGTGCCGGGCGTCACGCCGCGGCCACCCTGATGGAACGGCGTTTCGGGCGACTTCATTCCCCGTCGGCCTTGGCATGGCCCCCTCGGCAGAGGACCTATTCCTCTTCGGGCTTCGCGTGGTCCGCCCGGCCCGGGTGCGGGTCACGGGAAAGATCGATCAACGGATGCACGGGAGCCCCCTCCGGCGCCGCGTGACTTCCCCGCTTGGGTTCCTCGGTGCTTTCCTGCTGCTCGGCGTCCATGACGCCCTCCCCTCGTCGGTACTGATTCCGTACTTGTGGATCACTGCTCGGCGAACCACGCTACCTATTCCCCTATCGGGTGAGCCGGATGGATCCGAGAAGCACCCCGTCGCGTCGAACCGGTGAATGAGTCACGATGAGACTGGTCACAGCGTCGGTTCGCCCGGCGTACCGCAAGTATGGGGAGGCTCCATGTCCGCCGAGTTCGAGCAGCTGGTCGCGCAATTCGACAAGTTCCAGTCCCAGCTCCAGAACGTCGACGACCGGCTCGCGAACGTCGGCGGGATGCAGGACGAGCTCGGCAGGATCGAGGCGACGGCGTCCTCTTCGGACCGTTCGGTGACGGTGGTCGCCGGGCCCGGCGGCGCGATCATGGACGTCAAATTCACCGAGGACGCCCTTCGCCAGCGTCCGGACGCGCTTTCCGCGGCGCTGATGTCGACCATCCAGCAGGCCGTGGCCGAAGCGGCCCGCAAACAGGCCACGATCGTCGAAGAGCACATGGGCGACGACCTCAATCTGGTCGACCAGGTGCTGGAGACCCAGGCGGACCTGTTCGGCACCACCGTCGAGGAGATGCGGGCGCGGATGGAAGAGGAGTCCCCGTCGCGGCCGGCCGCCGAGCAGCAGGCCGACGACTACTCCGAGCGTTCCGTCCTCAAATCCGCCGACGAACCGCAGCGGCCCCAGACCCCGCCGCCCCCGGCGTCGAGCCCCTCGGACGGCGACCGTTTCCTGAAGAACCTGTTCGACGACGACCACTGACCCCGGGACCGGATCGCCTTTAGCGGGCTAAACGCGATCCGCGGCGCTGGGAACCGCAGGCCGGGCAGCCGGGTCCAAGGCGCCGATCACGACGAGCCGCATCGGAAGGTGCGCGAAGGGAGGGACCGCCGATGGCCGGAGGGCATGAGGTGGTGATCAGCGCTCTGCGCACCTACTCGGGCAAGCTCGGGCAGGACGTCCAGATCCCGAACGAGGTCGGACGGCTGACGCAGCAGTCCGACGTCGGCGACGAGTCATGGGGAGTCGTCGGCCTGTTCGTGAAGCACGAGTACACGTCGATGCTCACCGATCTGCAGGATCTGCTGATCGAGATGTCCGCGGGGCTGACCGCGGCTTCGGAGAAGCTCGGCAACGCCGCCACCGCCTACGAGCGGAACGAAGACGACAACGTCAAGGCGCTCAACGAAATCCTCAAGCTGCTGGAGCAGCCGGCGCAATCGAGGACACCGAAGATGGGGCCGGCCAAGTAGCGAGGGGGACTGATCGTGGCCGATCAGAAGATCACCGGCGAACACACCAAGATCCAGATCAACGACTACAACCCGGACACCATCCGCACGGACAAGATGCTGACCTCGCTGCCCGGGCCGATCGGCAGTGGCTTCAGCACCTTCGACACCGTCAAGAAGGCGACCGCGGACGGGTTCCAGGCCAGCGACATCGGGACCATCGCGGCCAGCGGCGCCGGTTTCGTCAGCTCGTGCATGGGCGTCGCGGACATCGCCAGCGACCCGATCGGCTGGCTGGTCGGCCAGGGGCTCAGCTTCCTGATGAACGTGTGCCAGCCGATCCAGGACGCCATCCACATGGTGAGCGGCGACGGTCCGGCGTTGTCGAACGCGGCGGGGAACTTCAACAACATCGGCGTCTACCTGCAGAACTACAGCAAGAAGTTCGACGAAGACGCGAAGACGTCGCTGTCCCAGTGGACCGGTGACGCGGCGAACGCGGCGGGCGAGAAGCTGGCGAAGTTCGCGCAGGGCATCGACGGGATAGCCGCGCAGGCCGGGGACATCGCCCAGCTGCTGCAGATCTCCAGCATGGTGATGACGGTGATCGAGGAGTTCATCAAGGCGATCCTCACCGAGTTCATCACGTGGCTGATCATGATCTGGATCCCGGCGCTGGCCGCGGCCGTCCCGACCTGCGGTGGTTCGACGGCGACGGCGGGCGGGCTGACGGCCACCCGCGCGGTCTCGACGACGTCGAAGGTGCAGAAGTTCCTGAACAAGCTCCGCCAGCTGCTCGACAAGATCAAGCAGTTCCTCGGCAAGCTCAAGGAGTTCTTCGGGAAGTGGAAGGGCAACTACAAGGAGCTGATGGCCCACAACAAGTCCACCGCGCAGCTGGCGGCCGGGCCGGGCGCGTCCGCGTGGGGCAAGTTCGCCTCGAAGGACGGCGCCATGGGCGGCAGGCTCGCGGACGGCTTCGGTGAGCGGATGACGTCGGCCACGAAGAAGGCCGCGCTGAACACCGTCGGGCTCGGCAAGGCCACGAATCCGGACGGCAGCTGGAAGACGCCGGAGACGGGCCGCGAAAAGGGTGAGGTCGCGGCGGGTGTCGCCGGGAAGGCCGGCACGTACACGTCGGGCGGGATCAAGGCGGGCCAGTACGGTTCGGTGGGCGACGACGAACAGACGCCCGAGGAAGCCTCCGACAATCTGGACTTCTGAGCCGTGACCGCGTGGATCATCGCCATCGTCGCGGTGGCGTTGCCGATCGTGCTCGCCGTCTGGTGGATTCTCGCCGGGGCGGCGAAGAAACGCGGGCTGGCCGCGTTGGCGCGGGAACGGGGCTGGGACTTCTACAGCGGTGCCCGGCTCGGCGCCGCGGGCGGGCGGCACGAGCAGCCCGCGACGGGCCGGGCGCCCGCGCCGTTGCGGCGGGCGGGCGAGTCGATCGACCAGGCGGTGGTGGGCACGCATCGGGGGAAGCCGTTCGGTGTCTACCGGTATCACCGGCCGGGCGCCGGGTTCCGCCAGGACGGCACCCGCGAGTCCGGTTCGCTGCGGACGGTCGTGCACGTCGAGGCGGGCGCGGCCATGCCGGACTGCACGCTCTCGATCAGCGGATCCGAAGTGGACTGCTCGAATCCCGCGGTCGTCCTGCGTCCCGACGTCCGGGACTGGCTGACGGCGAACGCGGGCCGGTGCCGTGAGTTCCACACGTCCGGGCGGACGGTGGCGGTGGTGCCGAAGGTGCTGCCGAGCGGGAAGCAGCTCCTGCGCACTTTGGACTACCTGGCCGATGTCGCCGACCGGGCCCCGCTCACCTCCACCCCGCCGGATCGCGTTTAGGGGGCTAAACGCAGGTCAGGCCTCCCGCCGCCGTCCGCGTCGCCGGATCGCGTTTAGCGGGCTAAACGCGATCCGGGACTTCCAGGGACTTCGCGAAGAAGTGGTGGGCGAAGGGTTCGTTGTTGAAGGGCTCGACCTCGTCGTAGCCGAGGCGCGCGTAAAGGGCCCTCGCCTCGACCAGGTCGCGCCTGGTGTCGAGACGGATCAACGAGGCGCCCAGGCCGCGGGCGACGTCTTCGGCGGCGGCCACGAGCAGTGCGGCGCCGCCGTTGCCGCGTTCGGACTTCCGCAGGAAGACGCGGGTGAGCTCGGTGATGTCGGGTGAGGCGACCCGCAGCCCGGCGCACCCGGCGAGCACCCCATCGCGCCAGGCGAGGAGGAAGGTGCCGGTCGGCGGGACCAGATCACGGCTGTGGTGCTCCAGGAGCAAGCCGTCGAGCTCCTCTTCGGTGACCTGGCGCTCGTAGAAGCGGGACGCGATTTCGTCCAGGTACTCGCGCAGCAACCGGGCGGCGTCCGGGTGATCGACGGGGGTGACTTCGAAGCTTCAGGTCATGACTACATTCTGCCGACCCTGGCCACCGGTTTTCCCCCTGCCGCCGGATCGCGATTAGGGGGCTAAACGCAGGTCAGGATGGGGCAAGGCGGCCGGCGCAGGTGGCGACCTCCCCGGGGGCGGACTTCTCCGAGGTGACCACGGCGCCGCCTACGGCCACCCGGCATTCGACGGCACCCTCGCCCTGCCCCATCAGCTGGACGGTCGGCGGGGTGCCGGTGTTCTTCCACGTGAGCTCCTTGCGCCACGGCAGCGTCACCTGCAGCTCCTGGTGCACGAGTCCCAGCCCGTTGGAGTCGTAGACCACGGTCGCGGTCCCCGTCCCGGCGAGCTCGTACGCGATCTGCCAGTCGTTCGACACCGGCTGCGGTTGTGCCTGGCTGAGCGTCCGCGTGATCGTGCGGTCCGGTCCCCGCGACGGCGCGGCCTCGGTCGGTTCGCCGACCACGGCCACGGTCTCGGCCCGCGGCTCCTCACCACCTTTGAGCAGCACCACACAGGTCGCGAGCGCGGCCACCACGATCCCCGCGATGGCGATGCGCCCGATCAGTTGTCTGTCGGCCATCGGTCTCCTCACCGAAAGCGGCGGCGCGGCCCGTGAGCCGCGCCGCCACGGAAGTCAGGACGGCAGCAGCCGGCCGGGGACGCCGTTGAGCGACTGGATCAGCCCCAGCACCGGGACGCCGAGCGGCGCGAACGTCCAGATGTTGTTGAGGTCGCTCGTGTCGGGTTCGTCGACGACCACGACATCGTTCGGGGCGTCCTGCGCGGCGAGTGCCGGAGCCGCCGAGCCGAGCACGACGAGACCGGCGAGCGCGGCGCCGGTGACCGCGCGGACGAAGGTCTTCTTCATGAGATTCTCCTTTGCTGGTAACGGTTTTACGAAATGGGCGTGATGATCCCGTAGATCGGGGCGAGGACGTCGGTGGGCACGGGGACGGTCGGGCCGAGCAGTCCGCCGAGATCGAGGCCGGGGATCAGCCAGACCGCGGGATTTCCGCCACCGGTGGGCAGACCCGGCAGCGGGTCGGCCGAGGCGACGCCGCCGGCGAGTCCGGACAGCGCGCCCGCGAGGGCGAGTGGCAGCAGCACACGGGCCGCGATTCGCTTCATTTCTTCTCCCATTCTTTTGGTGAAATCACCGCAGTACCGAACTGACCGGCACGATCGTTCCGTCGGGGATCCATTGCCCCGCGTAGTTCCGGTCGGCGATCATCCCGACGGCGTGCGGTTCGCCCGGGTACATCGGCATGGCGTTGACCTGCGCCGCCGCGAAGATCTGGACGTCGCCGTTGATCGACCGCCATTGGTCGCCCAGCCAGCTACGGAAGCCGCCGAGCGTCGGACTTTCGCCGCCGAAGGCGTTGCCCGCGGCGACGGCGAAGCTGACGGCGACCTGCTCACGCGGGTCGAACCTCAGCGGTATCGAAGAACTCGCGACGGAGTTGACGATCGGCCCGTTCAGCAGCCAGGGCGCCAGGTACAGCCCGTACTGGTGGGTCGGCTTGAGCCGTTGGGACTCGGCCGCGCGGGTCATCGCCGTGTAGCCGCCCGCCCAGCCGGACACGACGAGCAACGCGGTGTTCGGCCCCGCCTCGGCCTGCACCGGCAGACCGGCCCGCGCGGCGGTGTCACGAACCAGCTTCGCGGCGGCCACGCTGCGCGGCGAGGCGTCCTCGATGAGGGTGAGCGCGGAAGGTTTGCGCCCGGCGAGGAATTCGACGAGTTTGACGAGAGAACCGCTGTCCTCACTGGAAAGCGCGTCCGCGGGACAGGACGTGAGAACTTCGCGGCGGTCGGCGATCAAGCCGCCAAGGGCGGCCGAAGCGCATTCGGGCGCGTCCGCGTCTTCGATGGCGAGGCCCGGCTCCTCCCCCGCGTCGACCTCGATCGTCGTCTTCTCCCCGCCCCGGCTGACGATCAGGTCGCTGCGGCCCTTCGGCAGGTCGACCTCGGCCCAGGTGCCCTCGGCACCGGGGCGCACGATGGCCTTGCCGATCAGGCCGCCTTCGATTCCGGCGGACAGGTCTTCTCCCGCGCTCGCGGGGAAATGGACGAGGTTCTTGCCGGGCCGCTGCGGGCTCACCAGCACCGGGAACCGCTGCTCGCCGATGGCCGCGTCGGCGAGCAGTGCGACACCGGGAGTCGGCAGCTTGGGCGGTTCGGGAATGGCCGCGAGGGCGCTCCAGGCGACGAAACCGACGGCCACGGCGGCCGCGCCGAACCGATAGGCACGCGTGGATTCCTTGTCCGAGAAGAAGAAACCCGCGAGGACGGTGGCGACGATCGGCAGCAGAGCGATCACCAGCAACGTCAGACCGAAGAGCGTGCCGTAGATCCGGCGGTCGAACCCCAGACCGGAGGAGAACAGCTGGACCGCACCCGCGACGACGAGAAGTCCGCCCAGGGTCAGGGAAAGCGGGCCGAGCCGGAAGTTCGTCTGGCGCCACTGCTCGGCAGGCACCCAGATGGAGAGAACGGTGACGCCGAACCACAAGGCGGCGGCCGCGACGTAGACGGTGTCGATGGCGAATTCGACGCCTGTCCGTCCGAGCGAGGTTTCGAGCACGACCAACGCGGCGAGCGCGAGCGAGGCCCAGCGGCCTGCCGATGGCCGGCGGATCGGAACGGGAATCGCCAGCGCCAGCACGAGATGCACGATCAGCGCGATGACGTTGACGTCGGTCGCGAAGGCGGAAACCGCGGCGAGCACGGCGGAAATCCCGCCGAGGGCGGCGATGGTGAGGCGAAGACGGCTGGGCAACTCACCCACCAACGGGCGCAGAATCCCTGCGCCCGCGAGGAAAGCGGTCGCCAGCAGAAGTCCGAGCCGGAGCAGGACGAGGGCGATGTCGGCTCCGGCCGAACCCGAGCTCGCCGGTATGACGTGGTGATCCATGGGGACCTTCTCCGAGCAGATCGGCGGAGCCGTGGGTGGCGGAGTGTGCCCGCCACCCACGACCTTCCGCGCCGAACAGGGTTACTTGAGATCCGCGTCCGCCACGACGAACAGTTCGGAGTGCGGCTTGGCGTTGCCGAAGGACCCGTGCGGCCAGGTCTTCCGGTTGAAGTTGATCCCGACCTGCCCGGTGAACTCGTCCCGGAAGTTCTGGTCGACCGCGACCTTCCCGTCCTCGCCGAGGTTCAGCAGGTTGACCTTGTGGTCACCGTCCAAACCGGACCGTGCGACGAAGTAGTTCGACACCGCGAGGTGCTGCGGCTTGTCGGTTTCGTGGTAGTACCCGTCGTCGCCGAGCACGAAGTTGTCGTACGCGCCCCAGTGCGGGCCGCCGCCGGAGGTACCCGGATTGATCGGCGCCGCGCCGACGACGGTCGGCAGGTCGCCGCCACCGCCCTGCTGGGACTTCTCCTTCGTGTCGATCCGGCCCTTGATGTTCTCGACCTTGTCGCCGGCGGCGAGCAGCTTCTGGATGTCGAGGACGTACACGCCACCGGTGGTGCCGGGGTCGTCCGGGCCGAGCGCGCCCTTGGACCGTCCGGTGATCGCGCGGTAGAGGTACTTGTCGTCGGGGCTGGTCTGGATCCAGCCACCGTTCGACCCGCCACCGTTGGAGTCGTTGTTCGGGTGGATCGCCTTGTTCGCGGCGCCATCGTCGAACACCTGGATCCAGTGCGGCTCCTTGGCGGTGATGTCCGGCGTGTAGAACACCGCACCGCCCTGCATGGTCTGGGCGAACGCGCCCTTGTGCCCCGGCAGGTTGGTCACCGTGGTCTCCATGACCGCGCGGCTTTCCGCGTGCAGCGGGTCCGCGGGATCGGCCCTCGGGCCGTCCGGCAGGTACGAGACCGTCTTGAGCTTCGGCTTGTTGCGGTCGGAGATGTCCCATGTGCGGACGGTCGGCCGCCGCAGATACGGCGACGGCTGCTTCACCGGGTCGAGGATGATGTTGCGCGGCTCGGCGTAGTCACTGGTGACCAGGGTGTTGAGGTCCTCGCGTGCCTGGATGCCGTGCGGGTTGGCGCAGGTCGGCTTGTCCAGTTGCGGAAGGTTGTCGCACAGCTTCTTGTTGTCGCCCTGCGGTGTCGCGGCCGGGGACTCGGAAAGCACCTGCGCGTTCTGGTCGAAGCGGACGACCTCACCGGGACTGCCGGCGAAACCGTTGCCCACCACGGTGGAACCGTTGGCGTAGGTGTGCGGGCCCGGCACGACCGGCCCGCCCATGTACGTGCCGTAGGCGGTGCCGTCCTTGAGCACCCAGTACGCGTCCGGCACGGAACCGCCGAGGGTCTGGGTCGGGAGGCTGACGCCCTTGAGTTTCAGCTGCGGCAACGCGGAGACGTCGAAGGCGTACGTCGCGGCGGCGAACAGCGCGCCGGCGTAGATCGTGTCGCCCTTGTGCCACACGTACTGCATATGGTGCGGCTCGTTCTCGACGAGCGGGCCGACGGTGGCGGTGTTGACGACCTTGCCGTAGGTCGGCGAACCCTGCGTCGCGTCGATCACGGCGAGGAAGTCCGGACCGGGCAACGCGTTCTTGATCTTGTTCAGGCCGCCGCCGAGCGAGCCCGGCAGGTTCTTGATGTCCTTGACCAGGGTGTCGGCGATGTTCTCGTCACCGGCCCAGACCAGCAGCCATTTCTTGCGCTTGCCGTCCGCGCTCCGGGACGCCGCGACGTCCTTGGACACCAGATGGTTCTGGACCCAGTACTCCTTGCCGTCGGCCGCCTTCTTCGCGTCCTTGACGACCTGGACGTCGGCGTAGGCACTCGTCGACGAGCCGGTATAGGTCACCGTGCCCGCGGCGAGTGCCGCCGCCAAGGCGCCTATCACCACTTTTCGCCACTTGGGCGAGTTGGATAGCATTCTTTCTCCCTGTTTTCGCTACCGAAGCGCCAGACAATCGGCACACCTCTCCCCTATTCCGCGCAGGCGTAACCGCACGGATCGAAGGGGAAAGCAATCAACCGCCGGTTCGCCCAGGGAACCGTTGCGGCACAGTGGAAAACGTCAGCGCACGGGAACCGGCGCATCCGTTTCGGATACGCGAATCAGCCTGCGTCGCGACAAACCCGGAATAGGTCAGGAATCCATACACAGCGCGCTTGCTTGCTGCCGCAAGTCAACGTGCCGGCGCCACACCAAGGCGACTGGGGATTGCATGGGCGAAATACTCGTGTGAACCCGCCGGAGTGTCAATCTCGTGATCAAAGAATGAGACATGCCACGGCCGGGTGATTTTCCCACGATGCGGATGGGCCATTAGGCCGAACGAGTGGCGGTTTTCCGAGCAGTGGGAATTAGACCACTTGGCGGCACTACCGCAGGTCACAACGGACCAGTAACTCCACCCGCAGCCCTCATCGTGGCGTTATGGTTTCGTTACTCAATCCCGGGAACTCTGGTGCCGCGACGCCCTCAGGAACGAAGTTGCCATCGGAGCTTTCACGCCCCTCCTCGCGCTACGCCCCCGGCCCCGACCTGCGCCCGCCCGCCTCGGATCGCGATTAGGGGGCGAAACGCAGGTCGGAGGCGGGGCCGCAGAGGGCCTGGTGCTTGAGGGTCGCCAGGGCGTCGTCGATGGGGTGCGAGGTTCCTTCGGGGTCCGGCTTGCGCCACCGCACGAGATTCATCGCGGCGGAGAACTGCCGTCCGCCGTCAGGGCCGGCCCAGGCCATCGTCAACGCTCCCCAGACCGTGCCGTCGTGACCCCAGAAGACGCCGTGCCCCGGGATCTCGGTCTTGTACAGGCCGAGCCCGTAGTCGATCAGCCGCCCGTCCTGCGCGATGACCGGCACCAGACGCTGCATCTCCGCCAGCGAAGACGGGCTGACGATCTCCCCGTCCAGCAGTTTGCGGTAGAAGCGGTTGAGATCGTCGACGGTCGAGACCAGACCGGCGCCGGCCATCACCCAGGACATGTTGTAGACGCTGTAGTCGCGCGGCGGATCGATCGCGCCGAACAGCGCTTCGTACATCCGCGAGTGCGGCTCCTCGATACGCGGACCGGCGGGAAAGCCGGTGTTCGCGAGACCCGCGGGTTCGATGATGTCGCGGGAGATGTGCTCCTCCATCGGGGCGCCGGTCAGGTGCTCCAGCAGTTCACCCAGCAGCAAGTAGTTCGTGTTGGAGTAGATCCCGGGAGTGCTGCCCGGCTCGCCGGTGGCGGGCGCGCCGACACCGATCGCGATCAGCTCCGCCGGGCGGAACTCCTGAAACCGGTTGTCGTCGAGGCTCTCGGGGGCGAGCTTCTGGAGCGACGGGAACGCGTAGGGCAGGTACTCGGCGAGGCCGCTGGTGTGGTTGAGCAGCATGCGGATCGTGATCGCGCGGCCCCGTTCACCGGGGACCAGCAGCGGCAGGAAGTCGCCGATCGGCGCGTCGAGGTCGAGCCGCCCCGCCTCGACCTGGCGCAGAACCGCGGCCGAGACGAACGTCTTGGTGATACTGCCGACGCGCTGCCGCATCCCGGTCCCGACGGGGCGCCCGGTTTCCAGGTCGGCGACCCCGGCGGCGCCGCGCCAGATCCGCCCATCCGCCCGCACCTCGGCGAACACCCCCGGCACCCCCGCCCGATGGACGTCGTCCAAGGCGGACCGCAGGTTCTTCGTGGCCGAGTTCTCTTCTGTCACAAGGGATTCCATATCGACCATCCTTTCGACCGGCGGTCCCGGGATCGCCCGCCATCCGTCGCGCATCCAGGCGGATACCGCGCCGATCGTCGGCCGGATCGCGATTAGGGGGCTAAACGCAGGTCGGGGCGGGCAAAGGGAAAGCCCCCGGTCTGGGATCGATCGGGGGCTTTCTCGGGGTGATGGCCGCTATTCGGCAGGCTGACGACGGCGGCGGGCGCCGAAGACCAGAACCGCTCCGAGGCCCAGCGCGGCGAGCGCGAGCGCGCCGAGCCAGATCACGTCGGCACCGGTGCTGGCCAGCCCCGAACCACCTTGACCGCCGCCGCTGCCCTGCCCGGCGGGCGTGGTCGTCGGCGCCGGGGTTTCGGTTTTGCCGCAGTCCGCGGGCTGCGTGGGCACGGTGGGCGCGGGCGCCTCGCCGGTCTCGGCCAAGGTCCGGATCGGGAAGGGCTTGTCCTCCGGCCCGGTAACCTGGATCTGCATCGGGTTCTCACCCCGGATCCGCCAGCCCTGCGGCGTCAGGAAGTACAGCTTGTACTCAGGCCCCGGCACCACCTTGCGGAACTCGAAGCGGCCTTCGGCGTCGGTCGTCCGCTCACCGATGACGGGGCATTTTCCGTCGGAGACGAGCACGACCTTGACCCCGCCGACACCCTTCGGCTCGCCCTGGCCGACAACATGGACCACGTCACCGACGACGGTGGCGAAACCACCTGGGACCGCCGCCTGGTCACGGGCCTGAGCATGACCGTCGATATCGACCTCGCGATAGCCGAAGTCGCAGCTCACCGAGACGAATCCGCGGTTCAGGGCGGCATCGGGCACCTTCTCGGACACGTCGATCTTGCGCGTCTCGCCAGGCGCGATCGTCACACCCTTACCGCGATTGCCGAGGTCGCCCCAACTCTCGCCGCCCTTCAGAGCCCAGTCGGCGCCATAACGGTCACAACCGGAGACGATGCCCGTGAGCGGAATCGAGCCAGAGTTGGTCAGGGTCACGGAGACATGCGCGAGTTCGCCGGGTTTGTAGCTGTCCTGCGTGAAGGCCATCGACGCCTTCAACGCACCGTTCAGCGGTGGCACCCCTCGGATGAGCAAGTCCTTCGTGTTCTGCCCGACCCGTACGCTCTCGGACGGGAAGTGCCAGCCCTTGATCTCCTCGCCACCTAGGTGGTACTCGGCGGCGGGCAGGTCACCGAACTCGATTCGCCCGTCGGCGTCGCTCGTCGCGGTGTACTTGGTGGGGCCGTTGTTGTACTGCAGCGTGACGGTTATGCCGCCCAACTTCTCACCGTCGTCGAGCCCACCGTTGCCGTTCTTGTCGCCGTAGACGACTCCCGCCACACGACTGGTCTCCTTGGTGACCTTCGCCTCGGCGGAGAACTTGCCGACACCGAAGCCGGTCTGGTCGAAGATGATCCCCTGCACCACGGTCGTGTCTTTCGCGATGTCCCGGATCTTTCCCGTGACCGGCAGCTCGAAGCTGTCGCCCGGTTCGAGGTTCTTCCCGCCCTTGCCGACCGTGAACGGCCCCCACCCGGATTCGAGGGGGACCACCAGGTCGGTCGGCTCGCTGAAGGATTGCGAGACCCACAAGCCGGTCGCGCGGGTGGCACCGACGTTCTTGATCTTGAAGGTGAACCGGACGTCCTCGTCGGTCCGATACGACGTCTTTTCGAAGACGACCGACGCCTCGACTTGCGCCCGCTCGGCCTGCGGCTTCGGCGCCACCGAAGGTGCGCTTTCCGCAGCCGACGAACTAGGCGGCGCGCTGGAACTCGCCGGTGCTTCGGACGTCGCCGGCGCACTCGACGCCGGTGACGAAGGTGCCGGATCCGCTCCGGCGGGCGCGGCGAATACGCCGGTCAATGCCGCTACCGCGGCGAAGGTCGCGAGATAGATCGCCCCAGTACGTGAGCGGGATCTACCACTTGGCGATTTGTTCACGCAGAGTCACCCCTGATTACCAGATGGAAATGCGCATAGCCCCCGAATCGCGTAGAACCGGATCACCCTATCGGGATTCGTCAGGAGCCAGGACCCATTTCGGGTACTCCGGAAACGAGAAGGGCCCCCGCCGGATCGGCGAGGGCCCTTCTCGTGGATTTCGCTTCGGTCAGCGGAAGTCGCGGCCGAAGTCGTAGTCGTCCAGCGGCACCGCGGCGCCCGGCGTGGAGCCGAACACGTCCGGGGTGTAGTAGCCGTCGTCGTAGGACGGGATCGCGTAAGCGGCGACCCGCGCCTCCTCGGTCGGCTGCACCTGGATGTTGCGGTACTTGTTGATCCCGGTACCGGCCGGGATCAGCTTACCGATGATCACGTTCTCCTTGAGGCCCACGAGCTTGTCCGAGCGGCCGTTGATGGCCGCGTCGGTCAGGACACGCGTGGTCTCCTGGAACGAGGCCGCCGACAGCCACGAGTCCGTGGTCAGCGAGGCCTTCGTGATCCCCATCAGCACCGGGCGACCCGAGGCCGGCTCGCCGCCTTCGGCGACCGACGCGCGGTTCTTCGCCTCGAACTTGGTCCGCTCGGGCAGCTCGCCCGGCAGGAAGTCCGTGGCACCGGAGTCGATGATCGTCACGCGGCGCAGCATCTGCCGCACGATGACCTCGATGTGCTTGTCGTGGATCGACACACCCTGCGCCCGGTACACCTTCTGGACCTCGTCCACCAGGTGCATCTGCGCCTCGCGCGGCCCCATGACCCGCAGGACCTCGTGCGGGTCCGGCGTGCCTTCGAGCAGCTGCTGGCCGACCGCGACGCGGTCACCATCGCCCAGCGGGCCGTTCGGGGTGTTCGCGAGCCGCTGACGCTTGGACAGCTTGTCGAAGACGATCTCTTCGCTGCCGTCGTCCGGGATCAGCGTGATCTTCCAGAACCGCTCGCTCTCCTCGATGCGCACGCGGCCATCGACGTCGGCGATCGGCGCCTTGCCCTTCGGGACCCGGGCTTCGAACAGCTCCTGGACACGGGGCAGACCGGTCGTGATGTCGTCACCGGCGACACCACCCTGGTGGAACGTACGCATCGTCAGCTGCGTACCCGGCTCACCGATCGACTGGGCCGCGACGATACCCACGGCCTCGCCGACGTCGACGAGCTGACCGGTCGCCATGGACCGGCCGTAGCAGGTGGCGCAGATACCGACGGCCGACTCGCAGGTCAGCACCGAACGCACCTTGACCTTGGAGATCCCGCTCGAGATGAGCTTGTCGATCGCCGGGTCACCGATGTCGTCACCGGCGTTGAGCACGACGTTGCCCTTGGCGTCGACCGCGTCGGTCGCCAGGTTCCGCGCGTACACGCTGGTCTCGACGTGCTGGTCGCGCAGGACCTTGCCGTCGCCGATGTCCTCGCCGATCGGCATGTTGATACCGCGGGTGGTGCCACAGTCGATCTCGCGGACGATGACGTCCTGCGACACGTCCACCAGACGACGGGTCAGGTAACCCGAGTCGGCGGTACGGAGCGCCGTGTCCGCCAGACCCTTACGGGCACCGTGCGTCGCGATGAAGTACTCCGCCACCGACAGGCCTTCACGGAAGTTGGCCTTGATCGGACGCGGGATGTACTCACCCTTCGGGTTCGACACCAGACCACGCATACCGGCCAGCGACCGGACCTGCGTCATGTTGCCCGCCGCGCCCGACTTCACGATCATCGCGATCGGGTTGTCGTCCGGCAGCGCCGTCTCCATGATCTTGTGGACCTCTTCGGTGGCCTGCGTCCACACCTTGACGAGCTCGTTGTTGCGCTCGGCGTGCGACAGCTGACCACGCTGGTACCGCTTCTCGACCTGGTCGGCCTTGCCTTCGTACTCGTCCAGAATGGCCTTCTTGCCTGCCGGGACGAGCACGTCGGAGATCGCGACCGTGACACCCGAACGGGTCGCCCAGTAGAAACCGGCGTCCTTCAGGCGGTCCAGGGTCTGCGCGACCTGGGTCATCGAGTAGCGCTCGGCGAGGTCGTTCACGATCGCGGCCTGACGCTTCTTCGGCATCGGCTCGTTGATGAACGGGTAGTCCGCCGGCAGCAGCTCGTTGAACAGCACGCGGCCCAGGGTGGTCTCGGCCAGCCACGCCTTGCCCGGCTCCCAGCCGTTCTCCGCGAGCCTCGCCTCGTCGGCCTTGGCGGGCTGACGGTCGGTGACGCGGATCTTGATCGGGGCGTGCAGGCTCAGCGCCTTGCGGTCGTACGCCATGATCGCCTCGGCGGGCGAGGAGTAGGCGTTGC
This sequence comes from Amycolatopsis japonica, assembly GCF_000732925.1. NCBI lineage: Bacteria > Bacillati > Actinomycetota > Actinomycetes > Pseudonocardiales > Pseudonocardiaceae > Amycolatopsis > Amycolatopsis japonica. Next base: position 7,781,434 of record NZ_CP008953.1, read on the forward strand.
CCGCACCGTCGGCGTTCTCGTTCAACCGGGTCAGGTGGAACAGACCGGTCACCATGTCCAGACGCGGCATGGCGAGCGGACGGCCCGACGCCGGCGAAAGGATGTTGTTCGCCGACAGCATCAGGATGCGGGCCTCGGCCTGCGCCTCCGCGGAAAGCGGGAGGTGCACGGCCATCTGGTCACCGTCGAAGTCCGCGTTGAACGCTTCACAGACCAGCGGGTGCAGCTGGATGGCCTTGCCTTCGACCAGCTGCGGCTCGAAGGCCTGGATACCGAGGCGGTGCAGGGTCGGCGCACGGTTCAGCATCACCGGGTGGCCGGTGATGACCTCTTCGAGCACGTCCCACACCTGCGGGCGCGACCGCTCCACCATCCGCTTGGCGGACTTGATGTTCTGCGCGTGGTTCAGGTCGACCAGCCGCTTCATGACGAACGGCTTGAACAGCTCGAGCGCCATGTCCTTCGGCAGACCGCACTGGTGCAGCTTCAGCTGCGGACCGACGATGATGACCGAACGGCCCGAGTAGTCGACACGCTTGCCGAGCAGGTTCTGACGGAACCGGCCCTGCTTGCCCTTGAGCAGATCGGACAGCGACTTCAGCGGGCGGTTACCGGGACCGGTGACCGGGCGGCCGCGGCGGCCGTTGTCGAACAGCGCGTCGACGGCCTCCTGCAGCATCCGCTTCTCGTTGTTCACGATGATCTCGGGCGCGCCGAGGTCGATCAGCCGCTTCAACCGGTTGTTCCGGTTGATGACCCGGCGGTAGAGGTCGTTCAGGTCGGAGGTGGCGAAGCGGCCACCGTCGAGCTGGACCATCGGGCGCAGGTCCGGCGGGATCACCGGGACGGCGTCGAGCACCATGCCGCGCGGGTCGTTGCCGGTGGCCTGGAAGGCCGCGACGACCTTGAGCCGCTTCAGCGCGCGGAGCTTCTTCTGCCCCTTGCCGTTGCGGATGGTGTCGCGCAGGCTCTCGGCCTCCGCCGCGACGTCGAACTCGGTGGCCAGCTTCTGGATGGCCTCCGCGCCCATGCCGCCGGTGAAGTACTCACCGTACCGGTCGATGAGCTCGCGGTAGAGCAGCTCGTCGGCGATCAGCTGACGCACGTCGAGCTTGGTGAAGGTCGTCCAGACCTCCTCGAGACGGTCCAGCTCGCGACCGGCGCGGTCACGCAGCTGACGCATCTCGCGCTCGCCGCCTTCCTTGACCTTGCGGCGGACGTCGGACTTCGCGCCCTCCGCCTCCAGCTCGGCCAGGTCGGCTTCCAGCTTCTGCGCCCGTGCCTCGATGTCCGCGTCGCGCTTGGTCTCGAGGTTCTTGCGCTCGACGCCGATCTCGTTCTCGAGGGTCGGCAGGTCGTTGTGCCGCAGCTCGGTGTTCACACCGGTGATCACGTAGGCCGCGAAGTAGATGATCTTCTCGAGGTCCTTCGGCGCCAGGTCGAGCAGGTAGCCCAGGCGGGAAGGAACACCCTTGAAGTACCAGATGTGGGTGACGGGAGCGGCCAGCTCGATGTGGCCCATCCGCTCACGGCGCACCTTGGCGCGGGTGACCTCGACGCCACAGCGCTCGCAGATGATGCCCTTGAAGCGGACCCGCTTGTACTTACCGCAGTAGCACTCCCAGTCCCGGGTCGGGCCGAAGATCTTCTCGCAGAAGAGGCCGTCCTTCTCGGGCTTGAGCGTCCGGTAGTTGATGGTCTCCGGCTTCTTCACCTCGCCGAAGGACCACTGACGAATGTCGTCGGCGGTGGCGAGGCCGATGCGGAGCTCATCGAAGAAGTTGACGTCCAGCACGTCTTTACATCCCCTTGGGGTTGATGCGACTAGAGGAGTTGGCGAGCGGAGGCGGGAGCCCACGGGAGGCAGGCTCCCGCCTCATCGCGGGTCAGTGCACGACGTCGTCCACCGAGGGCGACTCGTTGCGGGACAGGTTGATGCCGAGGTTGGCCGCGGCACGCTCGAGGTCCTCGTCGTCGGAGTCGCGCATCTCGATCGCGGCGCCGTCGCTGGACAGCACCTCGACGTTGAGGCAGAGCGACTGGAGCTCCTTCAGGAGCACCTTGAACGACTCGGGGATACCCGGCTCGGGGATGTTCTCCCCCTTGACGATGGCCTCGTACACCTTGACGCGGCCGACCACGTCGTCCGACTTGATCGTCAGGAGCTCCTGCAGGGTGTATGCGGCGCCGTACGCCTGCATCGCCCAGCACTCCATCTCGCCGAACCGCTGGCCACCGAACTGCGCCTTACCACCCAGCGGCTGCTGCGTGATCATCGAGTACGGACCGGTGGACCGGGCGTGGATCTTGTCGTCGACCAGGTGGTGCAGCTTCAGGATGTACATGTAGCCGACGGAGACCGGGTACGGGTACGGCTCGCCGGAGCGGCCGTCCAGCAGCGTGGCCTTGCCGTTCTGCTTGACCATGCGCTCGCCGTCGCGGTTCGGCTTGGTCGCGCCGAGCAGCCCGGTGAGCTCCTCTTCCTTGGCGCCGTCGAACACCGGGGTCGCGGTGTTCGTGCCGGGGTCGACGTCGTAGAGCTCCTCGTTGAGGTTCTTCGCCCAGTCGGGCTGCCCTTCGATCTTCCACCCCTGCGACGCCAGCCAGCCCAGGTGAAGCTCCAGGACCTGGCCGATGTTCATACGACGCGGGACACCGTGGGTGTTCAGGATGATGTCGACGGGCGTGCCGTCCTCCATGAACGGCATGTCCTCGGCGGGGAGGATCTTGCCGATGACACCCTTGTTCCCGTGGCGGCCGGCGAGCTTGTCGCCCGGCTGGATCTTCCGCTTCTGGGCCACGTAGACGCGGACCAGTTCGTTGACGCCCGGGGGCAGCTCGTCGTCGTCCTCGCGCGAGAACACGCGGATGCCGATGACCTTGCCGGTCTCGCCGTGCGGCACCTTCAGCGAGGTGTCGCGGACCTCGCGGGCCTTCTCGCCGAAGATCGCGCGGAGCAGGCGCTCTTCCGGGGTCAGCTCGGTCTCGCCCTTGGGCGTGACCTTGCCGACCAGGATGTCGCCGTCGCGGACCTCGGCACCGATGCGGATGATGCCGCGCTCGTCGAGGTCGGCGAGGACCTCCTCGGAGACGTTCGGGATGTCCCGGGTGATCTCCTCGGCGCCCAGCTTGGTGTCGCGGGCGTCGATCTCGTGCTCCTCGATGTGGATCGACGTGAGCACGTCGTCCTGCACCAGGCGCTCGGAGAGGATGATCGCGTCCTCGTAGTTGTGGCCCTCCCACGGCATGACCGCGACGAGCAGGTTCTTGCCGAGCGCCATCTCACCGTTCTCGGTGGACGGGCCGTCGGCGATGACCTGCCCCTGCTCGACCCGGTCGCCCTCGTTGACGATCGGGCGGTGGTTGAAGCAGGTGCCGTGGTTCGAGCGACGGAACTTGTACAGTCCGTAGCTCTTCCGCGTGCCGTCGTCGTGCATGATCGTGATCAGGTCGGCCGAGAGCTCCTCGACCACACCGGCCTGCTCGGCGACGAGCACGTCACCGGCGTCCACCGCGGCACGCAGCTCCACGCCGGTGCCGACCAGCGGGGCCGAGTTGCGCAGCAGCGGAACGGCCTGACGCTGCATGTTCGCGCCCATGAGCGCGCGGTTCGCGTCGTCGTGCTCGAGGAACGGGATCATCGCCGTCGCGACCGAGACCATCTGTCGCGGCGAGACGTCCATGTAGTCCACGTCCAGCGGGTCGATCAGCTCGACCTCGCCGCCCTTCTTACGGACCAGGACGCGGTCTTCGACGAAGGTGCCGTCGTCCGAGATCGGCGCGTTGGCCTGCGCCTTCACGAAACGGTCTTCCTCGTCCGCGGTGAGGTAGTCGACCTGGTCGGTGACGCGACCCTCGACGACCTTGCGGTACGGGGTCTCGATGAAACCGAACGGGTTGACCCGCGCGTACGAGCAGAGCGAACCGATCAGACCGATGTTCGGGCCTTCCGGCGTCTCGATCGGGCACATGCGGCCGTAGTGCGACGGGTGGACGTCACGGACCTCCATGCCGGCGCGCTCACGCGACAGACCACCCGGGCCGAGGGCGGACAGACGACGCTTGTGCGTCAGCCCCGACAGCGGGTTGTTCTGGTCCATGAACTGCGACAGCTGCGAAGTACCGAAGAACTCCTTGATCGCCGCCACGACGGGACGGATGTTGATCAGGGTCTGCGGCGTGATCGCCTCGACGTCCTGGGTGGTCATCCGCTCGCGGACGACGCGCTCCATCCGGGACAGACCCACGCGGATCTGGTTCTGGATGAGCTCGCCGACGGTGCGGAGACGACGGTTGCCGAAGTGGTCGATGTCGTCGGTCTCGACCGGGATGACCTGGTCGCCGACGGTCGCCTTGTCCTCGCCCGCGTGCAGGCGGACCAGGTACTCGATCGTCGAGACGATGTCCTCTTCGGTCAGCGTCCCGGTGTCGTACGGCGTGGTCAGGCCGAGCTTCTTGTTCAGCTTGTACCGGCCGACCTTGGCCAGGTCGTAGCGCTTCGGCTTGAAGAACAGGTTCTCCAGCAGCGTCTGCGCGCTCTCCTTGGTGGGCGGTTCGCCCGGGCGCAGCTTGCGGTAGATGTCGAGCAGCGCCTCGTCGGTGCCGGCGGTGTGGTCCTTCTCGAGGGTGGCGAGCAGCGTCTCGGAGAAGGAGAAGCGCTCGCGGATCGCCTCGGTGGTCCAGCCGAGCGCCTTCAGCAGCACGGTGACCGGCTGGCGGCGCTTGCGGTCGATGCGGACGCCGACGGTGTCGCGCTTGTCGACGTCGAACTCCAGCCAGGCACCCCGGCTCGGGATGACGCGGACGTTGAAGACGTCCTTGTCCGTGGTCTTGTCGACGCTGGTGTCGAAGTACACACCCGGCGAACGGACCAGCTGGGACACGACGACACGCTCGGTGCCGTTGATGACGAAGGTGCCCTTGTCGGTCATCACCGGGAAGTCGCCCATGAAGACCGTCTGGCTCTTGATCTCGCCGGTGTTGTTGTTCACGAACTCGGCGGTCACGAACAGCGGGGCCGCGTACGTCATGTCCTTGTCCTTGCACTCCTCGACGGAGGCCTTGACCTCGTCGAAGCGCGGGTCGGAGAAGGACAGCGACATGGATCCGGAGAAGTCTTCGATCGGCGAGATCTCGTTGAGGACCTCTTCCAGGCCGCCGACCGGGTTTTCTTCACCTTCTTCGACGCGGCGTTCGAACCACGCCTCGTCGCCGGTGAACCATTCAAAGGACCTGATCTGCACGTCGAGCAGGTTCGGGGTGCTGAGCGGCTCGCGAATCTTTGCGAAGGAGACCCGCTTGGGGGCTCCCGGGATTCCCGTGGACTCCGAGCGAGATACAGCCGAGGTGGTCGCAGCAGTGGCCTGGTTCGCGGGAGAGACTGCCAAGATGCGTCCTTCCGGGGACAATGAGCGGTGAGCAGCCGCGTCAGCAACAGCTGATGCGGTCTGTCAAGGGTGCCGTGTGCCCACTATCCTAACTACCGGCTCCGGGCAGCCTGAAAGAGGGCAGCGCAAAGAAGCAGTCTAGCCCGAACGTCGCGGTCTGTCCAGGGGGCGCTCCCGATGGGGCCCAGCCTGCATCGCAACGTCTTCAGGTATGCCTCTCCTCGGCCTCCCCGGGCCGTCCCTCCCGCAAGGGCACCGCCGGTTCTCACCGTTGCCAGTAAGCGTGACCCCACAGGGGCTCTGAGTCAAGATGCCGCGCGGTGGTCCCGCCGGTTGGCGCAGCGTGGAAGTAGCTCCGTGCCGGGCGCTTCACAGGACGATCATCCTGGTTACCGCCCGGTACCCGCAGGTGACGGCGCCGGCGCGCCGACCTGCGTTTAGCGGGCTAAACGCGATCCGGCCGCCGGGGCTTCCCGGACGGTCACCGGGTCGGGCCAGGCGACCGGCGGGGCGCCCATGGCGGACTCGGCCCGTGTGACCGCTGTGACCGGTGGGCCGTCTGGTGCGGCGCACAGGCGACGCGACGCACCTGCGTTTCGCGGGCTAATCGCGACGCGCGCCGGGTGGGCGCTGCCAGACTGGGCGGCGTGAGCGAAACGTGGGAGCAGGACGCCAGCGCCGAGATGCCCCCGGTCTTTCTGCGGCCGGAAGCCGAGTTGCGGGAGGCCGCGGAGCGGAGCCCTCTCCTCGACGAGATCCGCGGCTACGTCGCCGGGTCGGACGCCGTCGATCCGCTGATCCCCCGATGGGCGGAGGTGGCCGGGCTGGTCCGCGACGTCGACGGCAAGCACGTGCCCGTCGAGGAGAACGCGACGCTCGTCGACGACCCTCTCCGGCTCTGGGAGCGGCTGTATTCGACGATCGGCGAGGCTGAGTCTCTGCCGTTCGGACTGGTCGCGTCGATCTCACTCACGCTCTACCGGTCAGGTCCGGTGGCTGTGCCGGTCGAGCTCCTCTTCGAGGCCCTCGCGCTCGGGCAGGCACCGGACGAGTCGACGCCGTACGCGACAAGCGTCGCGCTGGACCTGTTGGAACGGCTCGGCGCGCTCGAGAAGGGCACGGCGGACCCGGCCGGGCTCGCGCTGATCGCCGAGATCGCCGGAAAACCCGATCCCTCCCCCTTCGTCCTCAGCCTCACCCCGATCGCCGTCTGGGCGATCAACAGGGAGCTTCGCGAGGCCGGAATGAGCGCGCCGGTCATCGGTGAGGCGGCGGAAAAGAGTCTCGGCGAGCTGAGCCCACGCCTCGCCGAGTCCGGGCCGGGGATCATCGACGCGGAGCTGAAGGCCTGGGTGCGGCACCGGTCACCCTCCGGCGCGGCAGCGGAGGCGAGTGAGTTCCTCCGCACGGCACGGCTCCCCGTGGAACGACTGTTCGCCTTGATCGTGCTCGGGGAAACCGGCGAGTTCGGCCTCGAGACCGCTGCCGGAGTCCGAGCCGAAGGCGGTCTGGTCGGCGCGGCCGCCGCGATGTGGCTGTCCGAACGTGGCGCGGTCGACCGGGAAACGATCACCCGCGACGAGGTCGTCCTCGGCATGGCCGACCATTACGCGGCGATGCACGCGCTCGGCGCGTTCGTCCATCAACTCGCCGACATGGACGACCGCTTCGACATCGTGGACCTGCTGACGTCCTCCGGCCATCCGGACCGGCTCCAACTCCTGAACGTCGTCGGCACGGACCATCCGGACCCGAAGATGGCCAAGAAGGCGCGCACGGCGAGCTACAAGCTCCGGTCGAGCGGTGGCGCCTGAGCCCCCTGGTCAGCGCGCCGACGCGTGACGTTTAGCCCGCGAAACGCAGGTCAGCGGGGTCAAGGCGCCGCGGAGCCGGATCGCGTTTAGCGGGCTAAACGCGATCCGGGGCGGGTCACTTCGAGGGGGCCGGGGAGGCCGGGGGCGAAGCGGGGGCCGAGGAAGCGGTGGGGTTCGGCGGAGCGGCGTAGGTGTTCATCGCCGTGATCTTCCACTTGTCGCCCTGCAGCTCCGCGTTCAAGTGCAGCTGCGCGCTCCCGGCGGTGGTCTTGTTCGTGTCGGCCCGCGTCGAGCTCTGGTCGACGAACACCATCACGTCGGCCCGGTCGCCTTCCAGCCGGATGACGGCGCTGCGGGTGACCTTGCACGTCACGACCATCTTCTGCTGCGGGGCCAGCCGCTTGACCTCGCCCATCAGCAGGTTGTACTTCGCCCGGACGTCGTCGTTGACCAGCAGATCGGCCGCCGCGGTCTCGGTCTTCGCGATGTTGTTGTAGTCGTACGAGAACAGCGCCTCGGTCGCCTTCGCGACCTGGTCCTTGACCTGCGCGGTCTTCGCGACGTCCAGCAGCGCCGTGTTGTTCGTCGAGCTGGACACGTCGTCGGCCTGGATCTTGAAGAGCACCGCGGTCGCGGCCAGCAGCAACCCGACGACGACCAGCGCGCCCGCCAGGATCAGCTGCTTCGAGCCCGGCTTCTTCTCGTCCCCCGAAGATTCGTCGACGTCGGCTTCGGCCTCTTCGAGGTCGTCCGGCTTCTCCTCGGCGACCGCGCGGGCCTTCGCACGCGGGGTCGGCTTCGCGACGACCTCTTCTTCGGGAGCGTCGGGCTCTTCAGCGACCTCGGTGTCCTCTGCGGACTCAACGGCCTCAACGGCCTCGGTGTCCGAGGCGTCCTCAGGCTCCGGCTCAGGCGTGGGCTCCGGCTCAGGAACCGGAGCCGGCCGCGGCGACGGACGGCGGACCGGCGCCGGCTTCGCCACCGGCGTCTCGTCGACCTCGACCTCCGAAACAGGAGCCTCCGAGGCAGGCGCCTCCGAAACATCCGAAACAGGAGCGGAAGCAGGAGACGCACCGGGCCGTCGCAGGCCGGCCACCCGGGGGCGGCGCACCGGCGGAGTGCTGCGAGGGGGCTGGCGACGGGAGGGGGGCACTACGTGGCTCCGTTCTAGGTGACGCTCTTACTGACCGGCCGCGACGAGGGGCACGTTGTCGATCCCGGACAGCTTCCACTCATCGCCGACCCGGGTCATCGAGACCTCCAGGCGCAACGCCTTCGAGCTCGCCTTGTCGCCCTGGGTGACCTGGGTGGAGATGGCGGCGAGGAAGCTCGCCTTGCCCTCGTGGTCGTCGAGTTCTTCGACCGCGATGTCCTGGATGGTGGTCACGACCTTGGTCTTCGCGTCGCCGAGCGCCTTGCGGTAGGTCGGCTCCAGCTGCTTCAACTGATCGACCATCTTCTGATCCGAGACGGCCTTCTGCTGTTCGAAGAACTTGTCGAGGTTCTCGAAGTCGACCTCGGTGTACGCCTTGATCGCGGTGCCGCCTGCTTTGACCACGTCGTCCCGCGAGCGCGCCAGGTCGGCGTTGTCGTCCGACGCGGCCACGGCCCACATGACACCGAAGATCGCCGCGGCGAGGAAGGCGGCCAGCGCGAACGCCGCCGCCCCCAATACCAGGGTCCGCGATCGAGAAGAACTCATGACACTCCAGGGTAGGTATACGGTCTCGGGCTCAGCCGGGCAGGCCCAGCAGCGTGCCGAGGGTGGGCAGGCTGACCCCGGGGCTCTGCAGGACGCTCGGCATGCCCTGCGCCGCGCGCAGGCTGGCCAGCTCCTCGGCCGAGCGGCCCGCGTTCGCCGCGACGTCGCCTTCCGACGGGATCTGCGGGACCCCGTTGTACGGCACGTTCTGCGAACCGCGCACGTTGATCGGGCTGCCCTTCGGCTCGGCGCAGTATGCGTCGTCCTTCGGCGCGCGAGGCGTCGTGTCGGTGCCTTCGCGGTACTTGTCGAGGCCGATGTAGCCCTTGGTGCACGAAGGCGGGTTGAACAGGTTGAGCGCGAGGCCCAGGTGCGCGGTGCCGTCGTTGGCGACGCTGTTCGCGCCCGCGGCCAGCATCGGGTACGTCACCAGGCCCTGTTCGAGCCCGTCGAGCCGGGTCACCAGCAGATTCGACGTCGTGAGCAGGTTCGCCGTCAGCGCGCCCAGCCCCGGTCCGGATTCGGCGAGCACCTCGCTGATCTGGGTCGCCACCTGCGGGGTGATCCCGATCAGCTTCCGGATGTCGGCGTCGGAGTTCTTCAGCGTGCCCGAGAGCTTGTTGAGGTCCGCGCTGAACGACTTCATGGAGCTCGACATCTCGTTCTGCGTTTCGAGGACCTGCCCGCCCTTTTCCAGCAGCTGGATCGTCTGCGGCAGGTACTCCTGCGCGGTCGTGGTGAAGCTCCGCGCGGTGTCGAGCAGCCGCTGCAGGTCCGGGCCGGTGCCGTTGAAGGCGTTGTACGACTCGTCGACGACCTTGCGCAGCGAGTCGGTCGGCACCGAGGCCGCGAGGCTGTCGAGGTCGCCGATGAGCTGCTCGGTCGGCACGGGCGTCTTGACCTTGTCGGCCGGGATGACCGAACCCGCGTTCAGGAACGGTCCCTTGTCGCTCTTGGGCTTCAGGTCGACGAACTGTTCGCCGACCGCCGACCGGTTCGCGACGACGGCGTCGAGATCGGCGGGCACCTGCGGGGCGTCCGGTGAGATGTTGAGGTCGGCTTCCAGCCCGGTCTTGGTCAGGCGCAGCTCGCCGACCCGGCCGATGTTGAAGCCGCGGTACGTGACCTCGGCGTTGGTGAAGATGCCGCCGGATTGCTTGAGCTGCAGCTTCACCGTGTAGCCCTCGTCGCCGAAGACCTGGCCGAGCCCGGCGAACCGGATCAGCGCGTACACGATGGCGACCACGGAGATGATCGCGAACGCGACCAGCTGGATCTTCGTCCTACGGACCAGCATCAGCCGGCACCTCCCGAAAGCACGCCGAAGATACCGGCGGGTCCGGTCTGTTGCGGCTGCCCGCCACCCTGCGGCGCGCTCGCCTGGCCGCCGGCGACACCGCCGACGCTGTCCGGGATCGGCAGCGGCGGATTCGCCCCCGGTCCCTCCGTCCCGCCGGTGAGGCCCGGCACCGGGATGACGTCCTGGAGCGGGTTCTGACGGCTGCGGCCGAGGTTCTTGAGGATCTCGTTCAGGTTCAGGTCGATCTTCGCGAACAGGTTGAAGTAGTCGCCCTTGACGCCGTCGTAGGCGGCGTCGCTGAACGGGAAGGTCAGCAGGATCTCCAGCGCCTTCGGCAGATCCGCGCCAGCTTCGCCCAGCTTCTGCAGCGTCGGCTGCAGTGCCTTGAGGTCGGCGACGAGGTCTTCCTTGCTCTTGTTCACCGTGTCGACGGCGACACCGGAGAGGTGGTTGAGCGCGTTCAGCATGGTCACCAGCTGACCGCGCTGCTGCTCCAGCACACCGAGCCCGGGGCCGAGGTTGTCGACCGCGCCGACCAGCTTGTCCTTCTGGCCGTTCAGCGTGAGCGAGAGCCGGTTCAGCCCGTCGAGCGCCCGCGTGATGTTCGCGGACTGCTTGTCGAGGTTCGTGACCAGCTCGTTGGTGTTGTTCAGCAGCGCCTTGAGCTCCGGCGAGCGGCCGGTGGTGGCGTTGTTGAGTTCCTTGGTGATGGTGTTGAGCTGTTCCACCCCACCACCGTTGAGCAGCAGCGAAAGCGCGCCGAGCAGTTCCTCGACCTCGACGCTGCGGTTCGTGCGGGCCAGCGGGATCACCGCGTTGTCGGCGAGCTTGCCCTGTCCGTCGGGGGGTGCGGCCAGCTCGACGTACTTCTCGCCGAGGAGGCTCGACTGCTTGACATTGGCGAGCGCGTTCGCCGGCAGTTTCACGTCGCCGTTGACCCGCAGGGTGACCTCGGCGTTCCAGCCGTCCTGGGTCAGGCCGATCGCTTCGACGCGACCGATGGCGACCTCGTTGACCTTCACCCCGGCCTGCGGGGTCAGGTCGAGGACGTCGCGGAACTGCACCTTGACGGTGTACGGGTGGTCGCCGAGCTCGGCGCCACCGGGCAGCGGCACGTCGTAGATCCCGCTGAACCCGCAGCCGCTCAACGTCAGCGCCGCGACGGTCCCGACGGCAACGAGGGCAAGTTTCCTGTTCATCACTTCGCCGCCGTTCCGTAGAGCTGACCCGCGATCGGGAGCGGCAGCGGCGGCAGCTGGCCCGCCTGCGACGACTGGATCACCTGCGCGATGGACGGCAGCGGAACCAGCCCGTCGACCAGCCCGGCGACGCCCTTGCACGCGTCGCCCAGCGCGTCGAGCGCGTCCGGGGTCTGCTTCAGCAGGTTGCACACCATCACCAGCGGCGGCTGGGTGAGCTCGTTGAGGTTGGCCCGCGCGTCGAGCGTGCCCGACGAGGCGTTGTAGGTGTTGACCAGGTTCCCGAGACCGACCGGGGCGACGTCGAGGATCTCGGCGAGCGCGCCGCGCTGGTCCACGAGCACCTTGGTCACACTGGCCAGCATGTCCACATTGGACTTGAGCCGGTCGCGGTTCTTCTCGATGAACGCCTGCACCGCGGTGAGCGTGTCCGACAGCTGCTTCACCGTCGCCGAGAGGTTTTCCCGCTCCCCCGCGAGGAATCCGCTGACGTCGGCCAGCTGCCGCTCGAAGTCGCGGACCTGCTTGTCGCTGTTCACCAGCGTCTTCGAGAAGGAGCCGAGGTTCTCGACGGTCTTGAACAGGTCGTCCTTGTTGCCCGACAACGTGCCAGCGGCCTGGCCGAGCTTCGTGATCGTGTCGTGCAGCGCCTGCCCGTTGCCGTCGAAGTTCTTCGCGGCGGTGTCGAGCAGGTTCGACAGCGAACCGTTCTTGTTGGCGCCGTTGGGCCCGAGCGACTTGCTGACCCGGGAGAGGCTGGCGGCGAGCTCGTCGACCTCCAGCGGGACCTCGGTGCGGTCGAGGCCGATGACGGCGCCGTCGGCGATCCGCGGTCCGCCCTTGTACGCCGGGGCGAGCTGCACGTAGCGGTCGCTGACCAGTGACGGCGACACGATGATCGCCTTCGCGTCGGCGGGCACCGCCACCGAACGGTCGTATTCGAGTTCGACGCGGACCTGGTTGCCCATCGGCTGGATCTTGGTGACCGTGCCCATGTCCACGCCGAGCATGCGGACACTGTTGCCTTCGTAGAGGCCGACGGTGCCCGCGAAGTACGCGGTCACGTGATTGCGGCCGGCGTCCTTGAGCGTCCACCACAGCGCGCCGGCGACGACCAGCGCGAGCACGATCGCGATGGTGAAGCCGCGCGCGAGGCTGGAACCGAGACGGGTACTCATTTCTCGTAGCACCCCTTGTCGTTGATCGGCCCGAACGACGGCAGGACCAGTCCGCAGATGTAGTTGTCGAACCAGCGGCCGTTGCCGATCGTGTTCGTGAACACCCGGATGAACGGCGCGAACCGCGCGATGCCCTGGCCGAGGGCGTCCTGGTTGCGCTGCAGCATCGAGGTCAGCTGGTCGAGCTGGGCGAGCACCGGGTCGAGCTGCGCGTCGTTGTCGTCGACCAGGCCCTTGAGCTGGGTCGCGAGATTGCGCGAGCCGTCCAGCAGCGCGGAGATCGCCTCCTTGCGCTTGGCCACCTCGCCGAGCAGCTTGTTGCCGTCGGCCAGCAGCTTCTGGAACTCGGCGTCCCGGTCGACGAGCGTCTGCGAGACCTGCCGCGTGTTCGCGAGCAGGCTCGACAGCTGCGAGTCCCGTTTGGCGATGGTGTCCGAGAGGCGGGAAAGGCCGGTCAGGGCGCCCTTCACGTCGGCCGGGGTGTCGGCGAAGGTCTCCGTGATGACGTCGAAGCTCTTCGCCAGCTGCGTCGTGTCGATGTCATCGACGGTCTGCGAAAGACCGCGGAAGGCGTCGAGGACGTCGAACGGCGACATCGTGCGCTCACGCGGGATGGTCGCGCTCGGGTCGAGCGTGCGCTGCCCCTGCGGGTCGAGCGCCAGGTACTTCTGGCCGAGGACGGTCTTGATCTTGATCGCCGCGCTGGTCTTGTCGCCCAGCCAGGCGTCCTTGACCTTGAACGAGATCCGGACCTTGTCGCCGTCGAGCTTGATCTCGGAGATCTTCCCGACCTTCACACCGGCGACCCGGACGTCGTTGTCCTCCTGCAGACCCGAAGCCTCGCTGAAGTCCGCGGTGTAGGTCGTCCCGCCGCCGATGACCGGCAGGTCCTCGGAGTTCAGCGCGGCGATGAAACCGAGCAGCAGCACCGAGATACCGACCAGCGCGATCGGGATCGGATTGCGTTTCTGGAACGACTTCATGCCGTGCACCTCGCCCGGTTCACCGGCAGCAGCGGCAGGTTGATCGGCTCGTTGATCAGCGGAGGCAGGGCGACGGCTCCCGTCATCTCACAGGCGAAGAAGTTGAACCAGGAGCCATAGTCGGCGGTGCGGGTCAGCGCCGTCACCTTCTGCGGCAGGAACTGGATGAAGTGCTCGACGATCGGCTGGCTGTCGTTGAGGTTCTTCGTCAGCGTGCCGAGCGCGGCGATGTCCTGCTTGAGCGGCTCACGGGCTTCACCGAGCAGACCGGAGGTCGTCTTGGCGAGGGTGCCGAGCGAGTCGATGGCGTCGCCGATCGGCTCGCGGTCCGCGGCCAGCCCGGAGACCAGCTGCTGCAGCCTGACGATCAGGTCGTTCAGCTGCGGCGTGTGCGCGTTGACCGTGTCGAGCACCGAGTTCAGGTTGTCGATGACCTCGCCGATCACCTTGTCCTTGTCGGAGATCGTGGTGGCCAGCGACGCGGTGTGCTTCAGCAGGCTTTCGACCGTGCCGCCCTCGCCCTGCAGGACCTGGATGACCTCGTAGGACAGCTTGTTGATGTCGTCCGGGTTGAGCGCGGTGAACAGCGGCTTGAACCCGTTGAACAGCTGCGTCAGGTCGAGCGCGGGCGTGGTCCGCTCCAGCGGGATGTTCCCGCCGGGCTCCAGGTTCTTGCCGGAGGAGTCGGTGCCCTGCCCGAGCGAGACGTAGCGCTGGCCGACCAGGTTCCGGAACTTGATCTGCGCGGTGACCCCGGCGGGCAGTTTGCGTCCGGCGTCCACTTCGAACTCCACCTCGGCCTGGCGGCGGTCGACGATGCGGACGTCCTTGACCTGCCCGACCCGGACGCCGGCGATGCGGACGTCGTCGTTGGGCAGCAACAGGGTGGCGTCGCTGAACCGCGCCTTGTAGGCGTTGGTGCTGGTGGTGTTCACGTTGGCGATGCTGATCCCGAGGATGGTCGTGAACAGCACGGTGACCACGATGAAGGCGCAGAGCTTGATCAGCGGAGCGAGCAATCCCCTCACTGGACGTGCACCTCCGCTCCCCGGTAGAGCGGGCCGACGAGCAGCGATCCCCAGCCGGGCACGTCCGAGGCGGACATGCCGACCTGCGGCGCGACCAGCTGCGCGAGGAAGTCCGATTCGGACGCGCTGTAGGACGGGCTACCGCCTGGCGCTCCTCCGCCGTTGTAACCGCCGACGTTCGCGAAGCCGTTCGACGGCGAAAGGCCGTCGTTCGCCGAGCGTGCCGGCTGTTTGACCGTGCTGCCGTCCTTGATCGGACCGTCCGGAGGGTACTGCGGGAACGGGTCCGGGAACTGCTTCAGGTCGTAGCAGCGCGGACCGCGTTTGTCCTCGAACCGCGGCTCGTCCTTGCCCGGCAGGTACGGCCCGCGGTTGACAGTGACCTCGATGGTCGCGTGCAGACCGGGCCGGTCGGTGCCCTTGCCGAGCGCCTTGTCGATCTTCGGCAGGTTGGCCGCCATCTGCCCGATCACGCACGGGTATTCCGGCGCGTACTTCGCGAGCAGCTCCGCCGTCGGGCGGGCCGTGTCGGCGAGCCGGATCAGGTTGTCGGCGTTGTTCTGCAGGAACGTCTGCAGATCGACCGAAGCCTGCGTGACGCTGCCGTAGAGGTTCGCCAGGTTCATCTTCTGGTCCACCACGGTGCGGGTGGTGGTGCTCAGGTTGTCCAAGGTCTGCACCAGGTCCGGGGCGACGGCGTTGAGGTTGTCCGAGAACTTCGCGAGCTCTTTGAGGTTCTGCTGGAGCTTCGGCTCGTGCGGGTTCAGCTGCCCGACGTAGTCACCGAGCTGCGCGAGGGTGTCGCCGAGCTGGTCACCGCGGCCGTTGAGGGCGGTGGAGATCGCCGAAAGCGTGCTCGACAGCTTCTGCGGCTGGACCGCCTGCAAGACCGGCATCAGATGAGCGAAGGCCTGCTCCAGCTCGACCGCGCCGGACGTACGGTCCTGAGTGATCACGTCGCCTTCGGCGATCGTCTTCTCCGACGGCGCGTCCGGGATCTCCAGGGAAACGAAACGCTCACCGAACAACGTCTTCGGCAGGAATCGCGCCGAAACGTTCTGCGGGATCAGTTTCGCCGACTCGGGATTCAGCGCGAGCGTGAGCTCGGCACCGTCCGGCGTCGCGGCGATGTCCTGGACCGAACCGACGATGAGGCCGCGGACCTTCACATCGGACTGCTTCAGCAACTGGTTCCCGATGTTGCCCGACTGGAGCTTCACGCTGACGACGGGCGTGAACGCCCTTTGATACAGCGCGATGCTCAGCGCCACCCCGCCGATGAGCACGGCGACCAGAAGCAGGCCCAGTAGCCTGCGCCGGACTGTCGCGATCATCCTGCGATCCTCACCGTGACGTCGGTTCCCCAGATCGCGAAACCGATGAAGAAGTTCATGATGGACACCGTGACGATGCTCAGCCGGACCGCTTTACCGACGGCCACGCCGACACCGGCGGGGCCACCGGAGGCCCGGTATCCGAAATAGCAATGGGACAGGATGATCAAGACGCTGAACAACAGCACCTTGATGAACGAATACAACACATCCTGTGGTGGTAGGAACAGGTCGAAATAATGGTCGTAGGTACCCGCTGACTGGTTGTAGATGTAGATAACGACCAACCGCGACGCGAGATACGAACTCAGCAGGCCGATGACGTACAGCGGGATGACCGCGACGAAACCGGCGATGATCCGCGTCGTCACCAGGTACGGGAGGCTCGGCACCCCCATGACCTCGAGCGCGTCGATCTCCTCCGAGATCCGCATGGCGCCCAGCTGGGCGGTGAAGCCCGCGCCGACGGTCGCCGAAAGCGCGAGGCCGGCGACCAGCGGGGCGATCTCGCGGGTGTTGAAGAACGCGGTCAGGAAGCCGGTGAAGGCCGAGGTGCCGATCGAGTTCAGCGCCGAGTAGCCCTGGAGACCGACGAGGACACCGGTGAACAGGGTCAAGCCGACCATCACGCCGACCGTGCCGCCGATGACGGCGAGCGAGCCGGAACCGAAGCTCACTTCGGCGAGCAGCCGCAGGACTTCTTTCATGTAGCGGCGAAGCGTCCTCGGCGTCCACAGCAACGCGCGGCCGTAGAACGACATCTGGTCACCGAGGTTGTCCAGTGTCTGCAAAGGACGGTTAGCGACCCGCTTGGCGCCTTGGAGGAAGGTCATGCGTCAGTCCAGCTTTCCGGGCACGATCTGCAGGTAGATCAGCGTGATCACGAAGTTCACCACGAACAGCATGAGGAACGTGATGACGACCGACTGGTTCACCGCGTCGCCGACACCCTTCGGGCCGCCGGACGGGTTCAGTCCCCGGTAGGAGGCGACGACCGCGGCGATGAAGCCGAAGATCAGCGCCTTCAGCTCGCCGACCCAGAGGTCCGGCAGCTGGGCCAGCGCGGAGAAACTCGCCAGGTACGCACCCGGCGTCCCGCCCTGGAGGACGACGTTGAAGAAGTACCCGCCGAGCACGCCGATGACGCTGACCATGCCGTTCAGCAGGAGCGCCACCAGCATCATCGCGAGCACACGCGGCACGATCAGCCGCTGCACCGCGGAGACGCCGAGCACCTCCATGGCGTCGATCTCTTCACGGATGGTCCGCGCGCCGATGTCCGCGCAGACCGCGCTACCGCCGGCGCCCGCGACCAGCAGCGCCGTGACCAGCGGACTGGCCTGCTGCACGGTGGCGAGCACCGACCCGGCGCCCGTGTAGGACTGGGCGCCGAGCTGGCGGGCGAGCGAACCGAACTGCAGCGAGATGACCGCGCCGAACGGGATCGCGACGAGCGCCGTCGGCAGGATCGTGACACTCGCGATGAACCAGGCCTGCTGGATGAACTCCCGCAGCTGGAACGGGCGCTGGAAGATGCCACGAACGATGTCGAGGCCGAGAGCGAACAGGTTCCCGGTCTCGCGCACCATGCCGATTCCGGGGATCTTCGCCGATGAAGCGGGAGAGCTCACGCGCCACCTGACCCCGGATCTTGTGGCCGCAAGCGGTGGTTGCCCGCTCTCCCGGGGTGCGGGATGTGGGCGACCTGGTCGTCGGGCAGCTGGCCCTGGTGGTGGTTCGGGATCGAGCTGTCGACCGGCGCCGACCGGTGGCCGGCGGTGGCGAGACGCTGCGGGCGGACGCCGTAGCGCTGCTGCTCCTCCGGCGAAAGCGACTCGATGATGCTCTGCTGCGCCTCGGGCGGCAGGCCGTGCAGGATCTGCATGACGCGGTCCTTGCGGCGGACCGCGCCCATCCGGGTGGGCACGCCGGGCGTCGGCTGCATCTGCGGCGGCACCCCGCTGACGTCCTCGACACCGCCCGCGTGGTGACCGGCCTCGAACATCGCGCGCTCCGCGGCGAGCTGGGCCGAGTCCTTCTCCTCGCTCATGCCGATGGGGCCGTCCATCTTGCCGTTGAGGAACTGCTTGACGACCGGCTCCTCGCTGGTCAGCAGCACCTCGCGCGGGCCGAACATGACCAGTTCCTTGCGGAAGAGCATGCCAAGGTTGTCCGGGACGGTGCGGGCGAGGTTGATGTTGTGCGTGACGATCAGGAACGTCGCGTCGATCTGTGCGTTGACGTCCAGGAAGAGCTGGGAGATGTAGGTGGTGCGGACCGGGTCGAGACCGGAGTCCGGCTCGTCGACCAGGATGATCTGCGGGTCCAGCACCAGCGCGCGGGCGAGGCCGGCGCGTTTGCGCATACCGCCGGAGATCTCGCCGGGCAGCTTCTTGTCGGCGCCGTTGAGACCGGTCATCTCGAGCTTCTCGAGCACGATCCGGCGGACCTCGGTCTCCGACTTCTTCGTGTGCTCCCGCAGGGGGAAGGCCACGTTGTCGTAGAGGTTCATCGAGCCGAACAGCGCGCCGTCCTGGAAAAGGACGCCGAAGAGCTTGCGTACCTCGTAGAGCTGGTGTTCGGAGCACGTCACGATGTCGACGCCGTTGATCATGCACCGGCCCTTGTCGGGCTTGAGCAGACCGATCATCGACTTCAAGAAGACGGACTTACCGGTTCCGGACGGTCCGAGCATCGCCGAGACCTCGCCCGGAGGCAGGGTCAGCGTGACGTCCCGCCAGATGGCCTGCTTACCGAAGGACTTGGAAAGACCTTCGATGACCACCTCGGCACCCATCGCACCTCCAGGAGCTGTTCCGCGTCGTCGCGCACTGCCTTCCCGTGCCACTGGCCCGAGAGGACGCATGCGTTCGCGCAGCGATACCCGCGTCAACCAGGTGCAACGAGCTGAGTGCGAACAGGTTACTCGCCAGTTTTCTTTTCTGGCCAGACCCGCGGGTAACTTTTCGCACAGCCCGCCGCCTGCCCGTGCACCGCTTGCAGCACCGTAGTGCACGTCACTCCCGCGCGCAGATCCACGACCTGCCCCGGCCCAGGCCGGATCGCGTTTAGGGGGCTAAACGCAGGTCAGGCCTCCAGGGCACCTCCGCGCCACACGGATCGCGTTTCGCGGGCTAAACGCGATCCGGCGCCTGGGCGCACCCGAATGCTTAGCCTTGCTACGCGTCGCGATTAGGGGGCTAAACGCAGGTCGTGGGCACAGCGAAGGGGCGGGCACCCGTGTGGATGCCCGCCCCTTCGACGGTGCTGCGGTAGGCGCTGACGCGCCCGAGATCACTTGATGGCGATCTTGGCGCCCGCGGCCTCGAGCTTCTCCTTGGCGGCCTCGGCGGCCTCCTTGTCGACCTTCTCCAGGAGGGCCTTGGGAGCGGCCTCGACCAGCTCCTTGGCCTCCTTCAGGCCCAGACCCGAGACGACCTCACGGACGACCTTGATGACCTGGATCTTCTTGTCACCGGCGGACTCGAGAACGACGTCGAACTCGTCCTGCTCCTCGGCGGCCGCGGCGGGGGCGGCACCCGGGGCGGCGGCGACGACGGCAGCCGGGGCGGCCGCGGTCACGTCGAAGGTGGTCTCGAATTCCTTGACGAACTCGGACAGCTCAAGAAGGGTGAGCTCCTTGAAGGCGTCGATCAGCTCGGCGGTGCTCAGCTTCGCCATGGTGGCTTTCCTCTCTGAAACGAACTAAAAGTTCGGGGTGGGGGGTGTTCAGCTCTCGGCGGGTGCTTCGGCTGCTTCGGTACCGGCGTTGCGCTGCTTCTCCTCCAGCGCGGCAGCCAGGCGAGCGACCTGGGACGCCGGCGCCTGGAACAGCGCGGCGGCCTGGGACAGCTTCGCCTTGAACGCGCCCGCCGCCTTGGCGAGCAGGACCTCACGGCTGTCGAGATCGGCGATCTTGGTGATCTCGTCCACGGACAGCGTCTTGCCGTCCATGTAGCCGCCCTTGATCACAAGCGCGTTGTTGTCCTTCGCGAAGTCGCGAAGCGCCTTCGCGGCGTCAACAGCTTCACCTTCGACGAAGGCGATCGCGGTCGGGCCGACGAACAGGTCCTCGAGACCCTCGATGCCGGCGTCCGTGGCGGCACGCTTGACGAGGGTGTTCTTCGCGACCCGGTACTTGGCATTGGTGCCGAGAGCGCGGCGCAGCTGGGACAGCTGGGACACGGAGAGGCCGGTGTACTGGGTAACGACTGTGGCCGAGCTGCTGCGGAAGCTCTCCGCGATCTCGGCGACGGCCGCCTCCTTGTCGGGCTTCGCCATGGTCGCCTCCTCTCTTGGCTAGTGGTCCACTGGCCTTGAGAGCCCTGAAACGACGAAACGCCCCGGCGCAGACAGGCGCGGGGCGTCAGGGCACACGACGACATGCATCGTGGGCGAGCCTCGTTCCTCCTGCGCGGGTCGCCCGCCCTAGCGGGGCCTTCGTTCTCCAGGCCGTATGACCAGGAGAAGACCAGCGGTCTTCGGTAGAACCTTGACAAGGGTACGTGACCCTCTTCCGCCCTCCGCACGGACCCCCTTCCGGAGCGCGTTTAGCGGGCTAAACGCGACCGGCGGAGTGCGCGGGTGGCCTCGCGAGGCATCATGGTGACGTGGCGGAGCAGCGTGATGACGGAAAGCCGGGCAGCGAGCCCGGCACGGACATCGAGCCCAAGGCGGGAGGTCAGCCCGCGCCCCGGCTGGATGAGGAGCAACTGCGCCAGTTCCAGCAGTTTCAGCAGTTCCAGGACTATCTGAAGTTCACCGAGGCGCAGCAGCAGGGCCTCGTGCCGTCACAGACCACGCAGCCCGTGACCCAGCACTACGGCGGGCAGCCACCGGCGCCTCCGGGCCCGCCGCCCGGCGAACTCGTGCACGCCCCTCGCCCGCGCATGCCGCGCTGGCTGCGACGTCTGGGCGGGAAGCTCCTCGCCTGGATCATCGTGATCGTGCTGCTCTGCGTCGGCGCCACCATCGTCTACCGGCAGATCTTCCCGAGCGACGCCGGGCAGGACACGGCGACGTTCGTCCAGGGCGGCGGCGGCAAGCACCACACCAACCAGGTGCTCTCGACCAATCCTTGGGAAGCCGTGCGGGCCATCTACGACACGATCGGCAAGCCGTACCCGCCCGCCACCCGCGTCGAAAAGGTCTGCCTGTCGATGAGCGAACAGGCGCAGGCCCAGTTCGCCCGCGACCTCGGCTATCCGGACTGCGCGACCGCCGTGCCGGCGCTGAACGCCAAGGTCACCGACATCACGCCGTACATCTACGCGGTGCGCCCGATGTCGAGCGTGGTCCCGCGGCAGAACCTGACGATCCACTCGTGCTGGTACAACATCCGCGGTGGCCCTCTCCTGGGCAGCTTCACCCTGCAGGAAGTCGAGATGGGCCAGTGGCTGATCACCGGCCACGCGAACTCTCCCGACCCCTGCCCCGCCCCACCCACCGGCAACTGACCTGCACGTCTTCCCCCACAGATCGCGTTTAGCCCGCTAAAGGCGACGCGCCCGCCAGATCGCGATTAGCCCGCGAAACGCAGGTCCGCACCCGGATCGCGATTAGCCCGCGAAACGCAGGTGCGGGCGCCGGATCGCGATTAGGGGGCTAAACGCAGGTCGCGTCAGAGGTCGTGCGAAGTCAGGAAGCCGGTGAGGGCGGAGCCGAAGGCGGGGTGCATGACGGCGGCCATGTGATCGCCGGGGACGCGGACGAGGCGGGCGCCGGCGATGGCGGCGGCCAGGCGTTCGGGTTCCGCGGCCAGCGGATCGGTGTCCCCGGCGAGGATCAGGGTCGGCACGGCGATCGCCGTCAGGTCCAGTTTCGGATTCGCCGTCCCGCGCGCGACGGCCGCCAGCGCGATCCGGTCCGCCCGCAAAGCGTCGGCTAGCGCCCGGAAAGGCGCCGAAGACGGCGGAAGCGTCGAAGGGTCCGAAGCGAGCAACGCCTCGCTGATCGCCTCAGGCGTGACGACGCGGGTGTCGACGCCGCCGAAGTCGACGATCCCTGACCCGACCCCGCCGATCGCGAGGCACCGGATCCGCGGGTCCGCGGCCACCGCGCCGAGTGCGATCATCGCGCCCATCGAGTAGCCGACCATCGACACCTCGTCGAGCCCCAGGGAGTCGAGCAGCGCCGACACGTCACGCACCATCGCGTCGTCGCCGTAGCTCGCCTCGTCGTGCGGTTTCGCCGACCGCCCGTGGCCGCGCGCGTCCAGGCTGATCACGGTCAGCCCCGCGTCCTGGAGGGTGTCGACGACGCCGGGAGCGATCCAGTTGGCGTTCGTGTCCGCGGCGAAGCCGTGCTGCAGCAGTACCGGACGCCCACGGCCTTCCCACACGGTGTAGCTCAGCTGAAGCCCGTCGAAGGACGCGAAGGTAGGCATGCCCTCCAGCAAACACGAAAAAGGGGCGGCCCCGCCGTAGCGGGACCGCCCCCTTCTCAGTGATGTCTAACTCAGACTCACGCGTCCTCGGAGAGGAGGTTGCGGGTGCGGGCCGGGTCGACCGGGACACCCGGGCCCATCGTCGTGGAGATCGTGACCTTCTTCAGGTAGCGACCCTTCGCCGACGACGGCTTGGCACGCAGGATCTCGTCCAGCGCGGCCGCGTAGTTCTCCACCAGCTTGTCGGTGTCGAACGAGGCCTTGCCGATGACGAAGTGCAGGTTGGCCTGCTTGTCCACGCGGAAGTTGATCTTACCGCCCTTGATGTCCGAGACGGCCTTCGCGACCGCGGGGGTCACGGTGCCGGTCTTCGGGTTCGGCATCAGGCCACGCGGGCCGAGGATGCGGGCGATACGGCCGACCTTGGCCATCTGGTCCGGCGTCGCGATCGCGGCGTCGAACTCGAGCCAGCCACCCTGGATGCGCTCGATCAGTTCGTCCGTGCCGACCACGTCCGCGCCGGCGGCCTCGGCCTCGGCGGCCTTGTCACCAACGGCGAAAACGATGACGCGAGCGGTCTTACCGGTGCCGTGCGGCAGGTTCACGGTGCCGCGGACCATCTGGTCGGCCTTGCGAGGGTCGACACCGAGGCGCATGGCGACCTCGACGGTGGCGTCCATCTTCTTGGAGGAGGTCTCCTTGGCCAGCTTCGCGGCCTCGAGCGGGGCGTAGAGCCGCTCGCGGTCCACCAGCTCAAGAGCCTGACGGTAGGCCTTGCTGTGCTTGGGCATTGCTTCTGTCCTTAACTCTTCAACGGATCAGTGTGGTGTTGGAGCCAGCACTGGCTCTCCCACGGTGGTGCTGGGTGGAACTCAGTCGACGACCGTGATGCCCATCGAACGGGCGGTGCCGGCGATGATCTTCGCGGCCTGGTCGATGTCGTGCGCGTTCAGGTCGGATTCCTTGGTCTTCGCGATGTCGCGGACCTGGTCCCAGGTGACCTTGGCGACCTTGGTCTTGTGCGGCTCGCCGGAACCCTTCTCCACGCCCGCGGCCTTCAGCAGCAGCTTCGCGGCCGGCGGCGTCTTGAGCTTGAAGTCGAACGTGCGGTCTTCGTACACGGAGATCTCGACCGGGACGACGTCCCCGCGCTGCGACTCGGTCGCGGCGTTGTAGGCCTTGCAGAACTCCATGATGTTGACGCCGTGCTGACCCAGCGCGGGGCCGACCGGCGGCGCGGGGTTGGCCGCACCCGCCTTGATCTGCAGCTTGATGATCGCCGCAAGCTTCTTCTTCTTGGGTGGCATTTCGTTTGTTCCTTCTTACTGACTTGAGTCCCCCGCACACCTGCCAGTACGCGGGGACTGCCGGCCGTCTGGCGGCCGTCAGATCTTGGAGACCTGGTTGAACGACAGCTCGACCGGGGTCTCCCGGCCGAAGATCGACACCAGGACCTTCAGCTTCTGTCCGTCCACGTTGACCTCGGAGATCGTCGCGGGCAGCGTCGCGAACGGGCCGTCCATGACGGTGACCGACTCGCCGACCTCGAAGTCCACCTCGACCGCGGGGGCACCCAGCTGCGACTCGGCGGAAGCGGCCTCGCCCTTGCCGGGCTTGGCGGGGGCGGCCGTCTCGACCTTGGGCGCGAGGAACTTGAGCACCTCGTCCACGGTCAGCGGCGACGGACGCGACGTGGCGCCGACGAACCCGGTGACACCCGGCGTGTTGCGCACCGCGCTCCACGAGGCGTCGTTCAGGTCCATGCGGACCAGGATGTAGCCGGGCAGCACCTTGCGCTGCACCTGCTTGCGCTGGCCGTTCTTGATCTCGGTGACCTCTTCGGTCGGGACCTCGATCTGGAAGATGTAGTCCTCGACGTCCAGCGTCTGGGTCCGGGTCTCGAGGTTGGTCTTCACCTTGTTCTCGTAACCCGCGTACGAGTGCACGACGTACCACTCACCGGGAGCGGCGTTGAGTTCCGCGCGCAGTTTGGCGACCGGGTCGACGTCCTCGTCGGCCTCGGGCGCGGCGGCGGTGTCGTCGTCCTCGGTGTCGTCGGTCTCGACGGACGCCTCGTCGGCCTCCGCGACATCTCCGGCTTCGTCGACCTCGTCGCCTGCGGCGGGCACCTCGACGGAGTCCAGGTGCTCGGACTGCTCGTCGCCGAGTGCCGCGTGCACCTGCTCGTCGGAAAGCTCGGTCAGCTCATGACCGGCTGCTGTGCCGTTCTCGGAGGTCACGTTCCGTCCTCTCAGTTGATCGGTTGCCGTGGCGCAGAGGCCACCGTGCGGCGCCCTCAGACACCGCGAACGGCTGCCTCAGCTGCCGAAGACGGCACCGACGACCTCTTTGAAGGCCAGGTCGAGGCCGCTCACCAGCGCCACCATGAACACCACGAAGACCAGCACCACCGCGGTGTAGGTGACCATCTGCTTGCGGTTCGGCCAGATGACCTTGCGCAGCTCGGCCCAGACCTCACGGATGAAGCGCATGAGCCGGGCGAAGATCGACGCCTGCTTCGGCTTGCGGTCGCGCTTCGGGGTCGCCGTGCCTTTGGCGTCCTTGGACTTCTCGGTCTTGTCCCCGGCCTTCGCCTTGCCGGCGGGGCGGGTCTTGTCGTCCGACTTGGCGTCGGCCTTACCGGACGGGCGCGCGGACGCACGGCGCTCACGCCGGGCAGCGGCGGTCACCGGGCGGGACTGCTCGTCGGGCTTCTGCCCGGCGTCGTCCTGCGCCTTCTCACCGCTGGCGTCGCTGTCGCTCACGACCACTCCTCCGCCTTCACCAGTTCGCTTACGCAGGGGTGACAGGACTTGAACCTGCAACCTGCGGTTTTGGAGACCGCTGCTCTGCCAATTGAGCTACACCCCTTTGGAACCCCGATGCTCTGGAGCTCCCGAGGACGCATTCCATCGTCCCCACCGCCGTGGCGGGGATGACCGTAGTGCGTTCCGAGACCAGAAGTCTACGGCAACCCCCGAACAGCTTCGCAACCGCGCCCCTCAAAGCGGCGCGGAGCAGCCTTCCGCGGGGAAACTCCCCCACGGCCGACCCCATGATCGTGCCACGATGTCGCCATGAGCGCTCCCGCACCCTCGCCTTCGCCCGCCGCTCGCGTTTCGGCCCGCATCGGCGGCATCACGCCGTCGGCCACGCTGGCCGTCGACGCGAAGGCCCGGGAGCTCAAGGCGCAGGGTCGTCCCGTGATCGGGTTCGGCGCGGGGCAGCCGGACTTCCCCACCCCGGCCAACGTGCTCGAAGCCGCCGAGGCGGCGGTCCGCGACAAGGTCAATCACGGCTACACCGCCGCGGGCGGGCTGCCGGAGCTGCGCGAGGCGATCGCAGCGAAGACCGTCCGCGACTCCGGGTTCGAGGTCGACCCCGGCCGCGTCCTGGTGACCAACGGCGGCAAGCAGGCGGTCTACTCGGCGTTCGCGACGCTGCTCGACCCCGGCGACGAGGTGCTGCTGCCCGCGCCGTACTGGACCACGTACCCGGAGTCGATCGCCCTCGCCGGCGGTGTCGGAGTGCAGGTCACGGCGGACGAGACGACGGGCTACCTGGCCACCGTCGAGCAGCTCGAAGCCGCCAGGACGCCGCGCACGAAGGTGCTGCTGTTCGTGTCGCCGTCGAACCCGACCGGCGCGGTGTACCCGCGCGAGCAGGTCGAGGCGATCGGGCGCTGGGCGCACGAGAACGGCCTCTGGGTGATCACCGACGAGATCTACGAGCACCTGGTCTACGACGGCGCCGAAGCGCCTTCGATGCCGGTCTTGGTCCCGGAGCTCGCCGACCGCACGATCGTCCTCAACGGGGTCGCGAAGACGTACTCGATGACCGGCTGGCGGGTGGGCTGGCTGCTCGGTCCGCAGGACGTGGTCAAGGCGGCGACCGCGTACCAATCCCACTTGTGCGGCAACGTTTCGAACGTCGCGCAGCGCGCGGCACTGGCCGCGGTGAGCGGGCCGCTCGACGCCGTTTTCGCCATGCGCGAAGCGTTCGACGCCCGGCGGAAGAAGGCGCTGTCCCTGCTTTCCGAGATCCCGGGAGTCGAGACTCCGGTGCCCCTCGGTGCTTTCTACGTTTATCCGTCGGTGAAAGCGTTGCTGGGCAAGGAGATTCGCGGCGAACGTCCGGCCGACACGGTGGCGCTGGCCGATCTGATCCTGCGCGAGGCCGAGGTCGCCGTGGTGCCCGGCGAGGCGTTCGGGACACCGGGCTACTTCCGGATTTCCTATGCCCTGGACGAAAACGATCTCGCCGAGGGGATCGCCAGGATGGGCCGTCTGCTCGCGGAAGCACGGTGACCGTGGTGCGCTTGGGAATCGCTCTTCCGCAGTACGGTCCCCTGGCGTCGATGGACGCCGTCACCGGTTTCGCCGCGGCGGCCGAGGAGCTCGGCTACGAGTCCTTGTGGGTC
This sequence comes from Amycolatopsis japonica, assembly GCF_000732925.1. Classification (NCBI taxonomy): domain Bacteria; kingdom Bacillati; phylum Actinomycetota; class Actinomycetes; order Pseudonocardiales; family Pseudonocardiaceae; genus Amycolatopsis; species Amycolatopsis japonica. The sequence continues at coordinate 7,808,164 of NZ_CP008953.1, forward strand.
GGGGATCGGGTGCTGGCGCCGATCTCGCCGTCGGATTTCTACCCCGGCGGCACACCGGAACGGCCGTATCCGCCCGAATTCGTCACGTTCGCCGATCCGCTGATCCTGCTGACCGTCGCCGCGAGCGTCACGAACAAGGTCCGGCTGGGCACCAGCACGCTCACCGGGACGGTGTACCCGGCCGTGGTGCTCGCCAGGATGCTCACGTCACTGGATCAGGTGAGCGGTGGCCGTCTGGACGTCGGGCTGGGCATCGGGTGGCTTCGCGACGAGTACACGGCGACAGGCACACCCTGGAAGGGGCGCGGCGGGCAGCTGGAGGAGCTTCTCGACGTCCTCCGGAAGTTCTGGACCGGCGACCCGGTCGAGCACGAAGGCGAACGCTGGCGGATCCCGGCGTCGAAGGTGGGGTTGCGCCCGGCTCAGCGCCCTCATCCGCCGGTGTTGCTCGGCGGGCTGTCCCCGGTGGCACTGGATCGTGTCGGCCGTCGCGCGGACGGCTGGCTCCCGGCGGGACTGCCCGCGCCGTATCTCGCGAAGCTCTGGGGAACCGTGGTGACCGCGGCCGAGAAGGCGGGCCGCGACCCCGGCACGCTGCGCCGGGTGCTGCGGATCAACCCGAAGCCGGGAACGGACCTCAAGGACGTCGCGGCCCAGCTGGAAGCGGCCGCCGAAACCGGGATCGCCGAAGCCTTCGTCGACCCGCACTACCTCGCGCGGGACGTCACGCACGCCCTCGATCTCGCCGCCGAGCTGCGCGACCTCGTCCCGAACGGCTGAAGGCCCTCCCCGTTCGCCGGGAAGGGCCTTCAGAACGTCAGGATTCGCCGTCGGCGAGCTGGACGAGCGCGTGGGCCTTCGCGGCGTACTTCCAGTTGCCGAGGTCCCGGATGGTCTTGATCTTGAGCTCGGCGAGGAGTTCGTCGTGCTTCTTGGTCAGGCCTTCGAGCGCGGACGGCGGCGCGTCCAGCAGCTCACCGATGCCCTTGTCCTCCCATGCCTTGTCCACCAGCTTGTTCAAGTTCAGGCTCACGGTTTTCCGCCTTTCCTCGGGGGCAGGTACGCGCACCACCCTGAACGTGATCCACGTCTCAGGCAACCGGAGATCACCCGTTCACGCTGAGTTCACCGACGGTCGGACCGATGACAAACGTGACCCAGGTCGCGTACAACGAACGGGTGACGCAGCGGAGAACGGGCGGCGGCTGCCTCTTCCTGGTGATCGTGCTGTCCGTCCTGGGGATCGCTTACCACCTTTGGGAGCGTGGAACGGCGGTGACTCCGCCGGGGGTCACCACTTCGGACGGCGCGGGCCGGTACGTGGCGCTGGGCGACTCCTACACGGCCTCGCCGGGCACCGGACGGCCCGTGGGCGCGCCGGCGGGCTGCGATCGCTCGGACAACAACTACCCGAGCCTGCTCGCCGCGAAGCTGCGTCCGGCCGAGTTCGTCGACGTCAGCTGCGGCGGCGCCACGACCGAGCACCTCACCGGCGAGCAGAAGACCCGCGACGGCACGAACGCTCCCCAGCTCGATGCCGTCGACGGCGACACGACGCTGGTGACCGTCGGGATAGGCGGCAACGACGTGGGCTTCGCCGGCTTCGCGAGCCAGTGCGCGACGCAGGTGCAGACCGCTTCGCCCTGCAAGACCCAACTGACCGCGGGCGGACGCGATCAACTCGCCGAACGGATCACCGCCGCGGCGGACCGGCTCGGCGGGATCCTGGACCAGATCCGTGCGAAGGCCTCTTCGGCGCGCATTGTGGTCGTGGGGTACCCGACGGTGCTTCCGGACGACGACGCCGGCTGCTGGCCCGTCCTGCCGGTCGGCGCGGGGGACGTGGCCTACTTCCGCGACTCGCTCAAACGGCTCAACACGGCGTTGCAGGACACCGCGAAGGCGCACGAAGCCGGCTTCGCCGACATGTCGACCGCGAGCAAGGGGCGGGACATGTGCAGCGCCGCGAACCGGCGCTGGGTCGAGGGCCCCGCGCCGTCGGTGCCCGCGGCGCCGCTGCACCCGAACGCCCGGGGTGCGGCGGGGATGGCGGAGGTCCTCGAGAAGCTGCTCAAGCTCGCGTAGAGCAAGGGACCTTTGCTACCACTTACTTAGGCACGCTAAGCGAGTGGTAGCAAAGGTCCCTTGCTCCCCGGCGTCAGTTGCGGACGACCGCCTGCGCCTTGCCGAGAACGGCCTTGCCCTCGAACTTGGCGGTGATGTCGACGCGGGCGGTGCCGTCGTCGTTGACCACGGCGACCTTCCCGGTGAACTCGATCGTCGCCGCGCCTTCGTTCGGCACGACCACAGGGCGCGTGAAGCGCGCGAAGTAGTCGACGAGGCGTCCGGGGTCGCCGAGCCAGTCGGTGACGAGCCTCGCGCCGAGCGCCATGGTCAGCATCCCGTGCGCGATGACGTCGGGAAGGCCGACCTCCTTGGCGAAGGCCTCGTTCCAGTGGATGGGGTTGAAGTCGAGCGACGCGCCGGCGTAGCGCACCAGCTGGTCACGGGTGACGTCGATGGTCAGCGGCGTCAGTTCTTCCCCGACGGTGAACGTGCTCACGCGTCCTCCCCTCGGACCACGAGCTGGGCGTTCGTGGTGGCGATCAGGCCGCCGTCGGCGCCGGAGATCTCGGCGCGCAGGTTGATGAAGTCGTTCCCGGCGCGGGCCATGATGTTGTCGATATGCGTGGTGAGCGACAGGACGTCGCCCGCGTGCACCGGCCGCGTGTAGGTGAACCGCTGATCGCCGTGGACCATCCGCGAGTAGTCGAGACCCAGCTCGGGGTCCGAGACGATCGCGTTGATCGAGGCGAGGTTGATGATCGTCAGGAACGTCGGCGGCGCGATGACGTCGGGGTAGCCGGCCGCCTTCGCCGCTTCGGGGTCGCGGTAGAGCGGGTTCGTGTCGCCGAGCGCGTCGGCGAACTCCCGGATCTTCTCGCGACTCACTTCATAGGTACTGGTCGGCGGGTACACCCGCCCGGTGAACGACTGGTCCAAGGCCACCCGAGCAGGCTACCGAACCCGAAAAATACCCGAAGCCGCCCTGGTGACCAGGGCGGCTTCGGGTAAGACAGGTAGAACCGCTAGACGCTCAGCGGGTCTCTTTGTGAGTCCGGTGCGTACCGCAGTTCGGGCAGAACTTCTTCATCTCCAGGCGATCCGGGTTGTTGCGCCGGTTCTTCTTGGTGATGTAGTTGCGGTGCTTGCACTCCTCACACGCGAGCGTGATCTTCGGTCGCACGTCAGTGGCAGCCACAGCATTTCCTTCTCTACTAGGCCTGGGATACCCAGGATTACCGCGTAGCGGTGGCCGGACTTGAACCGGCGACACAGCGATTATGAGCCGCTTGCTCTGCCAGCTGAGCTACACCGCCTTACATGAACCTGGCCGCGACACGCTTGCGTGACGCGGCTGAGGTTCTGAGCCCCTTTACGGAATCGAACCGTAGACCTTTTCCTTACCATGGAAACGCTCTGCCGACTGAGCTAAAGGGGCCTGGCCTCTCGCGAGGACTTGGAAAGATTAGCAAGTCCTCGCGCGGGCCTGAAACAGGGGGGTACGTTACCGCGAAACCTCAGGTCAGCAGGGTAAGGACGGTCTCGGAGTGGCGTCCGGGCGAACGCGCCGTGCGGGCCTGCAGCCACGCCTCGAGGCGGTCCTCCGGCAGCGGCCGCGAGATGAGGTAGCCCTGGGCGACGTCACAGCCCATCGCTTCGAGCTGATCCCGCGCGACGTCCTCCTCGACACCCTCCGCCACGACCGTGAGGCCGAGCGAGTGGCCCAGCTCGACGATGGAGCGCACGACGGCGAGGTCGCCGAGGTCGGTGCCCATGCCGAGGACGAAGCTCTTGTCGATCTTGACCTGGTCGACCGGGAGCTGCCGCAGGTACGCCAGCGACGAGTAGCCGGTGCCGAAGTCATCGACGGCGAGCACGATGCCTAGCGAGTGCAGCTCCCGCAGGATCGGCAGCGCCTTCTGCGGGTCGGACATCACACCGGACTCGGTCAGCTCGAAGGTGAGCAGCTCGGGCGGGATGCCGAAGCGGTCGAGCTCGCGCGCGACCTTCGTCGGGAAGTCCTCGTCGGCCAGGTTCCGCACGGACAGGTTCACCGCGGCGGAGATGCGCAGGCCCTCGTCGAGCCACTTGCGCACGCGCTTCAACGACTCTTCGAGCACGAACGACGTCAGGACGCCGATGAGGCCGGCGGCTTCGATCGCCGGGACGAACTCGTCCGGGCCGAGCCTGCCGAACTCCGGGTGAACCCAGCGCACGAGCGCCTCGACACCTTGGATCTGCCGGTTCGGCAAGGTGATCTTCGGCTGGTAGTGGACGCTCAGCTGGCCTTCTTCGAGCGACTGCCGGAACTGCGTGACCATCTGGAACCGGCGCATGAAGATCTGGCCCATGCTGGCCATGTAGCCACGGACCTCTTCGCCGCCCTTGGTCGCGCGGACGGCGACGTCGGCGCGCTGCAGGAGCCCGTCGACGTCGACCTGCTCGTCGTCTTCCGCCGAAGAGGTGGCGTAGCCGATCATCGCGTTGGCTTCGACGGAGAGCCGGTCGACCGGGTACGGGGCGACGAGTTCCGCGCGAAGCAGTTCCGCGGCGGCCTGGGCGCGTTCCGGCGCGCAGCCGACGAGGAGTGCCGCGAACGACGCGCCTTCGAGCCTGGCGAGCGGGACGTCGGGGCCGAGCGCGTCGCGGATCCGGCGGCCCGCGGCGATGACCATCCGGTCGGCCCACACGTAGCCGAGTGCGTCGCTGACGGTGGAGAAGACATCCAAATCGACCCGGAGCACGACCGCGTCGACCTGTTCCCGCAACGGCTCCTTGGCGACCTGGCGGAAGCCCGGCCGGTTGAGCAGACCGGTCAGCGGGTCGTGGTACGCGTCGTGGCGCAGGGTCGCGAGCAGGCGCCGGTTGTCCAGCGACGTCGCGAGGTGGCTGGCCATCGTGCCGAGCAGCTGGACGTCGTACTTGCCGAACCCACGCCAGCGGCTCAGCCTGTCGTGCGCTTCGACGACGCCGAGGAGCTGGTTCGCGCTGCGCAGCGGGACGACCAGCGCCTCCTGCGCGCCGCGGTCGAGCAACGCGGAGCGGACGTCGGGATTGGCTTCGGTGATCCGGAAGTGGCGGACGTGCGCGCCGGGCAGGCGCAGCAGCGGGTCGTCGGCGGCCGGGTCGACGGGCGGCAGTTCGTCGCCCGCGACGACCATCCGCATGGTGTCCTTCGGCTCCAGTCGAAGCCTCAGCACGACGCGGCCGGCGGCGAGCTGGTCCTTGATGCGTTCGGCGATGGTCGCCCACTCACGGACATCGACACCACCGACGAGTTCGTCCGCGCGCCCCGCGGGCCGTGCGGCGGCCTGCTGACCGGACCGCGCGACCATCAGGCTGACGTCGGACAACGCTTCCATGTCGCGTTGCTCGCGCAGCAGATCCGAGTACGCCCAGTACAACGCGGTGAGCCCGAGGAACACGGCGAGCACGAGCGGCCAGGCCTTCGGCGTCCCGGAAATGACCAAATAACCGGAAAGACCGACCGAGGCGTTGACGAAGCCGACGACGAGGATGCGGCCGGTCAGCCGGATCGCGGTGCTGACGCGCATGCGGCGGCGCAGCACGCGGACGGCGGCGAGCGCGAGCAGCGTGCTGACCAGCGGCGCGGTCAAAGTCCCGGCCAGCGCGGCGATCCAGGTCATGTCGTGGGCGCCGGAGGCCTGTTTCACCAGTCCTGCCACGGCGAACGCGCCGGTGATCTCCAGCAGGAAGGCGCCGGCGTTGTAGAGCACGCGTCCGGCGACCTTGCGGGCAAGCAAGGTCCCGATCCCCGCCGCGAGATGCGCGGCGAGCACGACTTCGAAGGGAGCGACGAAGAAACCGATGACCAGCGGGATCTCGGTGAACGAGATCGTCCACGAGATGCCGCTGCGGACGTCGACGTTGATGCCGAGCTGTTCGGCGAGCAGGAACGCGAGGGCGAGGATCGGCCCGATCCACAACAGATCGTCCGAAGCCTCGAAGTCCAGCCAAAGGCTGACCGCGGCCGCGGCGGCGATGCCCATGGTGAGTACCGCGAAGGTGTAGACGCGGAACCGTCGCTCGTCGGTACGAGCCTCCGTAACGGCGCCTCCCTTGCCCGCTGTCGCCTGTGCGGCGCTCCCGGGCCTGCCGTTCGTGTCCGGCATCCGACCTTCCTTCCCGGCTGCCCAACCGGTCTTGTCCTACCGCGACCTCGGGGACGAGGGCAATACAGTACCCCGGAGGGCGTACCCAAGTCCCATTCGAGACAGTATGAGATCACCCCAGGGTTAACAATGGGCGCGTCGCGCTGACCTGCGTGGACCAAGGGGTGAAATGGGAGCGTTATTCGCGTTCCTTCCGACTACCGGAAGTCACCTGGCGCCACGCTCCGGCCAATCTCGTGAAGTTCCCGGCGGACCCGTCAGTAGGGGCTTGAATAGCCCTATGAATAGCCACGCCATCGCCGCCGGGCACGCCGAGCGGCTCGCCACCGTGGACGCCCTGCTCCCCGAAATGCCTGCACTGGAGCCTGTCGAGGGCTCCGTGTCACTCTCCGCGACGGCAGGCGACTCGGCCGCCGCCGGATTGTCGGTACGGACCGAGGCGGGCCCCGATTCCGTTGACTCTCCGTGGCGGGCCCTCGTCGAGCATCGCCTCGAAGCCCGCCTCACCGGACCCCGCCCGGAAGCCGCCCTCGACGCATTACTCACCCGATGGGATGAACATCTGAAGACCGTGGCCCCACCTGGGGATGTCGAGACGGCGGCGACCGTGGTGCGGCCAAGCCGGGACTCCCCCGGCTCGGCCGAATTGCTGCGTCGCGGCTTCGCGCCGGTGCTGGTGATCGCGGTCCGCCCGGCCGACCGGCTCGCCGTGACCGGACCGCCCGCCACTCCCGGGGTGCACATCCGGCCCGCCGAAGCGGATGATCTCGAAACCGCCGTCGGACTCGAACTGGAATTGCAGCGTTATGACGCGCAGTTCGGTTCTGTCACTTTGCGCGAGGGCGCGGAGGAAACGATCACGGCGGACCTGTCGAAACAGTTGGGCCGGGAAAATCCGACGTTGTGGATCGCCGAGCTGTACGGCCGTCCGCTGGGCATGGTGCGGGTGCAGTTCCCCGGCGACACGGCGTGGATCCGCGGCCGGGTCGCGGCCGAGAAGGTCGGCTACCTGTCGTCGCTGGCGGTGGCGGAACAGGCGCGGTCGAGCGGGGTGGGGACGGCGCTCGCCGCGCACGCGCACCAGGTCTTCGACGAATGCGGCACCGACGCCGTGCTGCTGCACCACGCGCTGGCCAATCCGCGCTCGACGCCGTTCTGGTACGCGCAGGGCTATCGGCCGCTCTGGACGTACTGGCAGCGGCGACCCGCGGTGCCTTGATCCGGATAGGCTCGTTCTCGTGAAGAGGGACGATGACGCGGCCCCGGTGGCGCCGACCGGGGTCGACACCGAAAAGCCGTCCGCGGCGAGGATCTACGACTGGTTCCTCGGCGGGACCCACAACTGGGCGGTCGACCGCGAGTTCGCCCGCGCGCTGGAAAAGCAGTGGCGCTGGGTCAAACCGGGCGCGCGGCACAACCGCGAGTTCATGAACCGCGTCGTGCGCGCGGCGCTGGGCGCGGGGATCCGGCAGTTCATCGATCTGGGGTCCGGTGTCCCGACGGCCGGGAACGTGCACGAGATCGTGCAGGAAGAACTGGAGCCGGGCGAGACGGCGAAGGTCGTGTACGTCGACTACGAGCCGGTGGCGGTGGCGCACGCGGAGCTGATCCTCGAACGCCACGAGGCGACCGACTGGGCGGGGATCGTGCATGCGGACATGCGGCGGCCGAAGGACGTCCTGCGGCATCCGGAGACGCTGCGGCTGATCGACTTCGACCAGCCGGTGTGCCTGATGATGATGGCCGTCCTGCATTTCGCCGGCCCGCACGACGATCCGCCCGCGCTGGTCGCGACGTACCGGAACGCGCTCGCGCCGGGCAGCTGGCTGGGGCTGTCGCATATGAGCTTCGGCGGCCAGACCGGCGAGGACGCCGACGGGCTGCACTGGATGGTCGAGCAGTACCGGAAGACGAGCAACCCGGTGTGGATGCGGGACCGCGAAGAGATCGAGCCGCTCTTCGGGGACTGGCCGCTGCTGGAGCCCGGCGTCGTCCACTTGCCCGACTGGCGGCCCGTGCGGGAGCTGCGGCGGGACGAGGAAGGCGCCCGCCCGTTCGCCTGGTGCGGTGTCTCGGTGCACCCCTGACCTCCGACCTCTCGCCGGTTCGCGTCGCGTTTAGGGGGCTAAAGGCGACGCGTACCGAGCAGAGGTCGGATGTCAGCCGAAGCGGCAGACGAGGGCACCTGCGTACTGGTTGTAGTCCCCCTTGGCGGCGAACATGACACCGCCGGCCCAGAAGAACTCGTAAAACGCGATCAGCGAGATTCCTTTGGTCTTGGGGTCGTCGTCCATCTGATAGGTCCCGACGACCGTCAGGGCACCATCGGCGGGCTTGACCCGGACGACCTGCTGAGGGCCTTCGTCGTCGTCCGGCGGCGCGACCTCCGCGATGATCTCGCCGTTGTCGACGGCGACGGGGGCCATGAAGCGATCCCCCTCGGCCGCGGGCGTCTCCCATTTCTTCTCACCGTTCTTCAGATCGAAGGCGACGATGCTGCTCGGCAGCGCGGGCGCGACTCCGGTGACGGTCACGAGCAGGCCGTCCGTCACCAGAGCGCGCATCCTGCTGTGCAGGCTGCCGGACGCGTCGTCACCGTTGAAGTCCATCTGCGGCCTGGCAAGCCCCGTCTCGTAGTTTCCCGCTTCGACCCTGGCCGTCGGCGTGAACGTGTCGTCCAGCATCAGGTAGGCGCTCTCGTCGTCGGCATCGTCCAGGAAGATGACCGGCGGCGTGGTGCTGACCCACGCGGGGACGATCGTGGTGGTGGGAATCGGCTTCACCAAGGTCTTCTCCTTGGTGACGGCCCCTGCGACATCGACGGCGACGATCGCGAGATCGAACTCCGGGTAACTGTTCAGGCAGGTCACCAGGAGCGCGACAGCCCGCCCCTGGGGCATGGCGTCCTTGGCGCGACAGTGCAAGCCCTTCTCCGGTGTATCGGGCGGCGTCGGCTTCGACCATTTCGTCCGTCCGGTCGCCACTTCGAGACCGGCCATGCCGAAGGACTGCGTGACCACGACGGTGTCTTCGATGATCTCCAACGAAGCGCTTTTCGCCGGCTTGTCGTCGTACTGCGGCGTCTTGAACGGTTGCTGCCAGACGAACGAGCCCATCCCGAAGTCGAGCAGGGCCGCGACCGCGCAGCCACCGCCGTAGGCCACGGCGACACGGTTCTGGACGACCGCGGTGCCGGCACCGCAAAAGACCCCTTCCGGCGGCTTGATCCGCCACCGGAGGGCGCCGTCCGCCTGGGCGTAGGCGCTGACATGTTCGTCGTTGAGGACTACGAAGAGATCGCCGGCGGTCCACGCCGCCACGCCTTCGTCGTACGACGGCATGTCCGCCGCGCCGTGCCGCCATTTCGATGCCGCCTGGGCGGCGCCGTTCGCGCCCACCGCCATCGGCGTGCCGTCGATCGTCGTCCGGCCGACGACGACCGCCGCGGTCGTGATCGCAACGGCGGCGGCGATCGTGAAAACGATCAGAAGGATCCAAGGCCGTCGGTCCGGCGTCCCCTGCTGCACGTCACCCCTCCCCAGGTCGTCACAGTGCGCGCACGGGACGCTACCAGTGCGATGATCGCCGACGGCGAACAACGAAGGGAAACAAACGGGTCGATAGGAGAGTTGAGCTAGACAGACTCAACTAACCGAGGAGTGCACAGATGACCGACAACCGCCTCCTGCCCGTCCTCCCGCTCGATGACGACGTCGTGCTGCCGGGCATGATCGTCCCGCTCGACCTCGCCGACACGGAGACGCGCGCCGCGGTGGAGTCCGCCCAGGCCAATACGCCTGCCCAGGCTTCCTTCCCGGGGATCCGGTCCAGCGCCGCCACCAAGGCCGAGGTGCTGATCGTCCCCCGCGTCCACGGCGAATACGCCGAACTCGGCACCATCGCGACCGTCGAACGCATCGGGCGCGTGCCCGGCGGCAAGACCGCGGTGCTGTTGCGCGGTACCCGCCGCGCCGTCGTCGGCCGCATCGCCGACGGTCCCGGCGCCGCTCGCTGGGTCCACGCCGAGGTCGCCACCGAGACCACCGACGACAACTCCGCGAAGCTCGCGTCCGAGTACAAGAGCGTCGTCCTCGCGATCCTCCAGCAGCGTGGCGGCTGGCAGATGATCGACGCCGTCCAGGAGGTCGAAGACCCGTCCGCGCTCGCCGACCTCGCGGGCAACTCGTCGTACCTGAACACCGAGCAGAAGCTCGAACTGCTCACCGCGCTCGACGTTTCGGCACGGCTGGAAAAGGCCCTCGAGTGGAGCCGCGAGCAGCTGGCCGAACTCGAGGTCACCGACACCATCCGCAAGGACGTCCAGGAGGGCATGGAGAAGCAGCAGAAGGAGTTCCTGCTGCGCCGCCAGCTCGAAGCGATCCGCAAGGAGCTGGGCGAGCTCGACGGAACGGCCAACGACGACGACTACCGCGCCCGCGTCGAGGCCGCCGAGCTGCCGGACGCGGTCAAGAAGGCCGCACTGTCCGAAGTGGACAAACTGGAGCGCACCTCCGACCAGTCCCCCGAGGGCGGCTGGATCCGCACCTGGCTGGACACGGTCCTCGAACTGCCGTGGAACGAGCGCACCACCGACGTCCACGACATCGCCGCCGCGCGCGACATCCTCGACGCCGACCACGCCGGCCTCGACGATGTGAAGGAACGCATCATCGAGTACCTGGCCGTGCGCAAGCGTCGTGCGGAGTCGGGGCTCGGCCCGGTCGGCGGACGGCGTTCGGGCGCGGTGCTCGCGCTCGCCGGTCCTCCGGGGGTCGGCAAGACGTCGCTCGGCGAGTCCGTGGCGAAGGCGATGGGCCGCAAGTTCGTCCGCGTCGCGCTCGGCGGCATCCGTGACGAGGCGGAGATCCGCGGTCACCGCCGCACGTACGTCGGCGCGCTGCCCGGCCGGATCGTCCGCGCCATCAAGGAAGCGGGTTCGATGAACCCGGTCGTGCTGCTCGACGAGATCGACAAGGTCGGCGCCGACTACCGCGGCGATCCGACGGCGGCGTTGCTGGAGGTGCTGGATCCGGAGCAGAACCACACGTTCCGCGACCACTACCTCGAGGTCGAGCTGGACCTGTCCGACGTCGTGTTCCTCGCGACGGCGAACGCGCTCGAGACCATTCCCGGCCCGCTGCTGGACCGGATGGAGCTGGTCACCCTCGACGGCTACACCGAGCACGAGAAGGTCACCATCGCCCGCGATCACTTGCTCCCCCGCGAGCTGGAGCGCGCCGGTCTCGGCAAGGACGACGTCACGCTGACCGACGGCGCGTTCAGCCGCATCGCCGCCGAGTACACGCGGGAGGCCGGGGTGCGCAACGCGAACCGGACCATCGCGAAGGTACTGCGCAAGGTGGCGACCAAGGTCGCGCTGGACGAGGTCGCGCTGCCGCTGACGATCGACGCCGAGGGGCTGGAGACCTACCTCGGCCGTCCGCGGCACCTGCCGGAGTCCTCGCTGCCCGCATCGACCCAGCGCACGTCGACCCCGGGGGTGGCCACCGGGCTGGCGGTGACCGGCGCCGGCGGTGACGTCCTCTACATCGAGGCGTCGCTGGCGGATCCGGAGTCCGGCTCCACCGGGCTTCAGCTGACCGGCCAGCTGGGCGAGGTGATGAAGGAATCGGTGCAGATCGCGTTGTCGTACCTGCGTTCGCACGGCGCTGAGCTGGAACTCCCGGTCGGCGACCTGAAGGACCGCGGCATCCACGTGCACGTCCCCGCGGGCGCGGTGCCCAAGGACGGGCCGAGCGCCGGCATCACGATGACGACCGCGCTGGCGTCCCTGCTTTCGGGCCGGGTCGTGAAGTCGGACGTCGCGATGACCGGTGAGGTGTCGCTGACCGGGCGCGTGCTGCCGATCGGCGGGGTCAAGCAGAAGCTGCTGGCCGCGCACCGGGCCGGGATGAAGACGGTGATCATCCCGCAGCGCAACGAGCCCGATCTGGACGACGTCCCGGCCGAAGTGCTGGCCCAGCTGGACGTCCACGCCGTGGCGAACGTCCGCGACGTGCTGGACATCGCGCTGGCCCCGGCGACGGCTCCGGTCGCCCATGCGGCGTAACGGCGCGAGGCCGAAGCCCCGGATCCTCTCGTGGGTCCGGGGCTTTCGGCTTGCCGAGATCCGGACGAACCCGGACATTGACTCGCCTTAAACTCCCTATCACGTTTTGATAACGTACATTGCGTGCCACCCAGCCGGGGTGCGTGATCCTTGAGAGGGCAAGGTCATGAGTCAAGGAATTCTTTCCCCGTTGCGGCCGAGGCGAAGGTGCGTTTCGGCCGGTCAGATCGTCTGTCTGAGCATTCTCACCGGATTCACCGCGACGCTGACCTTCGCCGGCACCAGCGCCACTATCGCCGCGGGGATCGCCATCACCCCGTTCGGCGTCGTTCTCCGTCACCCCGCGCCTGCCAAGGCACCCCGGTGAACACGGAAACGGAGTTCATGGCGCGGCTGCGCGAACTCCGTGACCGAAGCGGCCTCAGCATCCGCGCGCTGGCCGCCGCGACCGGTTGGTCCCGCAGCACCTTGGCCGATCTGTTGGCGCGGAACACCTTGCCCGGCAACGAAAACCAGATGCGAGTCCTGTTGCACGCCCTGCTCCGGACGGTCCCCGACGAGCGCGGGGTCGACGAGTATCTCACCGACTGGCGTCACCTGATCGGACGTCGCCACCACCGCAATGGCGGATGCGCACCGCTCGACCGGATACTCGTCGCCCTGGAAATCGCGGCACAGCGCGGCGGCTCCGAAGCGCCGGGCCTACGCAAAGCGAAAGAAATAGTGCTGCACGAAGGTTCCCTACGAAAGTTCCCTCCTCGCGGTGAATACGCCGCGAATTCACCTGGATGTCCCGTTCCGCCCGTACTCTCCGACCCGCTCCATCCCGCACCACCACATCAGCGGATGTCTCGGAGGCACGAGTGAAGCGACGGAATTTCCTGCGCGCGGCCGTGGTCGGCGCCGGTGTCACGGCGTTCGGCAACAGGCTCTCGGGAGCGGCTCTCGCCGCGCCCGCCCAGAACGGCCCCAGCCCGTACGGCGCGCTCCAGGCCGCCGACGCGAACGGGATCCAACTGCCGGCGGGATTCACCAGCCGTGTCATCGCCAGGTCCGGCCAGAAGGTCGCGAGCACCGGGTACACCTGGCACAGTGCCCCGGACGGCGGCGCGGTGTTCGCCGACGGCAGCGGCTGGATCTACGTGTCTAACTCGGAGATCACCCCCGGCGGGGGCGCGAGCGCGGTCAAGTTCGACGCGAGCGGGAACATCACCGGCGCCCACCGCATCCTTGCGAACACGCGCCAGAACTGTGCGGGCGGCAAGACTCCTTGGAACACCTGGCTTTCCTGCGAGGAGACCGACCTCGGGTTCGTCTACGAATGCCAGCCGAACGGCCCGGCCACGGCCGCCGTCCAGCGGCCCGCGATGGGGAAGTTCAAGCACGAGGCCGCGGCGGCCGACCCGGTGCGCAAGGTCGTCTACCTGACCGAAGACACCTCCGACGGCTGCTTCTACCGCTTCGTCCCGACGACCTGGGGCGACCTCTCCGCCGGGACGTTGCAGGTGCTCAAGGCGGGCACGGCGACTTCCGGCAGCTTCACCTGGGCGAACGTGCCCGACCCCGACGGCTCCCCCACCGCCACCCGCAACCAGGTGTCCGGTGCGAAGCGGTTCAACGGCGGCGAAGGACTGCACTACGCCAACGACACCGCGTGGTTCACCACCAAGGGCGACAACCGCGTCTGGCAGCTCAACCTGACGAACAGCACCTACGAGCTGGCCTACGACGACTCGCTGGTCAGCCCCGGCTCGGCCCCGCTGACGGGTGTCGACAACGTCACCGGGACCTCGTCGGGTGACCTGTACGTCGCCGAAGACGGCGGCAACATGGAGATCTGCATCATCACGCCGAACGACATCGTGGCCCCCTTCCTGCGGATCAACGGCCAGAGCTCGTCGGAGATCTGCGGCCCCGCGTTCACTCCGGCGGGAAACCGGCTGTACTTCTCCTCGCAACGCGGTACCTCCGGTTCGTCCTCGGGCGGGATCACCTACGAGGTGACCGGCCCCTTCCGTTCCTGAAAACCGGCGTGCGGGGGCGTCGACGGCCCGGCGCCCCCCGCACGGCTCAGGCGTTGGTGCGGTTCTTCTCCCGCAACCGGTTCACCACGAAGAGGGTCAGGGCGATCGCGACGGCGGCGATCACGAAGTACTGGAAGAACCCGGCGTATTCCTCGACAAGATGCCAGCTCTCCCCGAGGGCGTAGCCCGCCAGGACGAACACCGTGTTCCAGATCAGGCTGCCCAGCGTGGTCAGGGTCAGGAACCGCCAGAACGGCATGCGTTCGATTCCGGCGGGCAGGGAGATGAGGCTGCGGAAGATCGGCACCATCCTGCCGAAGAACACCGCCTTGGTGCCGTGTTTCTTGAACCAGGCTTCGGTCTTGTCGAAGTCGGACGCCTTGACCAGCGGGATCTTCGCCATCCAGCGCCGTGTTCGGTCGCGGCCCAGCAGCAGGCCGAGGTAGTACACGATGATCGCGCCCGCGACCGAGCCGAACGTCGTCCACACCAGTGCCTCCATCAGCGTGAACGTGCCCTGACTGGCCGAGAACCCGGCCAGCGGGAGCACCAGTTCGCTGGGGATCGGCGGGAAGAGGTTGTCCAGGCCGACGATGATCGCGGCTCCAGGACCGCCCAGCGCGTCCATCAGTGACACCGCCCAGCCGGCGAGTCCTCCCATCGGTTCACTGGCGGTTTGGGCGAGGAGGAGGTTCATGGCGGCCTTTCGTGGTCGTCTGCGGATGTCAACGAACGTACGAATCGCCCGGGTTCCGCACACTGGGGTGAAGCGGCACAAATCACTGCGGTAAACCGCAGTACCGATCTCCGGCTACCCCGCTAACCTCGCGTTATGCCCATTCCGCCCGCGATGCGCCGCTTCCTGCGCAGAGCACTCCGCGGCACACTCGGTCTGGCGATCGGCGCCATGACCGCGGTCGCGGAGTGCTTCTATGTGCTCTTCGGCGGCCTCGCGCTCACGGTTCCCGCGCTACGGCAGCCTGTCCTGGCCGGTGCGCGTGTGCTGTCCGAAGTGGAACGGCGACGGCTGGAGAAGTACTTCGGCGAAGAGAACGCCACGAACTACACAGATCGCCGTGCGATGGCCTACCTCGTCCCGCGGTGCGTCATCGGACTGCTCTGCGCCGCGATCTTCGTCCTGATCCTGCTGGGCGCCGGATCCGGGGTGATCATCGCCGCTCAGCTCTTCGAGGGTCAGTCACCCGGAGGAGGAGCACCGGCCGACTGGTACGACCCGGTCACCACAGTCCTCTTCGGCGGGTTGCTCGTTTTCCTTGCCTTGCAAGGACTTATCGGAGCCGCGACGCTGGACGCCAGGCTGGCGAAGCGCTTTTTCGGCCCCAGCAGAAGCGAACAGTTGCGCCGGCGGCTCTCCGAACTCACGACCAGCCGGGCGGAAGTGGTCGAGGCGGTCAACGGTGAGCGCCGCCGGATCGAACGGGACCTGCACGACGGCGTCCAGCAGCGGCTCGTCGCGCTCGGGATGCTGCTCGGCCGGGCCCGTCGCGCGACCGACCCGGAACACGCGTCGGATCTGCTCCGGCAAGCGCACGAGGAATCCCAGCGCGCCCTGGTGGACCTGCGAGAGGTCTCGTGGCGGGTGTATCCGATCGCGCTGGATTCGGACGGACTGCATCCCGCGCTGGAGGCGCTGGCGGAACGCTCGGGCATCCCGGTCCACCTGCGGGTCGACCTGCCGCAACGGCCACCGGCGGCCATCGAGACCGTCGTCTACTTCGTCGCTTCCGAGGCGGTCACCAATACGATCAAGCACGCCGCGGCGACGCGGATCGACATCGACGTGGAGCGGGACGGGGGCAGGGTGCGGGTACGGATCACCGATGACGGCACGGGCGGAGCAAGGGAGTCGGGCGGCGGGCTTTCCGGCCTCGCGATGCGCGTCGCGGCGGCGGACGGACGGTTCACAGTGGACAGTCCGCTCGGCGGCCCGACCGTGGTGACCGCGGTGCTGCCGTGCGGGTGATCCTCGCGGAGGACTCGACCCTCCTGCGCGAAGGGCTGGTCCGGCTGCTGATCGAAGAGGGACACGAGGTCGTGGCGTCGGTCGGCGACGGCGACGCGCTCCTCTCGACGACGGCCGCCTACCGGCCGGATGTGATCGTCACCGATGTCCGGATGCCGCCGACCCACACCGACGAGGGCCTTCGCGCGGCGCTCGAGATCCGGAAACGCTGGCCGGAGATCGGGGTACTGGTGCTCTCGCAGTACGTCGAGAAGCGCTACGCCACCGAACTGATCACCGGTGACAGCGAACGCGTCGGTTATCTCCTGAAGGACAGGGTCGCCCAGGTGGGCGAATTTCTGGACGCGCTCGAACGGGTCGCCGCGGGCGGTGCCGCGTTCGATCCGGAGGTGGTGCGACGGCTGCTCGCGCGGACCACGCACACCGATCCGCTCGCGAAACTGACCGTCCGCGAACGTGAAGTGCTGGAGAAAATGGCGCAGGGGCACACGAATCCCGGAATCGCCGAATCGTTGTTCATCTCGCTGAGCGCTGTCGAGAAGCACGTGAACGCCCTCTTCGACAAGCTCGAACTGGCCAGCACCGCCGGCTACAGCCGTCGCGTCCTGGCCATCCTCCGCTACCTCGGGTCCTGACCCCGAGTTGACAGGCAAGTGGCGGCTTGCCTATAACTGAGTCGTGGACGGCGACCTGTTCAAGGCGATCGGCGACGCGACACGACGCACCATCCTGGACGAGCTGACCGAAAAGGACGGTCAGACCCTGTTCGAGATCTGCGGCAGGCTGACCATGAAGCATGGCTCGACCTCGTCACGGCAGGCCATCTCGCAGCATCTCGCGATGCTCGAACAGGCGGGCCTGGTGCGCACCCGGCGACAGGGCCGCTACAAGTTCCACCACATCGACACGAGCCCACTGCGGTCGATCGTCGAGCGGTGGCCCATCGACCGAGAGGAACCGAACCCGTGATCCGGATCAACATCACCAGCGTCTTCGTCGACGACCAGGCGAAGGCCCTCGACTTCTACACCGAAAAACTGGGGTTCATCAAGAAGAACGACGTACCCGCCGGGGACGCCCGCTGGCTCACCGTCGTCTCCCCGGCCAATCCCGACGGCGTCGAACTACTGCTGGAACCGGACGGGCACCCCGCGGCGAAGCCGTTCAAGAAGGCGCTGGCCGACGACGGCATCCCCTTCACCCAGTTCGCCGTCGACGACGTGTACACCGAGGTCGAGCGCCTCAAGGGGCTCGGCGTCGAGTTCACGCAGGACGCCGTGGACATGGGCCCCGTGGTCACCGCCGTCTTCGACGACACCTGCGGCAACCTGATCCAGCTCGCCACGATGAAGTAGACCCGGCGAGGCGAAGCGGGGCTTGGCCCACTGTGGACCAAGCCCCGCTTTGACGTTTCCCTACTGCTGCACCCACTCCACGAGCTCCACGGGCACGCCGTTCGGGTCGGTGACCATGAAGAGACGCTCTCCCCACGGTTCTTCCCGCAGCGGCAACGTGATCTCGACACCTTCGTCGCGCAGGCGCTTCTCCTCGGCCTCGAGGTTCTCGACCGTGAAGGCCACGATCACGCCGGACGCGCGCTGCTGCCGCAGGTTCTCCGGCAAGACCTCGATCCCCGCCTGAAGCAGGACGATGCTCACCTTCGCGGTTTCGTGCCCGAGGGAGACGAAACCCTCCGCGGCCATCTGCTCGGTGAAGCCGAAGTGCTCGGTGAAGAAACGGCTGGACGCGGTGACGTCGTCGACGGTCAACGAGATGGTGGAGGCAAGGACGTTCATGGGCTATCCCCTTCGGTCGGCGTTGAGTTTTCGGATGAGCTGAGCGGTCAGTACGACCGGCGGCGCGGGACGCCGATCGAGCGGCGCACCGGCATCGAGCGGCCGGGGAACGGCTGCTGATGACGGCGGTCGTTCCGGCGGACCTGGGCGCGGTTGGTGCCTTCGTTGCCTTGGGGGATTCGAGCGGTCAAGGAGCCTCTTCTCTCATGGTCGGTAGTACGGACGTAAGTTTACATCCGACCTACCGGAAGTCAAGGATATTTTTACGACGGTGGTAAACTTCGCTCATGACCAGCACGGATGTGGGCCTCCGGGAGCTCAAGAAGCAGGAGACACGGCAGCTGATCTCCGACCAGGCGACGCTTCTCTTCATCGAGAAGGGCTTCGAGGAGACGACGATCGCCGAGATCGCCGCCGCGGCGAGAGTCGCGAAGAAGACCGTCACCAACTACTTCGCGCGCAAAGAGGACCTGGCGCTCGACCAGCACGAGGAGTTCACGAACGGGCTGGCGAACGCCGTCCGCGACCGGAAGGCGGGTGAGTCGGCGCTGGCCGCGCTACGGCGCACCTTCCTCGACGCGGTGGCGGAGCACTCCCCCGTGATCGGCTTCACCGGGCCGGTCTTCGCGAAAATGGTGCTGGAGAGCCCGACCCTGACCGCACGGCTGCGTGAACTGCACGAACTGCGCGAAGCCGCGCTCGCCGACCTGCTCGCGACCGAGACCGGAGCCGACGCGGACGACGTCACGCCGGTCATGGCCGCCGCCGAGCTCAACGCGATCGACCGCGTCCTCTTTCGCGAGGTCCTCCGGCGTTCCCACGCCGGCGAGAGCAACGACGAGATCGCCGAGGCGCTGACGAAGGCCACCAAACGAGCTTTCGAGCTGCTGGAGCCCGCCTTCGGCGACTACGCGATCCGCGAATAGCCCTGGGTTTTGTCGGGGGTAACCGCTAGGTTTCGCCTCATGTCTGAGGGGACCTTGCTCGACGTCGTCTACTGCGAAGGCTGGGACCCGGCCACCCGCGCGCTGATCGGAAGGTTCTCCCCCGGAATCGCGCGGGAACGCGACGCCTCCGGGGAGCAGTACGCCGTCGCGTTGGTACGTCCCGGCTCCGGAGTTCCGTTGGTACTGGTCGAAGTCGCTTGGAAGCACCACTTCGCCCGCTCCGCGCACTTCGACGAGCGGAGCAGACGCCGTGGGTTGTTCGAGTTCCGTGTGCTCGAAGACGGCTCGCTGTTCCTCGTGAAGGTCGAACAGTGGACCTACCATTTCGATGACCAGGAGGAATTCGACGAGCAGAACGCCGGCCGTGTCGAGCTGTCCTTCGGCCCCGACGGCGACGGCTGGATGCACAAGGCTCCTCGGGGTTACGGCGGCGGTTCCAGCAGCGGCCGCGTGCGAAAGCCGTTGTCCGAGCTGAGGATGCCGAAGCCCACCTTCGGCGACTGGGAACCCTTCACGAATTCCAAGGAGCTGACTCTGCGGACGCCGGACACCCCGGTCACCGATCCACCGCTTCCGGTCGAGGAACGCCCTTGGCGGCCCTCCGTTCCCTTGCGCCCCTTCGGTATCTACGAGATGTTCACGGCGGGCACGCGCTTCTCCCTGAGCGGCGGCCACGGCGTCGTCGAGATCGGGCTTCGGGACGCCGGGACGCTCCGCATGACGAGCGGCAGGCTCGTCGCGGCGGATCCGGCCTTCCTGGATTCGGACGCCGCGCACTTCACCGTCACCGTGCCTCCCGGCGAGTACCGGGTGGTGGTCTCGGTGATCCGGTTCGTCGACGAGCCGTCCCACGAACGGGTCGTGGCCGCGAAACTCGTCGTCGCCGACGTCCCCGTCGCCACCTGGGAAGCAGCGCTCTGGCCAGGGCAGAACGCGCTTTTCCTCGGTGACGGGGAGTTCTACGGCTACGGCGTCGACAGCGGCACGGGCTGTTTCACCGACGCCGACGCCCTTCCCGAGGAGATGGACGACGAGCTGCTCGAGAAGTTCGAGGAGGTGGACCCGCATATCGACGTCACCCCGGACGGCGCCGACGGCAACATCATCGCGTTCACCACCGGCTGGGGAGACGGCAGTTATCCGACCTGGATCGGCCGGGCGGCCGACGGCACGCCGGTCTGCTTCGTCACCGACATGCTGATCCTGAACCGTGCCCGGATTCTCACGGCCTGAGCGGGGATCATGGCGCCATGACCTTCACCGGAGAAGAGATCGCGTACCTGCGCTCGCAACCGTTGGCCCGCTTCGCGACCCTGTCGGAGGACGGTGAACAGCCCGACGTCGTCCCCTTGGCGTTCGAATTCGACGGAACGGATTTCTGGGTTGGCGGCGCGGGCGCATCGGTCCTGGCGACCCGGAAGTTCCGCAATATCCAAGCGGGACAACGCAAAGTCGCCTTGCTCGTCGACGACCTCGTCTCGCTCGACCCGTTCATCGCGCGCGGTGTCCGGATCTACGGAGAGGCCGCCGACCCGATCGAACGGATCGGAATCGTCGGCCCGGGCATCTACTCGCGCGTGACGCCGAAGGTGTCGTGGAGCTGGAACATGGCCGGCGAACCCGCGGGCGAGGCTTGGTATCCGTCGAGGCGAGCGGTTCACGGCGACACGTAGAGGAGCATGTCCATTCCTCGGCTTGTTGCCGGGTCGGATGCGCGGGAAGGCCACCGATGAGCGGGATGTAGGGATCTTCGCCGAGTTCCAGGGCGAGCCTGACATCGGCGTCGGTGAACTCGCGAAGAACGACGGATCCGTGGGCGGGCGGCTCGGTCATCGGTCCATTCTTGTCGGTGGGTGGCGGTACCTTCGAATCCATGCGGGAGCTGATCGTCACCGAGAACTGCACGATCGACGGCGTGATCGAACTGACGGGCGACTGGTTCAGCCCGGGCGACACCGATCCGGACGTGGACCGGTCCGACGTTCTGGCCACGCTCCGGGAACAACGTGAGAACGCCGACGCGTTCCTGCTCGGACGCGTCACCTTCGAAGACATGCGTGGGTACTGGCCGCACCAAACCGAAGACACGACAGGCATTTCCGCTTATCTCAACACCGTGAACAAGTACGTCGTCTCGAGAACGCTCACGGAGCCGGAGTGGGAGAACACCACCGTGCTCTCCGGTGAGCTGCGCTCGGAGATCGAGAATCTGAAGGCCAGTGAAGGCAAGGACATCGTGACCACCGGCAGCGTCTCGCTGGTGCGATCGCTCATCGCCGACGGGCTCGTCGACGAGTACCGGTTGTTCGTCTATCCCGTCGTGGTCGGCGAAGGCCGTCGACTGTTCGAGGGCGCCACCGGTGTCCCGAAGCTTCGGCTGGTGGAGGAGAGGTCGTTCGCTTCGGGAATCGTGCTGCTGCGCTACCGGGCGGCGTCGAACTGACGGCTTCACCGGGTCGTGCGGCGGGAATTCTCTGCTCACCCGCTGCTGGGTAGGGTCGTGCTCCGGTTCGGCGACGGGAGAACGACGGAGGTGGCGCGCATGGCCGACGCGTCGAAGTTCACGGCCGAGGTGTTCCGTCGCGCGTCGGAACGGCCCGAGGTCCCACCGAGGCTGGCCCGGGCGGCGACCTGCGTCCGGGAAGGCAAGTTCACTTGGGAGGAGGTCGCTACCGGGAATTGCGAGCACCCGCTCGCGCAGGCGTTGTTCGCGCCCAGAGCCCAGGAGAAGCTGTGGCCGCTGCTGGCCGAGGTCGCCGCCGAGCTCGAATCGGAGCCTCCGCCCGCCGAACCCCGGCGCGCGCGACGAGCACCGACGACGGACGACGACTTCAGTGAGTACACCTACCTCGAAGACCTGGCCGACCAGAACACGCGTCCCGCATGGCCGCAAAGGCGGGGGCGCGGCCGGTGAGCGGCCCCCGTGAGAAAACAGGGTGAGGAGCGCACGGTCCCGCGCGTAGCGTCGGCGACCGTGATCGGTGAGACGGGCACAGGAGACGACCCTTCGGACGGCTGGTTCCCCGAGAGCGTGGCCGCGAACTACGACGAGCCGGGCGGAGCGAACGCACCCGACGTGGTGACGCCCGCGGTGGACGTCCTCGAAGACCTGGCCGACGGCCCGGTGCTCGAGTTCGCCGTCGGAACCGGACGGATCGCGATCCCGCTGGCCGCGCGTGGCGTGCCGGTGAGCGGTATCGAACTGAGCCGGGCGATGGCGGCACGGATCGCGGGCAAGCCGGGTGGCGGCGCGGTCGGCGTCACGATCGGAGACATGACGGCAACGCGGGTGGACGGCGAGTTCTCGTTGGTCTACCTGGTGTTCAACACGATCGGCAACGTGACCACCCAGGACGGGCAGGTCGATGTCTTCCGCAACGCGGCGGCGCATTTGCGGCCGGGCGGGCTGTTCCTCGTCGAGGTGGGCCTGCCCGCTCTGCGCCGCCTGCCGCCCGGGCAGGACACCGTCCCGTTCGCGATGGCGCCGGGCTATGTCGGTTTCGACCAGTACGACGTGGTCACGCAGGAGTTCACGTCGAACCATGTCACCGTGGCACCGGATGGACAGGGGCGGTTCCGCCGCATCCCCTTCCGGTACGTCTGGCCTGCCGAACTGGACCTGATGGCACGTATCGCCGGGATGCGCCTGAAGCACCGTTGGGCGGACTGGGACCGCTCGGAGTTCACAGCCGAGAGCACGAAGCACGTGTCGGTCTGGGAGCGCGGTTCGTGAGGATGATGGCCGCGCTGACGGCGAGCAGAGGCAAAGCCCACAGGGCCGTCGTGAGGTAGCCGGCCCGGGAAGGGAGCAACGTGCCGTCCGGGGTGGCGGCGGCGAGCAGGAGACCGGCGAGAGCACTGCCCACGGCCATCCCGATGCTGCGGGCGATCTGGTTGATCGAGAGCACGCTGGCCGTTTCCCCTTGGGGCACACCGGCCAGAACGAGTTTGGGCATCACCGCGAAGACACCTCCGACGGCGAAACCGAGCAGGGCGATCGCGGCCAGAACGAGAAGGAACGACCGGTTGCCGATGGCGAACAGCAGCGCGCTCGCCACTGCGATCAGGACCGCGAACGCGTAGGTCCACCGTTCGGTGAGGCGTGCGATGAGCCGCGGGATCGCTTTTCCCGCAACGAATCCGAGCAGTGAGAAGGGGATCAACGCCGCACCCGCGGCGACTCCAGGAAGCGCGAAACCGTAGGGGGCGCCGGATGGCGTCTGCACGTAACGGGTGAACAAGCTGAACAGCAGGTACAAACCCGCACCGGCCACGAGAATCGCCAGGTTCGCGCGGAGGATGCCGCCTTGGCCGAGCAACCGGAGGTTCACCAGCGGCGCCGTGGTGCGCAGTTCGATGAACGCCCACACGGCCAGGACCGCGACGGACCCGGCGAGAACACCGGAGCCCAGCCACGCGGTCGTCCAGATCGAGGGCTCGGCGATGACTAGGAGGATCCCGAGCGTGCCGAGTGCGAGCAGCAGCGTGCCGGGAACGTCGATCCGAGGAAGCTCGCCGGGTGCTTCGGCGGGCAGGAACCGCCAGGCGATGACGAGCGCGACAGCGGAAAGGAGGAAGCCGAAGCCGTATGCGACACGTAGTCCCGCGAGCTGGTCGAGAAGGCTGACCACCGGGTAGCCGACGCCGATGCCGACCGTCGACGCGACCGAAAGGGCGGCGATCGTCGATGTCGCGCGCTCAGGCGGCAGGTGTGCGCGGGCGACGCTCATCAACAGCGCTCCGGCCGCGACCCCGAGGCCCTGCATGCCGCGTCCGATCAACAGCGCCGCGTACGGGAGCGGGAGCACCGTCAGCAACCCACCCGTCATGACCAGGGCCAGGGTGCCCAGGATGGTGGCGCGGCGGTACGGGCCGCTGCCGAGCCTGCCCAGCACCGGGCCCGCGATCGCGCCGCTGAACAACGTCACCGTCAAGGTCCACTGCGCGGCGTCCAGCGAGACGTGCATGCCCGTGGCGACCGGAGTGATCAGGGGCGCCCCGACGCTGCCGATCACCGCGCCCGCCAACGCCGTGCACACCAGCGCGGGGCTCAGCCGCTCGTCGTGCCGGACGGGGACACTCATCGGTTCGTCTCGGTCGTGATGTGGGTGAACAGCCCAGGCTGGATCCGGGTGCGGACGCCTTCGGCCCAGGCGTCGCCGACCTGCTCGACGTCCATCGCGGCGCCGGTGTTGAGCAGCATCCCGAAGGCGAGGAACGTCTTCACGGTCACCGGGTCGAGCCCGGTGCCGTCCTCGGTCGTGCCCCACATCCGCGCGAAACAGGACCGCACCGCGTCCCGCACTTCCGGGTCACCACACGCGGCGAAGCCCTGAAGCTGCAACAACAACCCGGTCCGGTCGGCCAGGAGGTCGTAGTACTGCGCGCCCATCGCCGAGAGCGCGTCCAGGCCGGTCTTCCCGTCGCCCGCGTCCCGCATCGCGTCGCTGAGCCGCTCGAACGCGGCTTGGACCAGCTCCAGGAACAGGGCCTTCTTCGTCCCGAACATCCG
The DNA here is from genome assembly GCF_000732925.1 of Amycolatopsis japonica. NCBI lineage: Bacteria > Bacillati > Actinomycetota > Actinomycetes > Pseudonocardiales > Pseudonocardiaceae > Amycolatopsis > Amycolatopsis japonica. The sequence goes on from NZ_CP008953.1 coordinate 7,832,694, forward strand.
GAAGACGTACGCCTGCGTGATCCCCGCCGTCTTCGCGATCGCTTCCGTCGACGCCCCGTGCAGCCCGTGTTCCGCGAACTCCTTCGCGGCGATGGCCAGCACTTGGGCACGTCGTTCGGGTCCGCTCATCCGTCCAGCCATCCCTCTAAGTTACTGGTTACTAACCACTAACTAAAGGTGGCCTACGCAACAAACAAAGCGGCCCCGTGACTGGGTCACGGGGCCGCTTTGGTGTGGCGAGTGAGGGATTCGAACCCCCGAAGGCAGTGCCGTCTGATTTACAGTCAGATCCCTTTGGCCGCTCGGGCAACTCGCCGTGGCCGGGTGTCCCCGGCCGAGACGAAAGAATACCCAATGCCGTGGCGGGCCGGTCAACCGGGTTCCGCAGGGCTAGGGTGGAAGCTCCTGACAAGCGAGTACGAGGTGTGAGAACACGTGGCGGATCCCTCTTTCGACGTGGTGAGCAAGGTCGATCGCCAGGAGGTGGACAACGCCCTGAACCAGGCCAGCAAGGAACTCGGTACACGGTTCGACTTCCGGGGTACCGGGACCAAGATCGACTGGTCCGGTGAGGAGGCGATCGCGATCGAGTCCGAGACCGAGGAGCGGGCGCTGGCGGCGGTCGAGGTGTTCAAGGAGAAGCTGATCAAACGCGGCATCTCCCTGAAGGCCTTCGAGGCGGACGAGCCGGCGTTGTCCGGCAAGATCTACAAGATCGGCGGCAAGATCCTGCAGGGGATCGCGTCGGACAAGGCGAAGCAGATCGCCAAGTTCATCCGCGACGAAGGCCCCAAGGGCGTCCAGGCGCAGATCCAGGGCGACCAGCTGCGGGTGTCCGGCAAGAAGAAGGACCAGCTGCAGGACGTGATCGCCTTGCTGAAGGGCAAGGACTTCGAGATCGCGCTGCAGTTCACGAACTACCGCTGAGCACGGCGACGACGAGGCCACCTTCGGCAGAAGGTGGCCTTCGTCATGTCTAGGACGCGGTGACCGTCCAGCTCCCGTCGCCTTCCACCGACACGAAGGCCGGGCCGGACACGGGAACGCTGCCCTTGTAGTCGCCGAGCTGGTTCACCGGGAGCTCCGAGTAGTCGCCGCTGTGCACCCACACCGCCGTACGACCGCTGTTCTTGGTCGTGATGGCGACCGCCGAGACGCCATCAGGCGCGGCGAAGACCGCTTCGCTCTTGCCCGACAGGGGCTTGCCCGGCGTGAGTACGGGCAGGCCGCTTTCGTCGGTGATGGTCAGCGTCCAGGCGGCGTTGGCCTTGACGGTGAACGTCTTCGCCTGACGGCCGGGCATGTCGTTGATCCACTGCGTGCCCTTGTACGGGCCGATGTCGTTGACGATCAGCTCGTTCTCGGTGTTGACCGCGACGTGCCCGGAGCACTTCGGACACTCGAAGGTCACGAAGCCGATGCGCGACGGCCAGGCCATGGGGACCGACGCGTTCCCCTTCCCCGAGTGCTTCTCCTCCGGCTGCGGGCCGGGTTTCGGGGTGGTGGTCGGCGTGGGGGTCGTCGATGGTGAGCGCAGCCCTTCCGGGGCGGCCGCCCGTGGGACGACACGGCCCAGAGCCGGCGGCGAGCAGGCCACCAGGCCCGCGGTCAGCAGCACGGCACTCGCGGCCGCGCACAAGCGCCTGATCACGTGTTTCCCCCTAGTCGAACCCGTCATCCGATCTTCGCCGACCGATAGCCCAGCGTTACCGGATCACTCGGCCGAGCGATTCAGGCCACTCGGACGTGGGTTTCCGCCGCAACGCCTCCGCGGGAGTCCGAAAGGGACAAAAGCCCGTGTTGTAATCCGGCGATCGCGTTCGAGGAAGGTCACGATGAGACGCCGTTTCAGCTCCGCACTCGCCTTCGCGCTGTCACTCACGGTGATCGCGTCCCTGTTCACGTCCGCGCAGGCCGCGGAGCGCCAACAGCTCGTGCCCGGCTACGGCTCGTACCCGCGGCTGATCCGCCTGGAGCATTCCCCGATCGGCCGCGGCCGCATCCTCGCGTCGCTGACCAGCGAAGACGCGAGCGGCAAGTTCACCCCGATCATGGAGAGCACCGACGAAGGCCAGACCTTCCACAAGATCGGCGAGGTCCGCGACCGCGACGGTCGCCGCGGCATGTGCTGCGGAACGCTGTACGAACTGCCGCAGCGGGTCGGCAGGCTGCGCGCCGGCACCCTGCTGTGGGCCGCGAGCTACCGGCAGGACGCCGGTCCGCAACGGCGGATCGGCATCAGGATCTGGTACAGCCGCGACGCCGGCCGTTCGTGGGCCTTCCTGTCCGAGGCCGCGCGCTCGCACAACCACGACGGCATCTGGGAGCCGGAGTTCGTCGTCGACGCGGGCGGCACGCTCTGGCTGCACTACGCCGACGAGACCGAGGCGCCGCAGTTCGCGCAGGTGATGAACCGGGTCGCTTCCACCGACGGGGTGAACTGGGGCACCAAGCAGCGCACGATGGCGATCCCCCCGCATCGGGTGCGGCCCGGGATGCCCATCATCCGCCGCCTCCCCGACGGCCGGTACTACCTGGCCTACGAGATCTGCAACTACCGCGACCGCTACTGCGACCCGTACTTCAAGATCTCCCCCGACGGCGCCAACTGGGGCGATCCCCTCGACCCCGGGACCCGCGTCACCACCGCCAGCGGCAACTACTTCCAGCACGCGCAGACGATCACGCTGTTCCCGGGTGGCCCGAACGGGGTGCGGCTGGTGATGGTCGGGCAGATCTACACCAACGCCGCCGGGGTCCCGCAGGCCAAGAACGGCCAGGTCCTGCTGGCCAACGACAACTTCGGTGCCGGGCACTGGTACGAACTGCCCGCGCCGGTGCATGTCGTCGGGATCCACAACAACTTCTGCCCCAACTACAGCTCGACACTGCTGCCGGTCGACGGCGGCAAGAACGTGTTGCAGATCTCCACCGAGTACAACCTCGGCTGCAAGGCGTATTTCGCGAAGGGCCCGGCGTTCTGAGCCACCCGGTAGTGTGAGGTCCCGAGCGATCGGCTACGAAGCGGGGGCATCGCATGAAGGGCATCGTGCTGGCCGGGGGCAGTGGGACGCGTCTGCATCCCATCACCCAGGCGATCTCGAAACAGCTGCTACCGGTCTACGACAAACCGATGATCTACTACCCGATCTCGGTGCTGATGTTCGCCGGGATCCGCGAGATCCTGATCATCTCGACCCCCGTCGACCTGCCGCATTTCCGGCGCCTGCTCGGCGACGGCAGCCAGTTCGGGCTCAGCTTCAGCTACGCCGAGCAGGCCGCCCCGAACGGGCTGGCCGAGGCGTTCGTCATCGGCGCGGACTTCGTCGGCGAAGACGACGTCGCGCTCGTGCTGGGCGACAACATCTTCTACGGCCAGGGGTTCTCCAGCAGGCTGCAGGCGGCGGCGTCCGCGCTCGACGGCTGTGTGCTGTTCGGGTACCCGGTGAAGGACCCGCAGCGGTACGGCGTCGGGGAGATCGACGCCGACGGCAAGCTCCTCTCCATCGAGGAGAAGCCCGAGAAGCCGAAGTCGAACAAGGCCATCACCGGCCTGTACTTCTACGACAACCAGGTCGTCGAGATCGCCCGCGACCTCAAGCCCTCCCCGCGCGGCGAGCTGGAGATCACGGACGTCAACCTCACTTACCTGCGGCAGGACCGCGCGACCCTGGTCGACCTCGGCCGCGGGTTCGCCTGGCTCGACACCGGAACGCACGACTCGCTGCTGGAGGCGGGCCAGTTCGTGCAGGTCCTCGAGCACCGGACGGGTGTCCGGATCGCCTGTCTCGAAGAAGTCGCGCTGCGCATGGGCTTCATCGACGCGGAGCAGTGCTTCGCGCTCGGGGCGAAGCTGGCGAAGTCCGGCTACGGCGAATATCTGATGAACGTCGCGCGCACCCAGGGTGCTACCGGCTGAACAGGTGTTCCCGCAGGGTGTCGCCGGTGTAATCGGTCCGGAAGACACCCCGTTCCTGAAGCCGCGGGACGACGTCGTCGACGAACGCGTCGAGCCCACCCGGGGTCAGATGCGGCACCAGCACGAAGCCGTCGGCGGCGTCGCTCTGGACGTACTCGTCGATCGATTCCGCGACCTGCCGGGCGGTGCCGACGAACTGCTGGCGCGCGGTCACCTCGATGACCAGTTCGCGGATGGAGAGCTTCTTCTCCTCCGCGATCGCTCGCCATTTCGCGGCCACGGCCAGCGGATCCTTCTCGTGCCGGACCCGGCCCCAGGTCAGCGGTTCGGCGTCGGGATCCGGATCGATCTCGGGGAGCGGGCCATCGGCGTCGTAGGCGGAGAGGTCGCGGCTCCAGACCTGTTCGAGGAACTGGATCGCGGTCGCCGGCCGCACCTGCTGATAGCGGATCTCGCGGGCCTGCTCGTGCGCGTCCTCCTCGGTGTCGCCGAGGACGAAGGTGGCGGCGGGCATGATCAGCAGCTCGCCGGGCTCGCGGCCATAGGCGGGTAGCCGTCGCTTGACGTCGGCGAAGAACTCCTTGCCGCTCTCGAGTGAACCGTGCCGGCTGAAGATGACGTCGGCGGTCTTCGCGGCGAACTCCCTGCCCTCGTCGGAGTCCCCTGCTTGGATGACGATCGGCTGCCCCTGCGGGGTCCTCGGCACGGTGAATTCGCCGCGGATGTCGAACTGCGGTCCACTGTGGACAAAGCGCTCTATGCCGCGGGCGAAGACGCCGTTCTCCTTGTCCCCCACCACCGCGTCGGGCGCCCAGCTGTCCCAGAGTTCGCGCACGGTGGCGAGGAACTCCTCGGCGCGGCGGTAGCGGTCCTCGCGTTTCAGGAAGCCGCCGCGGCGGAAGTTCCGGCCCGTCCACGCGTCCGGTGACGTGACGACGTTCCACGCGGCGCGGCCGCCGGAGAGATGGTCGATGCTCGCGACCTGCCGTGCGACCTCGTACGGCTCGTTGAAGGTGGACGACAGCGTGCCCGCGAGGCCGAGCCGGGTGGTGACCGCGGAGAGCGCGGCCAGCACGGTGGTGGTGTTCGGCCGCCCGACGACGTCCGAATCGAGGATCTTGCCCGCGTGTTCGCGCAGACGCAGGCCCTCGGCGAGGAACAGGAAGTCGAACTTGCCCCGCTCGGCCGTGCGCGCGAGGTGTTCGAAGGACGAAAAGTCGATTTGGCTACCCGAATGCGGGTCACTCCACACCGTCGTGTTGTTGACGCCGGGGAAGTGCGCGGCGAGTTTGACCTGTTTGGGCATTTGTCACGCCTCCGCGTACTGGTTGACGGCGACCCCGAGGCCGAGATGATCGCGCAGGGTGGCGCCGGTGTAGGTCTGCCGGAACGCGCCCGCGGCTTGGAGCGCGGGCACGGTCTCGGCGGTGAAGAGCGCCAGGTCGTCGGGCAGGACCGCGGGCCGGATGTGGAAGCCGTCGAGGCTGTTGGATTCCGCGAGGCGGGGCAGCTCGGTGGCGAGGTCGGCGGGAGTTCCGGTGAAGCTCGGGCCCGGCGGGAAGGGCGCGTAGGCCTCTAGCGCCCGGCGGCGTTCGATGGCCGCCTGCTCGGTCTCGGCGAGCACGATCGACAGGCCGGCGAGCAGTTTCGCGTCCGGGAAGCGCTCGCGGGCGCCGCGGATCTCGTCGACCAGGACGACGTCGGCGCCGTGCGCGTACGGCGAGTCGCCGTAAACCGCGACGACGGGGTGGCCCTGCGGCGGGCGTGGTGTGATCGAAGGTCCCTTGATGCTGAAGAAGCGGCCTTCGAAGTCGACGTAGTGCAGCTTCTCGCGGTCGATGAAGCGGCCGGTCGGCTCGTCGCGGATGATCGCGCCGTCCTCCCAGCTGTCCCAGAGGCGGGCGATGACGTCGACGACCTCGGCGTTCTCCGCTTCGGCGTCCACCTCGGACGGCAAGGTGCGCCTGCCGAAGTGCGCGACCTCGGCTTCGGTGCGCGAAGGCACCGCGAGGACGCCTGCGCGGCCGCGGCTCGCGAAGTCGAGCGAAGCGACGGCCGTCGAGATGTGGAACGGCTCGGTGTGCGTGGTGGTGACCGTGGGAACGAGGCCGATCCCGCTGGTCACGGGGGCTATCGCGGCGAAGGTAAGAAGCGCGTCCAGCCGGCCTCGAACGACCTCCTCGCCTCCGGGTTGGAGCGCGAGTGTGTCGTCGAGGGTGACGAAGTCGAGCGAAGCCGCTTCAGCGAGCTTCGCGTGGGCGAGGTAGTGGGCGGCGGTGAACAACGCGGACGGGCGGACGTCGGAGACCCGCCAGGCGGCCGGATGCTGCCCGGCCCCGTCGAGCGCGACCCCGAGGTGCAACTGCTGTGCGGAACCCATGCCCGGGGAACTCACGCGCCCGGCCCTCGATTCCCGCTCCCACGAGGTGAGATCCCCGGCCCGACCTGCGTTTCGCGGGCTAATCGCGATCTGGGGGCCACCTGCAGTTAGCGGGCTAAACGCGATCTGGGGGGACGGGGTCAGTAGGGGCGGCGGGCCATGTCTTCCAGGCGTCGGATGCGTTCGGCCATGGGCGGATGGGTCGAGAAGAGCTTCGAGAGGCCTTCGCCCGGACGGAACGGGTTCGCGATCATCAGGTGCGACTGCGAGACCAGCTTCGGCTCCGGCACGAGCGGCGCCGCGCGCGTCCCGCTGTCGAGCTTCCGCAGGGCGGACGCCAGCCCGAGCGGGTCGCCGGTGAGTTCCGCGCCCGACGCGTCGGCCTGGAACTCCCGCGAGCGGCTCACCCCGAGTTTCACGACGGCGGCCGCGATCGGCCCGATCAGCACCAGCAGCAGCCCGACCAGCGGACTGTCGCCGTCCTCCCGGTTACCGCCGCCGAAGACGCTGGTGAACATCGCGATGTTGGCGATCACGCTGATCACGCTCGCCAGCGCGCCCGCGACGCACGAGATGAGGATGTCGCGGTTGTAGACATGGGACAGTTCGTGCCCGAGCACCGCCCGCAGTTCGCGTTCGTCGAGCAGGTCGAGGATGCCGGTGGTGCAGCACACCGCCGCGTGCCGGGGGCTGCGGCCGGTGGCGAAGGCGTTCGGGGCGACGGTGGGGCTGATGTAGAGCCGCGGCATCGGTTGCCGCGCCGTGGTCGCCAGCTCGCGCACGATCCGGTACATCGCCGGCTGCTCGGCCTCGGACACCGGCCGCGCGCGCATGGCCCGCAGCGCCAGCTTGTCGGAGTTGAAGTAGGCGTACGCGTTGACGCCGAGCGCCACCACCAGGCCGATGACCAGCGCGCCCCGCCCGAAGAAACCGCTGATCCCGACGATCAGCGCGGACAGCAGGCCGAGCAGGACGACGGTCTTCAGCCCGTTCTGGTGCTTGTGCACGGCGTCCTGCTCCTTTCTTTCTCAGGGTGGGGGTTACTCATCGGAAACAACGCGATCGGGGGACGCGAAGTTCCTTCGCGTGCTCGGATCGCGGGTTATCGTCGAAGCCGGGAACGATCATCGGGAGGCGCCTGTGCGAGGACCCGAACTGAGCCGCCGAGCCCTGCTCACGCTGGCCGCGGCCGGTGCCTCCGCGGTCGCCTTCGCACCGGCGGCCAGAGCCGAGAAAGTCCTTCTCGTCGAGGTCGAGGGCACCCCGGAGGCGGTCGCGGTGAATTCCGTCACCGGCTTCGCGTACGTTTCGGACCCGTCCACCGGCACGATCGTCGTCCTCGACTCGCGGTCCGGCACGGTCGGTGACGTGATCCCGGTCGGCGGCGAACCCGCCGGGCTGGCCGTGGACGCGGTGACCAACCGGGTCTTCGTGGCGAACCCGCCCGCCGGGACGGTCCTGGTCTTGGACGGACGGACCAACGACGTCGTCAGCGTGGTGCCGGCCGGGCCCGGCGCGTCCAGTGTCGACGTCGACGAGCAGGCGAACCGCATCTACGCGGTCAGCGATCTCACCGGGACGCTCGCCGTCATCGACGGCGTGAGCTGCCGCCTGCTGGACCTGGTCCCGGGCCCGACACGGGGGCTGTCCTCCACAGCGGTCGACAGCGGGCGCAAGCTCGCTTACTGCACCAGCACGACCACCGATTCGCTGGAGGTCTTCGACATCGGCGCGGGCGAGTTCACCGGCGGGATCCCGGTCGGCAAGTCGCCGACCGGCGTGGCCGTGCACGGCGCCACCGGCACGGTGTTCGTCGCGAATTCGGCCATCCATCATCTGTCCATCGTGGACACGGGCACACGCAAGGAAAAGGCGACCGTGCTGCTGCGCTCGGAGTCTTCGGCGCTCGCGGTCCACGAAGGTTCGAACACCGTTTACACCAACGGCGGCCCCAACGGCATCGCCAGGATCGACGGCAGGACGAGCCTGCTCACCGGCGACCTGTCACTCGGCGTGAACCCCGGCGCGGTCGCGATCGACCAGCGCACCAGGACGGTGTACGTGGCGGATCCCTTACGCGGCAGGGTTTCCCTCATCAGGGACTTCTGACGCCGGAACGGGCATGATGGCGGGGTGAGCGAGTACGCATTGCGTGGCGGGCTGCAACCCGACGTCTCGGCGGTCACCGCCGTATTGACCCATCACGGTGTCGAAGGGCCGGACGGTCAGGCGCCCGGCGAAGCGCTGGTCTTCGCCGCGTCCGGTGGGATCGGCGCCGGCTACATCCTGTGGGACTTCGCGCACGAGACGACGTCGACGATCGTGTTCGGCTTCCGCGCGCGCTGGCAGTATCCGCAGGAATGGCTCAAGTCCACAGTGGACCGTCTTGGGCTCGCCGTCGACATCCACACCACCGGCGGCAAACGTGCCGCCGCGAAACGGCTTTCCGCGAATCTCGAAGCGGGACGGCCGTCGATCGTCCTCCCCGACCGCGAATCACTCGGCTACTGGCGGCTGCCGCCGGAGATGTCCGGCGGTGGCGGCCACTTCGTCGTCGCGTACGGCGAAGAGGACGGCCGGGTGCTGGTCGACGACCGGAACCTCGCCCCGCTGACGGTCGACCGGAAGACGTTCGACGCCGCGCGGGGCCGGGTCGGCTCGTACAAGAACCTGCTCGCCACGATCGAGCCCGGCGAGGTCCCCGACTGGCGGGCGGCCGTGCGCGGCGGGCTGACGGACTGCGCCCGGAACCTCTCGGAGCCGTCGAAGTCGTTCTCACTGCCCGCCTGGGGGCGCTGGGCGAAGGCGATGACCGACGAACGTGACCCCAAGGGCTGGCCGCGCGCGTTCGGTGAGCGGCGCGGGCTCGTCGGGGCGCTTTTCACTGTGTGGGAGAGCGTCACTCCGGCGGGGATGGAGGGCGGGCATCTGCGCGGGCTGTTCGCCGACGCGCTCACCGAGGCCGCCGCCCTGCTCGAACTCCCGGCGCTGGCCGAACAGGCGTCGACCTGGCGCGGGATCGCCGAGCGCTGGGCGGAGCTGGCCGAGGCGGCCGTTCCGGTGGCGAACGCCGAATTCGCCTGGATGCGCGGGCTCGTCAGCGCGGTTTCCGCGGGTGTCCGCGAGGGCGACGCGGGGCAGGAAGCCGCCGCGGCCGCCGGTGAGGAGATGTGGAAACTGCGCGCGCACTACAACGACGAAACGCCGTTCACCGACGTCGAAGCCCGTGAACTTTTCAGCACGATGGGCACCCTGCTCCGGGACATCCACACCGCCGAGACCGCGGCGATCCGCGAGCTCTCCGAAGCCCTGATGGAGTGAACCGGGCCGGTGTCCGTTGCGCCGCGCGGCCGGAACACCACGCGATCATTCAAGATCCACTTCGTGCACGCACATCCGCTGGGGACGACCAGTGCGCGTCCCGCTCCCGAGATCCACCTCCACCGCCATCGCCTGCGTGTCGCCGACCTGGACCATCTCGGCCACGTCGGGAATGTGCGGTTGCTCGACTATTTCCAGGAAGCCCAGGTCGCGATGCTCGACCCGCGGCGTGAGCACCTCTTCCAGGCCAAGGGACCGGCGTATCTCATCGCGAAGCACAACGTCAGCTACCTGCGCAGGCTGACCTTCCGCGACAGCCCGGTCGAGGTGGAGACCGTGGTCGGCCGGATCGGGACCTGCGACGTCGTGGTGAACAGCAGGCTGCGTGACGAGCGGGCCGTTTACGCGCGCTGCCGCACCATCTGGGTCGCGTGCGTCCTGCCCGAAGGCAGCACGCGAAGACTCGGCGACGAGGAACGCGAGCGGTTGACGCGGTTCAGCGGGGCGATCGACGAGCTCTCCTGAATCAGTTTTTAACCGTTTATGCTCCATTTCCCGCAGCACCGGAAAACGGCTGGGCCGTTCAGCGGCTGATCATCCCGCTTTTCGGCCGGTACCTTCGGAAGACCTCTCCCCTGCAGAGCTCCCCGGAGGTATTTCATGCCACGGTCGAAGTCTGTCCGCTTTCTCGCGCCCTTGGTCGGCGCGATGCTCCTGACGAGCGGGGTGGCCGTCGCCGCCCCGGCCGCCGAAGACCCCCAGTTCATCCGCCTGGCCAGCAGGACCTTCGATCCGCTCAGCCAGCGCACGGCCGCGAGCCAGGACTGGAAGGGCGCCTACCTGCTCCAGGTCCGGAGCGCGCTGACCGACGAACAGCGTGGGCGATTGCGTTCACTCGGCGTGCGGATCGGGACCTACATTCCCGATTTCGCCTACGTGGTCCGGCTGAAGCCGGAGAACCGCGAATCGGTCGCGAAATTGAATTTCGTCCGCTGGCTCGGCGAATACCGGGCGGACGACAAGGTGGAGATCTCATCGGCCGCGACGGGCGGCTACCTGGTGACGCTGGTCGAATCGGACGCGCGGGATCAGCGCGCGGTGGCCGAGCGGATCCTGCGGCTCGGCGGCGGCATCGAGGCGATCTCGCAGAGCGGGCAGCACATCGTGGCGAAGCTCGGCCCCGGTCAGGCCGCCACCGTGGCGCAGGGGGCCGAGGTGCTCGCGGTCGGCGCGATCACCGCGCCCGAGACCGACATGGCCAACGCCAGGGAGAGCGGCGGCGCGAACTACATCGAGAGTGTCGGCGGCTACCGCGGCCAGGGCGTGCGCGGCGAGGTGATGGACGGCGGACTGCGTGTCACGCACCAGGAGTTCAAGGCTCGGCCGACGGTGATGCACGGGTCGAACTCCACCAGCACCAGCCACGGGACTTCCACGTACGGCCAGATCTTCGCGTCGGGGGTGAGCGCGCCGCAGCGGGGGCTGCTGCCCGAGGCGCAGGGGATCTTCGCGACCTACAACAAGCCGGACCGCTACGCCCACACCAAGGAACTGGTCGACCCGGCCGGCAAGTACCGCGCGGTGTTCCAGAGCAACAGCTGGGGCGGCGGGCTGACCACGGCCTACAACTCGGTCTCCGCCGAGCTCGACAAGATCGTCTTCGATCACGACCTGCTGATCTGCCAGTCGCAGAGCAACGCGGGCACCCAGCAGTCGCGGCCGCAGGCCTGGTCGAAGAACGTGCTCTCGGTCGGCGGGCAGTACCACTACAACACGCTCGGCCGCACCGACGACAAGTGGAACGGCGGCGCCAGCATCGGCCCGGCCGCCGACGGCCGGATCAAACCCGAGCTGTCGAACTACTACGACCGGATCGACACCACGTCGTCCGGCAGTGACACCTCGTACACGACGTCGTTCGGCGGCACGAGCGGGGCGACGCCGATCACCTGCGGAAACGCCGGGCTGCTGTTCCAGATGTGGGCCGACGGCGTGTTCGACGGCGGCCCTGGGAAGGGCCGCGACGTCTTCGCGAGCCGCCCGCACGCCGCGACCGCGAAGGCGCTGCTGATCAACGGGGCCGACCAGTTCACGTTCAGCGGCACCTCGCACGACATGACCCGGACGCATCAGGGCTGGGGCACCGCGAACGTGCGGTACCTGCACGAACAGGCCAAGGCGAACGGGTGGAAGCTGCCGGTGCTGGTGAACGAGACCGACCTGCTGGGCACCGGGCAGTCGAAGAAGTACACGGTCGCGGTGAACGGGACCAAGCAGTTCAAGGCCACGCTGGCCTACACCGACCCGGCGGGCTCGCCGAGCGCGTCGGTCACCAGGGTCAACGACCTGACACTGAAGGTCACCGCGCCGAACGGGACCGTCTACTACGGCAACAACGGGCTGAAGGCGGGCAACTTCTCGACCGCGGGCGGGTCGCCGAACACCGTCGACACGGTGGAGAACGTCATCCTCGAGAAGCCGGCCGCCGGTACGTGGACGGTGGAGGTCGTGGCGACCCAGGTGAACGCCGACGGTCATCCGGAGACGTCGGCGACCGATGCGGACTACGCGTTGGTGGTTTCTTGACGGTGTGACGGCCCGGATCGCGTTTAGCGGGCTAAACGCGATCCGGGCCGGGGGCACGTGGCGATGGGATGTCGCGAAAGCCACTTTCGAGACATCAGACGTCGCGAAAGTGGCTTTCGCGACGTCTGCGGAGGCCTGACGAGTCGCGTTTAGCGGGCTAAACGCGATCCGGGCCGGGGTCTGGCGGGTCGCGTTTAGCCGGCGGAACGCGATCGGGCGGGGTTGCCCGCGCCCGGATGGCGGAGACGTCTGCGCCGATGGCCGAGACGACAGGTTTCGGTTGTGAGACGGAAGCGTGAGACCCCTGGAAGGCATGTAACGAGGCGACCCGAGGTGCCGACGTCTGGGATACGTGACGCGAGCCAAGGAGCCTCTCGATGACCACCTGCCGACTCTGCGGCTCGGCCCATCTCGCCAGTGTCGTCGACCTCGGGGCGACGCCGCCGTGCGAACGATTCCTGACCGCGGAACAGCTGCAGGAACCGGAGCCGACCTACCCCCTGCACCTGCGGGTCTGCACGGAATGCTGGCTGGCCCAGATCCCGCCGCTGATCACCCCGGAAGAGACTTTCACCGAATACGCGTACTTCTCGTCGTATTCCGCCTCTTGGGTCGACCACGCCAAAACGTTCGTCGACGGCGCCGTCGAGCGGCTGGGGCTCGACGAGTCCTCGTTCGTCGTCGAGGTCGCCAGCAACGACGGTTATCTCCTCAAACACGTTGTGGCGCAGCAGATCCGTTGTCTGGGCGTGGAACCTTCGGTGAACGTGGGCCAAGCCGCGCGTGACGCCGGGGTGCCGACGAAGACCGCCTTCCTCGGTCCCGAAACCGGACGTGACGTCCGCGAGGAGCACGGTCCCGCCGACCTCGTCGTGGCGAACAACGTTTACGCGCACATTCCGGACATCATCGGTTTCACGCACGGGCTCCGCGCCCTGGTCGCCGATGACGGCTGGGTCAGCATCGAGGTCCAGCACCTGCTGACGCTGATCCAGGAGAACCAGTACGACACGATCTACCACGAGCACTTCCAGTACTACACGGTGGAATCCGCGCGCCGGGCCCTCGCGCGCGGCGGATTGTCCGTTGTGGACGTCGAACTCCTGCCCACCCACGGCGGTTCGATCCGGTTGTGGGCGCGCCCGGACGCCGTCGCCGGTGAGCCGAGCGAGCGGATGATGCAGGTCCTCGACGCCGAAAAAGCGGCCGGACTGCACGAAATGTCCGGCTACACCGAATTCTCCGAGCGGGTCACCAAGGTCCGGCTCGAGCTGAACAAGTTCCTCACCGACGCCGCGCTCGAAGGCAAGACCGTCGTCGGTTACGGCGCCCCGGGCAAGGGCAACACGCTGCTGAACCACTGCGGCATCCGCCCGGACGTCCTGCGGTACACCGTCGACCGCAACCCGTACAAGCACGGCCGGTTCACCCCCGGCACCCGGATCCCGATCCTGCCGCCGGAACGCATCGAAGCGGACCGGCCCGATTACGTGCTCGTCCTTCCGTGGAACCTCCGGAAGGAACTGACCGCCCAATTGTCCTTTGTGGACGAATGGGGCGGGAAACTGGTCTTCCCCATCCCGCACCTGGAAATCGTCGAGGTGAAGTCGTGAAGGTAGTCCTCTTCTGCGGCGGCTACGGCATGCGGATGCGCAACGGTGACGCGTCCGACGTGCCCAAGCCGATGGCCATGGTCGGCCCCAGACCCCTGATCTGGCACGTGATGCGGTACTACGCGCATTTCGGGCACACCGAGTTCATCCTCTGTCTCGGCTACGGCGCGCACCACATCAAGGAGTTCTTCCTCAACTACCAGGAGACCACCTCCAACGATTTCGTCCTGCGCCGCGGCAAGGCCGAACTGCTGTCGACCGACATCGCGGACTGGTCGATCACCTTCGTGCAGACCGGTCTCGAATCGGCCATCGGCGAACGGCTGCGCCGGGTGCGCCCGTATCTCGAGGGCGACGAGATGTTCCTCGCCAACTACGCCGACGTCCTCACCGACGCCCCGTTGCCGGAGATGATCGAGCGGTTCACGGAATCCGACGCCGGCGCGTCGATGATGGTCGTGCCGCCGCAGTCGTCGTTCCACTGCGTCGAAATGGGTGAGGACGGCCGCATCGGCGCGCTGACCCCGGTCAGCGAGATGCCGCTGTGGGAGAACGGCGGGTACTTCGTGCTGCGCCAGGAGGTCTTCGACCACATCCCCGAGGGCGGCGACCTGGTGGCCGACGGCTGCGGCGAGCTCGCCAAACAGGGCAAGCTGCTCGCGTACCCGTATCGCGGGTTCTGGAAGCCGACCGACACCGTCAAGGAGCGCGTCCAGCTCGACGACGCGTACGCGCACGGAGACCGTCCGTGGGCACGCTGGGAACGCGAAGCGGCGAGCACGGCGTGATCGAGCTCGGCACCGGCGGCGTCCAGCGGATCGTCGCGCTCGGCGCGCACTGTGACGACATCGCCATCGGGGCGGGCGGCACGCTGCTGACGATCTGCGCCGCCAATCCGGGTGTCCGGGTGGACGCCCTCGTCCTTTCCGGCGGCGGCACCGAACGGGAGACCGAGGAACGCGCGGCGCTCGCGGCCTTCTGTCCGGGCGCCGACGTCGAGGTCACCGTGCTCAAACTGCCCGACGGCCGGCTTCCCGCGCATTGGGAGGAGGCCAAGAACGGGCTGGAGGAGATGCGTCGCCGCACCGATCCGGACCTCGTCCTCTCCCCGCGCACGGCGGACGCGCACCAGGACCACCGCGGCCTGGCGAAGCTGGTGCCGACGGTGTTCCGCACCCATCTCCAGCTGGAGTACGAGATCGTGAAATGGGACGGCGACCTCGGCAAACCCACCGCGTACGTCCCGCTTCCCGCCGAGCGCGCCGAAGAGAAGGTCCGTCTGCTCCAGGAGCATTACGCCTCCCAGCGGCACCGGCCCTGGTACGACCGGGAAGCCTTCCTCGGCCTCGCCCGCATTCGCGGCATCGAATGCGGGCAGCGCTATGCCGAGGCCTTCGACCTCAAGAAACTGACGCTCGACCTCACTCCGAAAGGCTGAAAGCCATGCGTGTGCTGCTGACCGGGCACAAGGGTTACCTGGGCACGGTGATGGCCCCGGTGCTGGCCGCCGAAGGCCACGAGGTGATCGGCCTCGACTCCGGTCTCTACGACACCTGCGTCCTGGGCCCGAAGCCCGAAGATCCCGAAGGCTTCGAGGTCGACCTTCGTGACGTCACGGCCGAGCACGTGGCCGGTGTGGACGCGGTGATCCACCTGGGCGCGCTGTCCAACGACCCGCTCGGCTCGCTGGCGCCGGAGCTGACCTACGACATCAACCACCACGCTTCGGTCAAGCTCGCGAAGCTGGCGAAGGACGCCGGGGTCAAGCGGTACCTGTACGCCTCGACGTGCTCCGTGTACGGCGCTTCGGGCGGCGACGGCCTGGTCGACGAGGACGCGCCGCTGCGCCCGGTGACGCCGTACGCCGAGTCGAAGGTGCGGGTGGAGGACGACGTCCAGGAGCTCGCCGACGACGACTTCAGCCCGGTGTACATGCGCAACGCCACCGCGTTCGGGTTCTCGCCCCGGCTGCGCGGCGACATCGTGCTCAACAACCTGACCGCGCACGCGCATCTCTCCGGCGAGGTGCTGGTGCTCTCCGACGGCACGCCGTGGCGGCCGCTGGTGCACGCCAAGGACATCGCGCGTGCCTTCGCCGCGGCCCTGGTCGCGCCGAAGGAAGCCGTGCACGGCAAGGCGTTCAACATCGGCACCGAACGCAACAACGTGACCGTCGCCGAGATCGCCGAAGAGGTCGTCGAGGCCGTTCCCGGCTCGACGCTGCGGATCACCGGCGAGGCTGGCGCGGACCCGCGTTCGTACCGGGTCGACTTCTCCCGGTTCCGCGCGGCGATCCCCGGCTTCGACTGCGACTGGTCGGTCAAGGACGGCGCGCTCGAACTGATCGAGGCCTACAAGACCCACGGCCTCACCGAACACGGCTTCCAGCGCCTGTTCACCCGGCTCGCGCGGCTGCAGGACCGCACCGCCGCCGGCGAACTCGACGACACCTTGCGGCGTCGCTGATGTCGCACGGGGACCTGGAGACGAGCGCCGACCTGCGAAGGCTGGTCGAGCGCCTGTATCCGCTGTGCCGCAGCATCACCGGCGACGGCGTCCGCCGCACGCTGGAGATCGTCGGCGAGCACGTCCCGCTGGAGGTCCACGAGGTCCCCACCGGCACCCAGGTACTGGACTGGACGGTGCCGCAGGAATGGAACATCCGCGACGCGTACATCAAGGACGCCTCCGGCCGCCGCGTGGTCGACTTCCAGGAGTCGAACCTGCACGTCGTCGGCTACAGCGTCCCCGTGTCGCGGAAGATGCCGCTCAGCGAGCTGCGCGAACACCTGCACACCCTGCCCGACCAGCCGTCCTGGGTGCCGTACCGGACCAGTTACTACGCGCCGACGTGGGGTTTCTGCCTGGCGCAGGAGACGCTCGACGCGATGCCGGACGGCGAGTACGAGGTCCGCATCGACTCCACGCTGGCCGACGGGAGCCTCACCTACGCCGAACACGTCGTGCCGGGCGAGGTCACCGACGAGGTGATCATCTCCTGCCACACCTGCCATCCGTCGCTGGCGAACGACAACGTCGCCGGGATCGCGATCGCCGCCGCGTTCGCGCGGACGCTGGAGAAGCCGCACTACACGTACCGGTTCCTGTTCATGCCCGGCACGATCGGCGCCATCACCTGGCTCGCGCGCAACAACGACCGCGTCGGCCGGATCAAGGCCGGGCTCGTGCTGGCGTGCGCCGGCGACCCGGGATCGTTGACCTACAAGCGAAGCCGCCGGGGCGACGCCGAAATCGACCGCGTGCTCGCGTACGTCCTCGCCGATCGCGCGCACAAGATCGTGGACTTCTCGCCGTACGGCTACGACGAGCGCCAGTTCTGCTCCCCCGGCTTCAACCTCGGCGTCGGCTCGCTGACGAGGACGCCGTACGCGGGCTATCCCGAGTACCACACTTCGGCCGACAACCTCGATTTCGTCTCGACGGAGGCCATGGAGGAAACCCTTCAGACCTTGAAGGACACCTTCGCCGTCCTCGACCGCAACCGCAGCTACGTCAACCTCAGTCCCTTCGGCGAGCCGCAACTCGGCAAGCGCGGGCTGTACGACTCGCTCGGCGGGCGAAGCGACGCCAAACAAGCCCAGATGGCGATGCTCTGGGTGCTCAACCTCTCGGATGGCGAGCACAGCCTGCTCGACGTCGCCGAGCGGTCCGGGCTGCCGTTCGATTCCGTCGCCGCCGCCGCCGAGGCGCTGCACGACGCCGGATTGCTCAAGGACTAGAGATGCGATCACTTCTGCGTTCCCAAGCCGTCCGGGCCATGGCCGGACGGCTCAGCTGGGGCCTCGGCGACCAGGCCGTTTCCAGTATCACCAACTTCGTGGTCGGGCTGTTCGTGGCGCGCTCGCTCGGCACGTTCGCCTTCGGCATGTTCAGCCTCGCTTGGGTCAGCTACGGCGTGGTGCTCAACCTTTCGCGCGGGCTGACGACGGATCCGCTCATGGTGCGGTTCTCCGGGGTGTCCACGGAATCCTGGCGAACCGCGACCGCCAAGGCGACCGGGACGGCGCTCTCCGCGGGGGTCGCCGCCGGAGCCGTCAGTGTGGTCGCCGGTCTCGTGGTGGGTGGCCCCATCGGCGGCGCGTTCGTCGCGCTCGGCTTCGTGATCCCGACGTTGCTGCTGCAGGACGCCTGGCGGTTCACCTTCTTCGCCGCGGGACACGGGAAGAAGGCGTTCGTCAACGACGTCGTCTGGGGTATCGCGCTGATCCCGGCGCTGTTCATCGCGCACCGGTGGTTCGACACGGTCGTCGCGTTCATCCTGGCGTGGGGCATTTCCGGGGCGGTCGCCGCCGGGTACGGCTGCCTGCAGGCCGGGGTCCGGCCCGCTCCGCGCGGCACGCTCGACTGGCTCAAGCACCACCGTGACCTCGGCACCCGCTACCTGATCGAGAACGTCAGCAACAGCGGCTCGACCCAGCTCCGGATGTACGGGCTCGGCGCGATCGCCGGGCTCGCGAGCGTCGGCGCGGTCCGCGGCGCCGAACTGCTGCTCGGACCGTTCTTCGCCCTTCTGATGGGACTTTCCCTGGTCACGGTGGCGGAAGGCGCGCGGGTGCTCCAGCGGGCCCCGCATCGCCTCCGCCACTTCTGCGCCGTACTCGGCGCCGGCCAGGCGGCCGCGGCCCTGCTCTGGGGTCTCGCCTTGCTTCTGGTACCCCACGACGCCGGCCGGTTCGTCCTCGGCGACGTGTGGGATCCCGCCTCCGAACTGATCCTCCCGGTGACCATCGGTATCGCCGCGGCGGGATTCAACACCGGGGCGGCCGCCGGATTGCGTGCGCTCGGCGCTGCGAAAAGGAGCCTTCGCGCCCAGCTGATCAACTCGGCCGGCTACGTCGGTTTCGGGCTCATAGGCGCCTTCTTGGCCGGGGCGTCCGGGTCCGCTTGGGGGGTCGCCTTGGCGATCACCAGCGGGTCCGCGGTGTGGTGGCTGCAACTCCACTCCGCTCTCAAAGAGCATCTGACTTCGGAGAAGGAAGAAATGAGGACGTCATGAGCACCGCTCCTCGGCTGAGCATCGGGCTCCCGGTCTACAACGGCGAGGATTACCTCGCCGAATCGCTGGACGCACTCCTCGGCCAAAGCTACGAGAACTTCGAGCTGATCATCTCGGACAACGCGTCCCTTGACCGCACCGAAGAGATCAGCCGCGAGTACGCGAAGCTGGACTCCCGTGTCCGGTACGTCCGCCAGCCGGTGAACATCGGCTGCGCGCCCAACCACAACTACTGCGTCGACGTCGCCCGCGGCGAGCTGTTCAAATGGGCGTCCGACGACGACCTGTACGCGCGCGACCTGCTGGAACGCTGTATCGAGGCGCTGGACGAGCATCCCGAGTTCGTCCTTTCGCACTCGTGGACGGCGATGATCGACGAGAAGGCCGTCGTCACGCAGGCACTGGAATACCCGCTCAACACGGTCTCGCCGCACGCCGCGGAACGCTTCCGCAGCACCCTGTTCGCGCCCGGCGGGGACGACGACGGCGCGGTCATCCGCACCGAGGTGCTGCGCCGTGTCGCGCCGCTGGACAGCTACCACCACGCCGACCGCACGATCATCTCGGAACTGGCCCTGCACGGCCCGTTCCACCAGGTGCCCGACTGGCTGTACTTCCGGCGCGACCACCCCGGCCGCTCCGAACACGAGCACCCGACCGTGCGCAGGCGCGCCACCAACCTCGACCCGAAACGGGCCGACAAGCTGCGGCACCCGATGGTCCGGCTGCTCGGCGAATACGTCCTCGGCTACGTCAAGGCGATCCGCAACGCGCCGATCTCCGGCGCCCAGAAGCGGGAATGCTTCCGTTACCTGCGGCAATGGATGCTGAACCGGGCGGGGAACCCGGCCATGGGGCGGATGCCCGTCCAGGCCGAGGCCGAAGTGGGCCCCCGTGAAGTGTCCGTGGCCTCGGTCGTCGCCGGCCAGGAGGGACGAGTCCCTTGACCCCGCCCGTGAGAATCGGGCTGTTCGGGCTCCTCGGATCAGGGAACCTCGGCAACGACGGTTCCTTCGAGGCGGTTCTCGGGTATTTGCGCACGGAGCATCCGGGCGCCGCGCTCAGCGTGATGTGCGGCGGTCCGGACGTCGTCGCGTCGCGCTACGGACTCGAAACGACCGCGTTGAACTGGTACGAGGGCGAGTACCGAACGGCATCGGGCCCCTTGTCCATCGTCATGAAGGGCTTAGGGAAACTCGTCGACGTCTTCCGCACGGCGGCCTGGGTACGACGGCAGGACGCGGTGATCGTGCCGGGGATGGGTGTCCTCGAATCCACCCTTCCCTTGCGTCCCTGGGGATTCCCGTACGCCCTGCTGCTGCTTTCGGTGTCCGGCCGCCTGGTCGGGACCAAGGTGGCGCTGGTGAGCGTCGGTGCCAGCGTGAGCACGCACCGGGCCACCCGGTCCGTGATCGGCTGGGCCGCGCGGCTCGCGGCGTTCCGGTCCTATCGGGACGAACCGTCACGCGACGCGATGCGCACGATGGGCGTCGACGTCGTGAACGACCGCGTCTACCCCGACCTCGCCTTCGCGTTGCCCGCGCCTTCGGAACCGGTGCTGCCCCGGTCCGTCGGGGTCGGGGTGATGGCGTACCACGGCGGGAACGACGACCGGCACCGCGCCACCGAGATCTATGAGTCCTATGTGGACAAGATGACCCGGTTCGTCGCCGGACTGGTCGCCGACGGCCGCCCGGTGCGGTTGTTCATCGGCGACCGGGCCGACACCCAGGTCGTCGAGGAGATCATGCGGGAACTGGAATCCCCGCTGATCGCCGCCGCCGAAACGTCCACTTTGGACGGAGTGATGCGGGCGATGTCGGCGGTCGAGACCGTCGTCGCCACCCGATACCACAACGTCCTGTGCGCACTGAAGCTGGCGAAACCGACGTTGTCCATCGGGTACGCCCGCAAGAACGAGGTCCTCATGACCACGCTGGGACTCGGTGAGTTCTGCCAGTCCGCCAAGGAGATCGACTTCGACGCGCTGGTGCGCCAGTTCGCCGAGCTCGAGTCCAGGGCGGGCGAACTGACCGAGATCGTCGCGAAACGAAGCGCGGAGCAGGCGCGGCTGCTGGACGAACAGTTCGCCGCGCTGTCGGCCGCCTTCCTGCCGATGGGAGTCCGATGAAGGTTGTCCCGGTGCCCACGATCGCGGGCGCGTACCTGTTCGAACCGACCCCGCACGCCGACGAACGCGGCTTCTTCAGCCGCACCTTCGACGCCGACGTCGTCCGGTCGGCCGGGATCGACCCGAACGGGTTCCTCCAGGACAGTGTTTCCCGCTCCCGCAAGGGAGTGCTGCGCGGGATGCACCTCCGTTCGGGGCTCGGTGAGGCGAAGCTGGTCCGTTGCTCGTGGGGCGCCGTCTTCGACGTCGTCGTCGACCTGAGGCCGGATTCGCCGACGTACCTCGGCAAGGAGACGTTCGAACTCTCCGGGGAGACGCAGGTTTCGCTGTACATCCCGGCCTGGTGCGCGCACGGGTTCCAGGCGCTCACCGAGTACGCCGACGTCTCCTACCGGATCGACCGCGCGCACGACCCGGCCGAGGACGTCGCGATCGCGCACGACGACCCGGAACTGGCGATCCCGTGGCCGCTTCCGGTGGCGCTCATGTCGGAGCGGGACCGGCGCGCGCTCCCGCTTTCCGCGGTACTACAGAACACGAGGTGAGAGCATGACCCGTCAGCTGCCCAAATCCATGCGGGCCAACGAGCGCCTCCACGCGATGATCCCCGGCGGGGCGCACACCTACGCCAAGGGTGACGACCAGTATCCGGAGAATCTGGCGCCGGTCATCTCGCACGGGCTCGGCGCGCACGTCTGGGACGTCGACGGGAACGAATACATCGAGTACGGCTCGGGGCTGCGCGCGGTCAGCCTCGGGCACGTGCACCCCCGGGTGAGCGAAGCCGCCCACCGCGAGATCGACCGGGGAGCCAACTTCGCCCGTCCGTCCATTGTGGAGGAACGGGCGGCGACGAAGTTCCTCGAAACCGTGCCGACCGCCGAGATGGTCAAATTCGCCAAGAACGGCTCGGACGCCACCACGGCCGCGGTCAAGCTCGCCAGGGCGGCCACCGGCAGGCCGCTGGTGGCGATCTGCCGCGACCACGCGTTCTTCTCCATCGACGACTGGTTCATCGGCACCACCGCGATGTCTTCGGGTATCCCGGACGGGATCACCGATCTCACCGTGTCGTTCCCCTACGGCGACCTCTTGTCGACGGAACGGCTGCTGCGGGAGAACGCGGGCCGGATCGCCTGCCTGATCCTGGAGGCGTCCACCCAGCTCGAACCGCCCACCGGCTACCTCGTCGGCCTGCGGGAACTCGCCGACCGGTACGGCTGCGTGCTGATCTTCGACGAGATGATCACCGGTTTCCGCTGGTCCGAGGCCGGCGCGCAGGGGCTCTACGGGGTGACGCCGGACCTCTCGACGTTCGGCAAGGCTCTCGGCAACGGGTTCGCCGTCTCGGCGCTGGCCGGCAAACGCGAACTGATGGAGCTCGGCGGGCTGCGTACCGGCGAGGATCGCGTCTTCCTGCTGTCGACCACGCACGGCGCCGAGACGCATTCGCTGGCCGCCGCGATCGCGGTCATGGAGACCTACACCGAAGAAGGCATCGCCGCGCGGCTGCACGCGCTCGGCGACCGGCTCGCCGCCGGGGTCCGCGAAGTCGCGGACTCGGCCGGGGTCGGGGAACACGTCGTCGTGCGCGGCCGGGCGAGCAACCTCGTCTTCGCCACGCTCGACGCCGACAAGAAACCGTCGCAGGACTACCGAACGTTGTTCCTGCGGCAACTGGTCACGGGCGGGGTCCTCGGGCCGTCTTTCGTGGTCAGCAGCGCGTTGTCCGAAGAAGACATCGACCGGACGGTCGAAGTGGTCTCGCAGGCCTGCCTCGTGTACCGCAAAGCGCTCGACGCGGATGATCCGGCGCCGTGGCTGGGTGGCCGTCCGGTGAAGCCGGTATTTCGGAGAAGGGTATGAGTTCAGGGATCGCACAGCGCTCGACCGGCACGCGCGTGCTCTACGCCGCGTTGTCCGTACTGCTGCTCCAGGTCGCCGTTGAGAACACAGCGGTGGCGTCCGAAGAGCCGACTCGAGGGGTGTGCGGCACGACCGTCGGCGTCCCTTCCGCCCCGGAAGGCGCCCAGGTCGTCGATCCAGGCACCGATCTGACCGACAAGACCCGGTTCAGCCCGCCGGGCACCACGTTCTGGCTGTCACCGGGCGAGCACCACTTGAGCCCGGACCAGTTCGGCCAGGTGATGCCCAAGGACGGCAACGTCTATCTGGGCGCTCCGGGCGCCGTGCTCAACGGACGCGGGATCAACCGCGCGGCCTTCACCACCTCGGCCAAGGACGTGGTGATCCGCGGGCTGACCATCCGCGGTTTCG
The DNA here is from genome assembly GCF_000732925.1 of Amycolatopsis japonica. NCBI lineage: Bacteria > Bacillati > Actinomycetota > Actinomycetes > Pseudonocardiales > Pseudonocardiaceae > Amycolatopsis > Amycolatopsis japonica. The sequence continues at coordinate 7,855,938 of NZ_CP008953.1, forward strand.
TCGCCGAACGCGACCAGGGCGTGGTCAACCACGACTCCGGCGAGCGCTGGACCATCGAAGGCAACGTCATCGAGGACAACGACGGCGCCGGAATGATGACCGGATCCGGCCAGCGGGTGATCGGGAACTGCCTGCGGAACAACGGGCAGTACGGCATCAACGCCTACCGCTTCGGTGGCGGGCTGGCCGATCTGGTGATCGAGGGCAACGAGATCAGCGGGAACAACACCGGCGACTGGGAGACGAAGATCCCGGGCTGCGGCTGCAGCGGCGGCGCGAAGTTCTGGGCCGTGAACGGCGCCGACATCACCGGGAACTGGGTCCACCACAACCACGGTGTCGGGCTCTGGGCCGACACGAACAACAACGACTTCCTCATCCAGGACAACCTGATCGAGGACAACGCGTCCGAGGGCCTGTTCTACGAGATCTCCTACAACCTGGAGCTGATCGGGAACACCTTCAACCGGAACGCGCTGGTGCAAGGCCGGAACCGGGCCGCCAAGGGCGACAACTTCCCGGTGGCGGCGGTGTACCTCAGCGAATCGGGCGGCGAGCCAAGACTGCCCGCCCGGACCAGCCGCATCGACATCCGGGGCAACATGTTCTCCGACAACTGGTCGGGGATCACGCTGTGGGAGAACGCCGACCGGTTCTGCAACAGCCCGGCCAACACGTCCACGCTCTCGTGCACGGCGCTGGTCTCACCGACGTCCTCCTGCTCCGACCCGGGTATCGCGACCGAGCCGCTGTACGGCGACTGCCGCTGGAAGACCCAGCGCGTTTCGGTGCACGAGAACACCTTCGAATTCGACTCGTCGATGGAAGGCTGCCTCGGGATGTGCGGGCGGATGGCGGTGCTCTCGAACTACGGGACCTTCCCGGCCTGGTCGCCGTACCGGGGTGCCGTGATCTCGGAGGCGATCACCTTCCGGCAGGAGAACCGGTGGTACGACAACCAGTACTACGGGCCGTGGACGTTCGTCGCCCACGACACCTCACGGCGGCTGACCGCGGCGCAGTGGCAGGCGGCGCCCTATCTGCAGGACACCTGCAGCGGCTTCGGAGAGACGGTGACCTGCTGAAACTTCACCTGTAAGTGTCCGTCTGGGACGGTCCATTCTGGCTTACCGTTGCCTTTGTGCCCGCGTTCCTGATTGTTCTGATGCTGATCGCGACAGGAGTCGTCCCGGCTTCGGCGGCTCCTGTCGCGGCCTGCGCCGCGGGACCGGTGAGCCCGGGGAAACCGGACGGCGCCGTGGTCGTCTCCCCGGGAACGGACCTTTCCGCGAAGACCCGCGAACTCCCGGCCGGCACGACGTTCTGGCTGACCGACGGCAAGCACACGCTGGGCCCGGACGAGTTCGGGCAGATCATCCCCAAGGACGGCAACGCCTACCTCGGCGCCCCCGGTGCCGTGCTGGACGGCGGCGGCGTCAACCGCTACGCGTTCACCCAGCAGGCTCGCGACGTCGTCATCCGCGGCCTCACGATCCGCGGTTTCGCGGCCCCGCGCGATCAGGGCGTGGTGAACCACGACTCTGGTGAACACTGGACCATCGAGGGCAACACGATCGAGGACAACCGCGGCGCCGCGATGATGGCGGGGCCGCGTCAGGAGATCCTCCGGAACTGCCTGCGGAACAACGGGCAGTACGGCATCAACGCGTACCGGGCGGGCGACGGGATCACCGGGCTGCTCGTCGAGGGCAACGAGATCACCGGCAACAACACCGACGACTGGGAGACGAAGGAACCCGGCTGCGGCTGCACCGGCGGCGCGAAATTCTGGGCGGTGGACGGCGCAGACATCCGCGGCAACTGGGTGCACCACAACCACGGCGCCGGACTGTGGGCGGACACGAACAACAACGACTTCCTCATCGAGGACAACCTGATCGAGGACAACGAGGCGGAGGCGTTGTTCTACGAGATCTCCTACAACGTCGTGGTCCGCGGGAACACCTTCCGCCGGAACACGCTCGTGCAGGGCCGGGCTTTCGCTGCACGCGGCGACGACTTCCCGGTCGGGACCGTGTACATCTCGGAGTCCGGCGGTGAGCCGCGGGTGCGGGCCCGGACTTCGCTGGTGGAGATCGTCGACAACGTCTTCGAGGACAACTGGTCCGGAATCACCCTGTGGGAGAACGCGGACCGCTTCTGCAACAGCCCGGCGAACACGTCCTCCGGCTCTTGCACGCTTCTCGTCCCTTCGGTCTCTTCGTGTTCCGCGCCGGGCATTTCATCGCGTCCGCTGTATGACGACTGCCGGTGGAAGACGCAGCGGGTTTCGATCCACGGCAACAAGTTCTCCCACGGGCCTTCGTGCTCGGGGTATTGCGGGCGGATGGCGCTTTTGGCGAACTTCGGGACTTATCCGGAGTGGTCGCCTTATCGGGGTTCTTCCGTTTCGGACGCGGTGACGTTCCGGCAGGAGAACCGGTGGTATGACAACGCTTATTCGGGTGGGTGGCGGTTCGTGGTTCATGACACTTCGCGGACTGTGGGGGTTTCGGGGTGGCAGGGGGCTCCTTACTCGCAGGATGCTTGCAGTTCTTTTGGGGACGGTGGGTGCTGAGCGGTCCGCGGGGCGCGAGCGTGGAGGATTTGGGACGTTGAACGTCCCAAATCCTCCACGCTCGCAAAGAAATAGTCGGGACCGGACCTTTCACGCACTCTGAAGAGCAGAACTGTCGGTAGCCCGGTGCATGGTGATCGAATGCAACGAGGAACCTGGTCGACCGACCCGATGCTCACTCAAGGCCCGATGGTGGTTCGTGCGGCTGCGCTCATAGCCGCCGGCGTGCCGGGCAGGACCATTTCACGCCGGTGCGCTTCCGGCGGACCTTGGCAACGCCTCCTACCGGGAGTTGTTCTGCTCCACAATGGAGAGCCCACCGACGGGCAGCTACTCCAGGCGGCGCTCCTCCACGGCCGCGAGAGCGCGATCCTGACCGGCCTATGGGCCCTCCGTCGTCATGGCCTGGAGAGGCCACCGCCGCCACAGGACGTACATATCCTGGTGCCGGCCGATCGCAGGATCGCCACGACGGGGTTCGTCCACGTCGAACGAACCCGCCATCCGCCGCGGCCCCACTTCCGCGGCGATCTCCCCGTCGCCCCCGTCCCCCGAGCCGTCATCGACGCCGCTCGAAGACTCACCGACGAAGACGAGATCCAGGCGATGATGGCCGAGTCCGTCCAACGCCGGTTCTGCACCACCGACATGCTCACCCACGAACTGGACCAAGCGGGTCGAACCGGCACCGCACTACCGAGAAGGGCCATGACCCCGCTTCTCGCCGGAGCGAGATCCGTGGCCGAGGCCGACGCTTGGCGGCTCTGGCGAAGATCCGGCCTCCCGCCGGGCCACTGGAACGTCCCGGTCTTCGACGCCAACGGCAACTACATCGCCACTCCGGACTTCTGGTGCGACAAGTGCGCCTTCGCCTGGGAGATCGATTCCTACCGCCACCACGCCGACCTCTACGGTCATCGCGCCACCGTCGCACGCAACGCCCGTTATGTCGCCGCGGGGATCGTCGTGCTCCAGACGTTGCCGTCCCGGCTACGAACCGAGCCGGCGCAGGTCGAGCACGAGTTGTTGGCCGCGTTCCGGACGGCACAGGCGCGGCCCCGGCCGAACGTCAAGCTGGCCGCGTGAACCGGTCCACCGCCCACCCCACCACCGGCACCACCGCGACAGCGACCCCGAAGCCCCCGAACGTGTCCGTCGGATAGTGCGCCCCCAGCGCCACCTCGGCCCACCCCATCGCGAGCCCCGCGAAAGCGATCAGCCCCACCAGCACCGAAGCGCCGCCGACCGGTCCGAGCCCGCGCACGTCGACCACCAGCAACCCCACGACGGTCGCGACGGTCACCGCGAAGGCCGTGTGCCCGCTCGGATACGACAGGAACTCGCCGTGGATCAGCCTGCCGACCAGGGGTTTCAGCCCGGTGGTCAGCGCCACCGTCACCGCGCTCGCGGCCACCATCAGGATCGCGATCCGCTGCCGCCGGTGCCGCAGGCACAGCCAGCCGAACAGGGCGATCACCACGACCGCGCCCACCGGTTCCCCCGCGAAGTCGATGGCGGTCGCCAGGTACCAGAGCGGGCCCTCGACGCGGTCGACGACGGGGAGCACGAGGGCATCCAGTCCGGCGGTGTGCGAACTACCGGCGTAGCGCAGGCCGAGGACGACGGCGACGACGAAGCCGAAGGCGCCCAGGGTCCAGAGCGGGATTCGCGCCCGCGGCGGGATCGCGGGCGGGCCGGTGATCACGCGTCGATCGCTGCCTGGTAGCCGCCGACCAGCCGTTCGAGACCGACCTTCGGCGTGAACTCCTGCTCGTACACCAGCCGCGCCGCCCAGCCCATCTCCTGGTTCCGTTCGGCGTCGCCGACGATCTCCCGCAGGCGGGCCGCGAGCGACTCGGGGTTCCCGGGTTCGTGCAGCAGGCCGGTCACGCCGTCCTCGACGAGTTCGCGGAAGGCGCCGTGGGCCGCGGCGACGGTGGGGACGCCGGCGGCCATCGCTTCGACCACGACCAGCCCGAACGCCTCCAGCCATTCGGACGGGGCGATGACGGCGTTCGAGCGGACGATCAGGTCTTGACACTCCACTTTGGACTGAAGGCCGACGTAGCGGACGTCGTCGCGGCCGTGGGCCCAGCGCGCGACCTCGTCCTGCATCGGGCCGGTGCCGGCGATCACCAGCGGCGGCAGCGGACCACCCGCAGCGGCGAGCTGATCCCAGGCCTTCATCAGCAGGCCGATGCCCTTTTCTTCGGTGATCCGGCCGAGGAACAGCAGGTGCTCTCCCGCGCCCTTGCGCGTCTTGCCCGGGTCGGTGACGTAGTTGTACTTCACCGCGAGCCGGTCGGCCGGCATCCCGGCGGCGATCAGGATCTCGCGTTGCGCGCGTGAGATGCAGAAGAACTTCGAGACGCCGGACCACCAGCGGTTGCGGTTCAGCATCATGCTCGCCGCCATCGGCACGGTCGCGAGCCCCGAACCGCGGTAGCACCCGTGCCGCACCGCCGGGATCGGCTTGCGTCCCACGCAGTCGGTGCAGATGTAACCCTCGCGGTACAGCGTGCCGGGCGGGCAGATCAGCGTGTAGTTGTGCACGGTCGCGACCGTCGGCACCCCGGCGTCCGCGCAAGCGGCCAGCACGGACGGCGAAAGCAGCGGGAACGTGTTGTGGATGTGGACGACGTCCGGCCGGTCGTCGGCGAGGCGCCGGGCCAGTTCCGCGCGCACGGCCCGGTTCCACGGCACCTGCAGCGGGACGACGGCCTTGCGCGACAGCGACATCTCCGCGATGTCGTCGCTGCGCCGCTCGAACAGGTCCACCTCGTGCCCGGCCTCGGCCAGCAGCGCGGTCTCCTGGTCGACGACGTTGTTCTCGCCGCTCGGCTGCTCGGATCGGTACCGGTTGTGGATCACGAGGACCTTCACACGGGCTCCTTGGAAAGCTCAGGGTCGCTTCGTACCAGCAGCGATGCGGCCAAGGCCAGGTGCAGCAGGTACGGCGACGCGTCGCCGAGGCCCGCCTCGGTGTAGGAGGCGGAAAGACAGTAGGTGATCAGGAAGATCGCGCAGGCCCTGGCTGGCGACGGCGGCCGCAGCACCGCGACCACGACCAGCACCAGCAGGAAGGCGGCCACGATCGCGATCCCGACATAGCCCTGCTCGTGGTAGACGGCGAGCCAGCTGCTGTCGATCGGGAGCCCGTCGTAGGACTTGTCGGTCAGCCCGACGCCGAACAGGTACTCCAGCGTCGTCCGCGGCGCGTCGAGCAGCGCGTCCCACACCTTCGCGCGGCCGGTGAGGCTGGAGAAGTTCTCCTCGGACTGCCCTCGCAGGAACCAGGTCTGCAGCAGCCCGCCCAGCGCCACCACGCAGAACACCCCGGCGAGGACCAGCCCGGTGAACACCTTGCGCGCGCGGGCGCTGGACATCCACTGCGACATCAGCGCCACCACGGTCCCGGCCACCAGGCCGAGCATCGCGGTGCGGGTGTGGGTCAGCAGCAGGACCGCGAACGACGGCACGATGACCACCAGCGCGTTCCGCCGCTCCAGTTTCCCGCCGAGCCACAGCAGCACCGTGAGGCCGATGACGATGGCCGCGTACTGGCCGACCTGCGGCGGCGTCAGCGGCCACAGCGTGCCGGTGAGCCGTCCGCCGTATTCGAACGGCAGCGCGTTGCCCGGGCCCAGCGCGAGCCCGATCACCACCGTCACCAGCACCACGCCGTAGGCCCGGATATGCGTGCGGACGAGGTCGAGGCCGCCGTTCCACCAGCGGGTCAGCAACCACAAGGTGCTGATGAACAGCGCGAACCGGAAGCAGCGGAACAGCGCGCCGAAGCCGCCTTCCAGGTTCAGGCTCGCGACCACGCTCAGCACCAGCAGCACCGTGAGCAGGAAGAGATAGGCGCTCGGCCTGATCTTCAGCCGGGCGTTCAGCGCGAGCGCGATCACGAACGCGGCGCCCAGCGCGCCCATGGTGATCAGCTGGCTGACCGACCTCGGCAGCGGGATGACGGTCTTCGCGCCCGTCGAGCCCAGCGTGTTGATGATCAGCAACGTCCAGGCGATGCCGACCGCCTTCGGGGTGCTGCGGATCTCCACCGCCGGACGGACCGCGGGTTCGAGCATGTCAGCCACCTCCCGCACGGGTCAGTTTGCTGCCCTGGTCCTGTTTGTAGGGCGCGCCCTGCCACTCGCCGAAGCCGAGCACGCGGCTCGGCTCGAACGCGACGAAGTTCCACGGCCCGGAGTAGACGTTGTCGTAGAGCCGGTTGCCCTGGTGGAACGTGATCGCCTGCTGGACGACCTCGCCCTTGTACGGCGACCACTCCGGGAACGTGCCGAAGTTCGCGAGCATCGCCATCCGCGCGCAGCTCTCCTCGCACCCCGCGACGGCCGGGTCGAGCACGAACCGGTTGTGGTGGATCTCGACGCGCTGGGTCTTCCATCGGCAGTCGGCGTTCAGCCCGCCCGACGCGATCGCTGGCTGCGCGCATTTCGCCTGTTCCGGCACCAGGCGGGTGCAGGAACCGGACGACGTGTTGGCCGGGCTGTTGCAGAACCGGTCGGAGTTCTCCCAGAGGGTGACGCCGTTCCAGTTGTTTTCGAACGTGTTCCCGGAGATCTCCAGTTTGTCCGTCCGCGCCTTCACCCTCGGCTCGCCGCCGGATTCGGACACGTAGATCGACGCCACCGGGAAGCTGTCGCCGCGGTCGATGTAGCGCTTGCCGTCCACCCAGTTGTTGCGGCGGATGGTGTTCCCGGCGATCACGGCGTTGTAGCTGGTCTCGTACATCAGCGCCGAGCCGTCGTTGTTCTCGATGACGTTGGCCTCGATGCGGAAGTCGTTGTTGTTCGTGTCGGCCCACAAGCCGACGCCGCGGTTGTCGTGCACCCAGTTGCCGGTGACGTCCGCGCCGTCGACCGACCAGAACTTGATCCCGCCGGAGCAGCCGCAGCCGTCGATCTTGGCTTCCCAGTCGCCGGTGTTGTTGCCGGTGATCTCGTTGCCCTCGACGACGAGTCCGGTGATCTTGTTGTTCTGCGCGTAGGCGTTCATCCCGTACTGCCCGTTGCGCCGCAGGCAGTTGCCGCGGACCTGCTGCCGCGCGCCCGCCATCAGCGCCGCGCCGTCGTTGTCCTGGACGGTGCTCTGCTCGATCACCCAACCGTCGGCCGAGTCGTGGTTGACCACGCCTTCGTCGTGCGGCGCGGCGAAACCCTGCACGGTCAAGGTACGGATCTTGACGTCGGCGGCGTTGCCGGAGAAGGCGTACTGGTTGATCTTGCGGCCGTCGAGGACCGCCTTCGGGCCGCCGATGTAGACGTTGCCCGGCTTCGGGTTGACCTGGTCGTAGCGGTCGTCGCCGAGCCGGTGCGTGCCCGGTGCCAGCCAGAACGTCGTCCCGGCCGGGTTCGAGCGGGTCTTCGTGGCGAGATCACCCGGCACCGCGGGGTCGATCTTCACCGCCCCCGCCGGCGCTTCGGCCGGGCCCTCCGGCAGCTTGTCGCACACTTGCGCGACGGAACCGGACGGCGGCTTGGCCGGATCCGGTCCCGGCTCGTCGGCCGGGGTCGTGCAGGCGGTGAGCGTCAACGAGCCGAGCAGCACCAGAAGCGCTGCCCGGCGGAGGCGGTGCGGTCGTGCGATCACAATGGTGGATCCTCGTTACCCGATTCGAAGGTGAGCACGCTGGTGAACGCGGCACCGTCGGCGGCGGTTCCGCCACCGAGCAGGGTCCACGCGGGCTCGCGGCGGCCGAAGCCCGCCGAGTACCAGCCCATCGGCGGCGTGGTTTCGCCGCGATGCGCCGACCAGGTGAGCTCCGGTGGGAGCTCGAACGTGGCCGACCTGTCCTGGCCGTCGACCGTCCACGACAGGACGGCCCTGCTCCCGGTCAGGGCGACCTCGACGGCGGGGCCGAGGTGGAACGCGAGACGGCAGTGCCGCGCCTCGCCGCCTCGGACCTCGTCGAGAATCCTCAGTTCGGTGCCGTCCAGCTCCACCGAACGCTGGTGCACCGACGGCGCGTAGCCGTCGTGTTCCGCGCTCCAGCGCGACGGCGTCCCCGCCGCGATCACCGTGGTGACCGCGTGTTTCGTCCACAGGAACGGCCCGCCGGAGACGGACTGGTCGGTGCGGGAGAGTTCGAGCGTGTTGTGCCCGGCCGTGGACCGGAAGTACGACCGCCACTTCGGTTCGCCGTGGTAGCAGTACGTTCCCGGATCGGCGAGGATGTCGACGCCGTCGTGCCGGACCTCCACCGAGAGCGCGTCCGCGTGCGCGTGGGCGGCGATGGACAGGAAGCCGTGCGGCCCGCCGTCGCACCGGCACCAGATCCCGCCGTCGCGCAGAATGGTCATCCCGGCGTCGGCGAAGTCGTCCCGCCGCCGCGCCGGACGCCGCCCGGCGACCTGGATGTCCTTGGCCAGCGCGGAGAAGAGCTGGGTCCGGACGTCTCCACCCGAAGTCTCCGGCCACCAGTCCAACCGTCCGAAAAGGACGGATCCGGTGTCGACCAGCGATGCCCAGCGGCTGGTCTCGTCGCCGTCGACGATGAGGCCGAAGCCATCATCGGCGTCGCCTTGCCGCGGCGGCCGCAGCTTGTTGTCCACAATGGACGCCAGCGCGTCGGTCATCCGGAGCAGCACGAGCCAGGTCGACTCGGGCACCGTGACCCCGGCGGCCTTCGCCTCCAGCGCCCCGGCGAGCCCCAGCTCCAGGACGAGCCCGTGGTACTCGGTCGCGAGTTCACGATTGAGACCGGAGTCGAAGGTGTTGTGCCGCAGCATCTTGTCCAGCGACGCGAGCGCCGAATCCCGCCACTGGCCGGACTCGGGGAACCAGGCGAACGCGCAGGCCGCGGCGAGCTGTCCGGCGTCCTCCGCGATCACGTGGTTGTTCGCCGACGAACCCCGGCTGGGGAACGCGGCCAGCCAGCGCTGGTGATGCCAGATCTGGTTGAGCGCCACGGGGTTGTCCTCGAACAGCGCCGGGGCCTGTGCCCAGCCATCGAGCAGCCGCCGCACCCACACCCACGACAGCAGCCGGATGCCGAGTTCGATCCCGCTGACCCAGTGCACCCCGCGCATCGGCGGGTTGGCCGCCCACCACGACCCGAGGTGCGCGGCCACGCGTTCGGCATACCGGTCGTCGCCGGTCAGGGCGTACGCGGCGGCCAGCACGGTGAGGTGCTGATGCCGCGACGGCTCCCAGATCTGCTTGATGTCGCCGACGGTCTCCTCGCTCCGGTACTGGATGTCGAAGGAGTACACATCGGACGGTGCGCGACGGCCGGTCTTCGGATCGTATGACCAATCCGGATCGACGAGGTCGTCGCGCTCGACGCCGAAGTACTCGGCGCGCCCGTCCATCAGCCGGTCGGCGGTGACGAGCAGATCCTTCACCGCTTCGCCCGAGACGGCGGCGAGGACGTCCTCACCGGGCACCGTCGCGAACCGGCGGTCCGGCGACCAGACCGCCTTCTCCCCCGCGACCCCGCGCCACTGGCGTTTGCGCACGACGTCGGTGACCCGGCCCGCGATCTCGGCGGGCCCCATCCTCGACAGTCTTCGCAGGTACCAGGACGGATCCATCAGCCCAGCCCCTCCTTGGCGTTGATCCGCACCGGCGCACCCGTTTCGAGGCTGCGGTTGACCGCGAGCGTGGCCAGCGTCGTCGACACGAGCGACTCGACGGAAACCGGCATCGAGACGCCGGTCGTCAGCGCGTTGACGAACGCTTCGAGCTCGGCGGCCTGGCCCTTGTCCCGGCCCTTGGGGATACGGGAGCTCGCCCACTTCTTGCGGCCGAACACCGACGCGCGCGCGAAGTCGTCGAACTTCAGCACCTTGCCGTCGGCGGTGACGTCGATCGTCTCCTTGGGGAACGCCGGCGAACCGCTGGTGGTGTACGCGATCGACGCGGTCGAGCCGTCCGGGTAGCGCAGCAGGATCTGCAGGTCCTGGTGGCCGGGGGTCGCGGTGGCGTACACGGAGACCGGGTCGGAGCCGAGCAGCCAGCTGACCGTGTCGATGAAGTGGCCGCCCTCGCCCGCGAACCGCGAACCCTCGCTGTCGGCCTGGTTGTACCAGCTGCCGGCGTCGAGCTGGCCGGCGTTGACCAGGTACCGCACGGAGGCCGGGCCGATCCGCGGTCCGAAGTGGAGCACCGACTCGTTCAGCAGCGGGGCGAACCGGCGGTTGAACCCGACCTGCAGCCGGTCGTTGCCGGATTCCTCGATCGCGCCGAGCACGATCTCCAGTTCCTTCTCCGACAGCGCCAGCGGCTTCTCCACGTAGACCGCCTTGCCCGCGAGCAGCGCGCGCCTGGTCAGCTCGGCGTGCGAGCTGTGCCTGGTCACGATGAACACGGCGTGGATCGAGTCGTCTTCGAGCATCGCGTCGACGTCGGTGGAGGCGCGGGCGAAGCCGAACTTGCGTTTGGCGTTCGCGCCCGAGAGCGCGGAGGTGGTGACGACTTCGAAGAGGTCGAGGTACTCCATCTCCACGAGATGCGGGAGAAGCATCGAGGACGCGTAGTTGCCGGCGCCGATGAAGCCGACCCGCAGAGTGTCGATCTTCGGCACCGCGCGGGTAGTCACCGGCGCCGGGAGCGCGACCTCGGCGACCTGCTCGGTGGCCGCGACGGCGCGCTTCTCGTACTCGAACAGCACCGCGACGGCCTTGAGCTCGCCCTCGTTCAGCTTCCGGTACGTCTCGACGGCGTCGGAGAATTCCGAGACGTGCGAGATCAGCGGCTCGACGTCGAGACGGCCGCTGCCCATCAGGTCGACGACGCAGGCGAGGTTGCGGCGCTCGGTCCAGCGGACCTGGCCGATCGGGTAGTCGCGGCCCTCGAGTTCGTACTCCGGGTCGTAGCGGCCGGGGCCGTACGAGCGGGAGAACCGGACGTCGAGTTCCTTTTCGTAGTAGGCGTTCCATGGCAGGTTCAGCGAGCATTTGCCGATGTCGATCACGCGGCCGCGGTCGCGGGCCAACTTCGCGGCCAGCTCCACCGGCTCGTTCGTGCTGCCGCCCGCGGCGAGGTACACCTGGTCGACGCCGTGCCCGGAGCTGATCTCCGCGACCGCGGTGTCGACGACGCCGGACGCCGGATCGCCGCACTTCAGGGCACCGAGCTGCTCGGCCAGCGCGCACCGGGACGGGTCCGGGTCGACACCGACCACGCGGACCCCGGAAGCGACCAGGAGCTGCACGACCAGCTGGCCGATCAGGCCGAGCCCGATGACCAGCGCGATGTCGCCGATCTGCGGTTCACCCTGGCGGACACCCTGCATCGCGATCGAGCCGACCGTGCCGAACGCGGCGTGCCGCGGGTCGACGCCGTCGGGCACCTTGGTGTACAGGTTCTTGGGCACCCAGTTCAGTTCCGCGTGCAGCGCGTGCTCGTTCCCCGCGCACGCCACGTGGTCCCCGACGGCGACGTCGTCGATGCCCGCGCCGACCTCCTCGACCACACCGCACAGCGAGTACCCCAGCGGCGTGTACGAGTCGAGTTTGTTCATCGCCTTGCGATAGGTGGCGCCCAGCCCGTTCGTGGCGACGCTCTGCATCACCTTCGCGACCTGATCCGGCCGGGCCTTCGCCTTGCCCACCAGCGAAAGACTCGCCTCGGACACCTTCATCATCTCGGTGCCGGTGGAGATCAGCGAATAGGCGGTGCGGACCAGCACACCCCCCGCTTTGCACGCGGGCACTTCGACGTCGAGGAGCGCCAGCTCCCCGCTCTTGTAGTTCTGCACTACCTGCTTCACGTCGCTCCTCAGCGATCAGGTGGTCCGGGCCGAAACGGCGCCGCGATACCAGTACTCGAGGGTCAAGATGTGCCAGAGATGCTTGGACCGGTCCTGCTGCCCGGACGCGTCTTCGTCCACGAGCTTCCGCAGGGCCTCCCGGCGGAGGAACCCGGCCTTCACCAATTCACCTTCGTTCGTCACCTCGCGCACCAGCGGCGCGAGGTCGCGGCTCATCCAAGCCCGCAGCGGTGCGCTGAACAGCCCCTTCGGCCGATGCACGATCTCGGCGGGGAGAATGGACAGCGCCGCTTCCTTGAGCGCCATCTTCCCTTGGCGCTTCACGATCTTCTTGTCCCCGGGGATCCGGAACGCGGCCTTCACGACCTCGATGTCGACGAACGGCGTCCGCACCTCGGTGGAGGCGGCCATGCTGGACCTGTCGGTGTAGGCGAGGTTGAGCCCGGGCAGGAAGAGCCGCGAATCGGCGAGGCACATGCGGTTCACGAAATCCGACAACGTGTTGTCGTGATAGGTGTCCGCGTGTTCGGTGATCACGTCGTCGACGGCGCCCGCGAGGTCCGGGTTCAGCAGACCGGCGAGTTCGGCCTGGTCGTACATCGTGTAGCTGCGCCGGAACGCGGTCTCCTCGGGCAGCTCCGCGAACGAGAGGAACCGCTTGGCGAACCGGACCGACCGGAACCCGCGCTTCGAGGTCGCCACCGGCAGTCTGTCCACAAGGGACTCGACGGGCCGCCGCACGAGACCGGGGACCCGTTGGTACTGGACGGCGATCTTGTTCGCGAGATGCTTGCGATATCCGGCGAACAGCTCGTCGGCGCCCATCCCCGAGAGCATCACCTTGACCCCGGCCTCGCGGGCGGCGGTGCAGATCAGGTAGCTGTTGATCGCCGCCGGATCGCCGATCGGCTCGTCGAGGTGATAGGTCATCCGGGGCAGCAGGTCGAGCACCTGCGGCGCGATCTCGATCTCGTGCAGGTCGACGCCGAACTTCGCGGCGACCTTCTTCGCGTACATCAGGTCGTCCGGCATGGCCTCGAACTTCGCGTCCTCGGCCCGGAAACCGATGGTGTACGCGGAGATCCCCGGCCGCTCGCGCGCGGCGAGCGCGGTCAGGTAGCTGGAGTCGAGCCCGCCGGAAAGGAACGTCGCGACCGGCACGTCGGCGATCAGGTGCTTGCGCGTGGAGTCTTCGATGACGGCGTTGAGGTCGAACTCGCCCTCATAGGCGGCGCCCTCTTCGGCGACCTGGCGCAGCGACCAGAAGGTGCCGCGTTCGACGTCGCCGTTCGGCCGGAACCGCGCCCAGCTGCCCGGCGGCAGCTTCTCGGCCTCACGGAACGCGCAGCGGCCGTCCGGGACCCAGTAGTAGAGCAGGGAAGCGACGAGCGCGGTGTCGTCGACGGTCAGCGAACCGCCCAGCTCGGCGGCCAGCGCCTTCAGCTCGGACGCGAACGCGACCCCCTTGCCGCGGCGCACCAGGAAGAGCGGTTTGATGCCCAGCTGATCGCGGACCAGCACCAGCTCACCGGAACGCTCGTCGAAGACACCGAACGCGAACATGCCGCGGAGCCGGTGCAGCCCCTCGGTGCCCCATTCGCGCCAGGCTTCCAGCAGGACCTCGGTGTCGGACGTGCCCCGGAAGCGCACGCCGGCGGCTTCGAGTTCCTTCCGCAGCTCTGGCGCGTTATACAGCTCGCCGTTGTAGGTGAGCGCGAGCCCGTCCTTGACCATCGGCTGCGCGCCGGTCTCGGTCAGGTCGACGATCGACAGGCGCCTATGTCCTAAATGGACTTCTCCGTGGTCGTACCTGCCGGAACCATCCGGTCCGCGGTGGGCGAGTGTCTTCGTGAGCCGATCGGTGAGCGGTCCCCCGTCCGGCCAGAAGTAGGCCCCTGCGATGCCGCACATCTGCTTTCGCTCCCCCTACAACGCTTCCGCGTTATCCGGTGACACAGGCGAGAATCGTTTGGTCGGCGCATCGGCGTTGTCGTCGGCGCGTTTGTACGGGGTCGGATGCCGCCGCGCGCTCTTCTTCTCCCGCGGGAACATCTCGACCGGCTTCACCACCGGCCTCGGCGTCCGTCGTTCCGGCGGGGCCTTGCGCTCCGGCACGGCGCCGGCGCGACCGCGCAACGCGGTGTGCAGGCCGTCCCACAGCGTCCCGTCGGTGTGGTCGCGCGGATCCGGGTCCACCACGACGACGCCGATGATCGGGATCCGCCGGTCCGCCAGCTGACGGGCGACGGTGTGCAGCCATTCGGTGTTCGCGTGCCCGGTGCGCACGACGAGGATCGTCTCCTGGCCGAGGGATTCGAGGTCGGTCCACGCCGTGCCGGGCTCGATCGAGCCGACGCCGATGCGCCGTTCCTGCGCGGCCATCGGGGCGTCGCCGCGGTCCAGCACCTGGATCGGGCCTTCGCCCGCCAGTTCGCGGAGGTTCGTCTTCGGCAGGTCGTCGACGAGCGACACCGGCCCCTTTTCGGCCAGCTCGCCCGCCATGTCGACGGCGAGCGCGGCGGTGACCTGGCGGGCTCCGAGGTCGAGCAGCGACACCGAACCGCCCTCCTGGCGGACCGCGCGGACCAGGGTCGCCGCGACCCGCCGCCGCCGGGTCACCGCGCGCGAGCGGCGCAGGAACCGGGGTGGCTTGGGCAGTTGTGCGATCACGGAAGCGCCGAGGTGCTGCGAGATCTCGCGGCGCAGCACCGGCCGGTCCTTCACCACGCTCGTGATGGCCGCGAGCCCCAGCCCGGCGAGCAAGCCCAGCGCGAAGCCGATCCCGGCGTCGGTGGCGAGGGTCTTGAGCAGCGAACGCGGCAGGATCCGCGGCGCGTCCACGATCTGCGTCCCGGCGGCGACCTTCGGCGTGCCGATGCCCGCCTCCTGCGCGCGGCCGTCGTAGTCGGAGATCTTGGACGTCAGCTCCGCTCGGCGCGAGTACAGCCGCTCCAGCTGGGCGGGGTTGGCGTTGCGGCCCTTGGCCTCTTCGGTGACGATCGACGCTTCGATCGGGGTGAGCTCGTTCTGGGCCTGGTTGCGCTGGTCGAGCAGGGCCTTCTGCTGCGCCGCCGCGGCCGCCTGGTTGCGGCCGATGTACTCGGCGATGAAGGCGTCCGAGATCGCCTGCGCGCGGGCCAGCGCCTCGTCCTTGGTCTTGCCCTTGACCGTCAGCTGGAGCACGTTGTTCGTCAGGCCGAGCCCCTCGTAATCCTTGAGGAACTCCTCCGGCGGCTGCGTGCTGTTCAGCTTCTTGAGCGCCTCGCCCGCGGTCTTCGTCGTCTCGAGCACGGCGACGTCGGTCCGCATCAGCGTTCCGCTGTCGGTCGGCGAGTCGTCGGGGTGGATCACGAGGATCTGCGCGACCGCGGTGGGCGGCGACGGCAGGAGCATCGCGACCAGCCCGCCGGCGATCAGCCCCAGCAGGGCGGTGGCCACCCACATCCGGCGTCGTCTCCGTACCGAGACGACCAGCCGCTGCAGATCGATGAGCGGTTCTGACTTCGTTTTTTCGGCGCTGGTCACGCGGTACCTGCCAGTGCTTCGTGGTCGGACGGGGTGGGCGCGCCGGGCCGGGCGCGGGTCGGCCGGACCGGCCGGATCAGCACGGTGCCCACCATGGCGAGACCGGCGTCGGCGATCGCTTCGGCGATCCCGACCAGCTCCCACGCGGACCGGGAGCCGAGGCTCGTCACGACGACGACCCCGTCCGCGTCGGTGTCCGCGACGACCGGCCGTGCCGGGGACACCGTCACGACGGTGAGCCACCGGCCGGCGAGCGCGGCGAGCCGTTCGGCTGCCGCCTGCCCGGCGGGGTCGCCGTCCGCGGCGAGCACGAGCAGCCGCCGGTGCGGCAGCCGGGAGACCAGGCGCCGGTAGAGGACGTCGGAGTCGATCTCGTCGGCGGCGACATCGATCCGCGGGACGTTCCACGGCCTGTCGTCACGGAGGAGTTTGGCCCGCACCGTGGTGCCGGCGGGCGGCCGCTCCACGGCGTCGAAGGTGGCGAGCACCGGGCCGCCGATCGCCGCGGCGATCTCCTCCTCGTCCCGCAGCCGCCGGTCGGTGCGGGCGGTGAAGAGGTGACCGAACAGGCCGATGAGGAAGAACAGCGCCGCGCCGCCGAGGGCGAGCTGCGGGAGCGTGGGCGCCGCCGCCGAAGACGGCAGCTCGGCCGAGCCGAGGACGACCATGTTGCCGAGGCCGCTGGCCGTGTCGGCCGCGTTCAAACTGGACATCGCCGACTCGATCGACGAGCGCAGGCCCTGCAGTTCGGTGCGGAGCTGGACGCTCTCCACGGTCGTCTTGCCTTCGTTGACCTTCGCGGAGAGTTCGCTGATGCGCTGGTTCGTCTGCTGGACCTGCTGGCGCAGCGTCTCGCGGCGTTCCTGCGCCAGCTGGACCGCCGCGTCACCGGAACCGGCGATGATCTGCGTCGAGTACTTCACGAACTCGCTCGCGATCTGATCGGCCATCCGCTGCGTCTGTTCGGCGGTGTCACCGGTGGCCTCGATGGTGATGACATTGCCCTGTGCGACCGAGGTGGCCACCCTGTCCCGCAGCTCGGCGCCGGTCATCCCGTCGCCGAGGCCGGCGGCGGCCCGGTCGAGCACGACCGAACTGGTCGCCACCTCGGCCTGGGTGAGCAGTTCGTCCGCCTCGCGCGGGCCCTGCAGCAGGACACTGGACGTCGTCCGATAGCCGGGCGAAAGGATCACCGACGATCCCGCGCCGATCAGGGCGCCGAGCACGGCGAGGACCACCAAGGTCCGCCATCGCCCGCGCAAGACCTGTCCGATCATGGACAGGCGCACCGTGTCGTCAGTCAAAGCCGGGGTCTCCCATCGGTGCGTGCGGGTGCAGCATCAATCCCGTCGGAGCGACCGCGATGTTGGTTACAGGATTGCCCGAGTCTTGTTCAAAACGCGACCGGGATGTCGATCACCGGACCGCGGCCGCGTAGGCCGCGAGCAGGGCTTTCTGGGAGTTCTCCCACGAGAGCGGACCGGCGACGCGTGCCCGCCCCAGCTCACCCATCTCCGCCCGCTGCTCCGGCGAGTCGAGCAGATGCGCGATCAGCTTCGCGAACTCCGGTTCGTCGTTCGCCGGCGCGTACAGCGCGGCCTCCCCGGCCGAAACGCAGGCCTCCCGCAGTTCGAAGGAGACGATCGGACGGCTCATCGCCATGTACTCCATGATCTTGTTCATGGTCGACACGTCGTTGAGCGGGTTCAGCGGATCCGGCGACAGGCAGACGTCGGCCGAGGACAGGTAGCGCAGCAGATCCTCGTCGGAGATCCGGCCGGTGAACTCGACCTGATCGTCGAGCTTCAGTTCCTTGGACAACGCCACCATGGCGTCGAAGGCGTCACCGGAACCGATGAAGACGGCGTGCCAGTCGTCGCGGCCGACCTCGTCACGCAGCGAAGCGAGCGCGCGCAACGCGTAGTCGACGCCGTCCTGCGGGCCCATCACGCCGAGGTATGCCAGCAGATGCGGCTTGCCCTTCTTCAGTTCGGGCTCGGCAGGCACCAGGTGGAACCGCTCGACCACCGGCGCGCTGCGCACGACGAAGACGTCGTCCGGCGACTTTCCGCCGCGTTTCACGGCGACGTCCTTGTAGCTCTCGTTGGTCGCGATGACGACGTCGGCCGTCTTGTAGGTGCGGCGCTCCAGCGCGCAGACCGCGCGGTACAGGAAGTCCTCGCCGCGGTCGAAGCGCGAGAGGTACAGCTCGGGACAGAGGTCGTGCTGGTCGAAGATGAACTTCGCGCCCTGGCGCTTGAGGTACAGCGCGACCAGGAACAGCAGGTCCGGCGGATTGCAGGCGTGCACCACGTCGACCCGGCCGACCTTGCGGGCGAGCCGGAGCGTGTGCCACAGCGCGGATCCGTACTCCTGGACGTATCCGGCCGGACCACCGGTGGCGGCCTTCAGCGGGTACCGCAGGATGTGGACGCCGTCGATGGTGACCTCGGCTTCGGTGTCCCGTTTCGTCCCTTGTGGACAGATGACGTGGACTTCCCAGCCGGCGTCGCGGAGGGTCTGGCACTCCTGCCAGACGCGGCGATCGAAGGGGACGGAAAGGTTCTCGACGAGGATGAGAGCTTTACCAGGCAAGACCGACATATCCCTCTTCAGCCCGGCGCTCGGCGGCGTCGGGTACGCGGACGAGATCGATGATGGTGTGGCCGCCACCGGCCGGGAGCGCCGCGAGAACCTCCGGGTCGGAGGAGCCGACGAGGCAGACCTCGGCGTGGTCGACGACCTCGCCGATGGAGCCGGCCAGCAGCTGGCCGAGATGCGGCAGCCTGCCCTCGATGTACTCGCGGTTCGCGCCCATCAGCCGCGAAAGGCTGACGTTGGCGTCGTAGATGCGGAGGTCGTAACCCTTGCCGAGCAGCCGCTCCGCGAGCTCGACGAGCGGGCTCTCGCGGAGGTCGTCGGTGCCGGGTTTGAACGACAGGCCGAACAGGCCGATCTTGCGTTTTCCGGTGCGCGCGACCAGGTCGAAGGCACGCTGGAGGTGTTCGTCGTTGGAGGGCAGCACGTGCGAGAGGATCGGGACGGCGACGTCCGCGCGGTGCGCGGCATAGACCAGGCCGCGTAGATCCTTGGGGAGGCACGAGCCGCCGAAGGCGAACCCGGGGCGGAGGTAGGCGGGGCTGATGTTGAGCTTGCGGTCGGCGAGGAAGACGTCGATCACCTGGTGCGAGTCGAGCCCCAGCGCGCGGCAGATCGCGCCGAGCTCGTTCGCGAAGCCGATCTTGAGCCCGTGGAAGGAGTTGTCGGCGTACTTCGTCATCTCGGCGACCGGGATCGCGACGCGGAAGACCTCGCCGGGAAGCCCTTCGTACAGCGCCGCGACGACGTCGCCACTGGCCGGGTCGAGCTCGCCGATGACGGTCTTGGGCGGGTCGAAGAAGTCCTTGACGCTGCTCCCCTCGCGCAGGAACTCGGGGTTCACCGCGACGCCGAAGTCGACGCCGGCGGTGCGGCCGGACGACTTCTCGAGGATGGGGACGAGCAGGTCCAGGCAGGTGCCGGGGAGCATGGTGCTGCGGAAGACGACCGTGTGGCGCTCGGTCTTGTTTCGGAGCGCTTCGCCGATTTCCTCGGCGACGCGCTCCAGGAACGCCGTCGACAGGCTGCCGTTCGGCGCGGACGGGGTACCGACACAGATCAGGGAGACTTCGCTGTCCGCGATCGCCTGTCTGACGTCGGTGGTCGCTCTCAGCTTGCCCTCGGCGACCACTTGCGCGGTCAATTCCCCGATCCGCTCCTCGACCACCGGCGCCTTGCCGCTGGAGACGAGTTCGATCTTCACCGGGTTCACGTCGACCCCGACGACCTCGTGCCCGCGTCCGGCCAGGCACGCCGCCGACACGCAACCGACGTAACCGAGCCCGAAGACACTGATCTTCATGACGAATTCCTCCAGCCGCATTCCGCTGCCCGTTGGTCGGCCGTGGGACCGGGTTCGTTACCGGTGTCCGTCGTTCGCCTGCTTTTGGCGGAATGCCTGTGCGGCAAGGGAATTACTCATCGTTCGAAGGGCGCGAAACGCTACAGGGCGCGCGTAAGGGACGCGTAACGATCTCGGGAGCGCGCGGGCGGCGGCGAGGGATGGGTCCGGTTGGTCGTGAGTGGTAAGTGACGTTCTAACGTCACTTACCACTCACGACCACCCCGCCTCGGTTATCCACAGCCACCGCCCTCCCCCGCTGCTTGTCCACAGATCCGCTTCGAGCCACCCGCCACGACCCTCCACCGGCGATCGTCAGAGGGTGCCCATCAACAAACGCTGGTCGGAAGAGTCCGTTCCAGCCGGACAACGCCCGAGCTGGCCGATCCTCCTGGCGGAGCAACAGGGAATCGTCTCGAGGCGGCAATTGCACGCCTACGGTCAAACCATGTCGGACATCAGGGCGAATCTCGCGGCCGGACGCTGGCAGCGGGTTCTCCCAAGGGTTTACTCGACATTCACCGGCGATTTGTCACGCTCGGCGAAGATCCAAGCCGCGCTGCTCTACGGAGGCGGGTACGCGATCTTGAGCCATCGAACGGCCGCCGAAGAATGGAAAATTCTCCCTGTCATCGAAGGTCCTGTCGAAATCACGGTTCCGTACACCTTCTCCGCGATCTCGCAGGCTCCCTTTGTCATCGTGCACAGGTCTCGCGCGCTGCCGCACATCGCCGCGGGAACGAATCCCCCACGAAGCAACGTGACGGACACGATCCTCGATCTGGCCACCGCCCAGCGGACCCCGCACCAGGCGACGAACACCATCGTCGACTTGCTCGGCCGGACCAGGACGTCCGTGGCCGCCATGGAGGCGTGCGTGCTGGTCCGGCCGCCGTTCCGCTATCGGCCCGCCATTCGATACGGCCTCGCACTCGTCGGTGGGGGATTGATGTCGGCTCTCGAAGTGGCATACCTGGAAAAGGTCGAGGACGAGCACGGATTACCGCGTGGAAACCGGCAGACGCCGATCGAAGTGGACGGCAAAACGCTCTGGGAGGACGTCACCTACGACGATCACGGCGCCGCGATGACGGTCCGGCTCGACGGTCGGGCGACCCATGCGATGGCAGGCATCGCATTCCGGGATCGCCGACGGGACAACGCGGCCGAACTGGCAGGACGGGCAAGACTCGTCTACGGCTGGCACGACGTCCAGACCTCGCCGTGCGAGGTGGCCGCCGAGGTCCGCACCATTCTGGTTCGCGAAGGTTGGAACCCGGCAGGGGCACGGACGACGACTTGTTCGCAGTGCGGCGAACGGTAGAACGGTCACGGTGGTCGTGAGTGGTAAGTGACGTTAGAACGTCACTTACCACTCACGACGTCTTTTACCCGACCCACTTCGCCGCGAGCCCCTCCCCAACGGAAGTCGCTTTCCCGTGGTTCTCGATGGGCGAGACCTTCGAGTTCTTGAAGCAGATGTACGTGACGCCCGAGTCGACGCCGCCGTTCTTCGGGTCCGGGTTGATGCCCAGCGCCTTCGCGGTCGCGTAGGACGCTTCGCCGATGATGTCCTTCGGGCCGGTGTCACCGATGACGGTGTAGAGCACCTTGTTGTTGTAGATCACCGCGCACGAACCGGCGCCCTTGAGACCGGCCTTCTCGAAGTTCCACGTGCTGCTGATGCTCGGCACGACGATGTAGGGCGTCTCGTCGGCGACCAGCGCCTTGCCGTCGGAGCGCGGGTACGCGGTGCCGTCCTGGAACCACGGGTCGGTGTTCTTGTTGCACCGCGCGGTCGGCTGCCCGTCGCAGTCGACGTCCATGTCGGCCTTCCAGAACACGGCGCTTCCCGCGTCGCAGACCGCGATAGTCCGGCCGGTCTCCTCGTCGGTCTTGTACTTGCCGTTCGAGACCTGCTTGCAGCTGGTGGTCTTCGCCAGCAGCTGCTGCGCCGTCGGACCCGCCTGGATCGAAGGGGCGGCCGCGGCCGTCGCCGCGGGGGCCAGTCCGGCGGCCACCACCATCGCCGAGAACAGGAGCAGTTTCCGCATACCGTGCACCCCTTAGTTAATAAAGCTTCTTTATCGAGGGTGCTCAGAATGCCTTCGCCGATCGCTCAGCTCAAGGGTTATTTTCCCACAATACAAAGAAAACCGGTCAAAAGCGGGCAAGCCTGGCGACCCGCGCCATGGCCCGTCCCGCTCGGCGGTACAGGCCATCCCGGTTACCGAGCACGCCGTCGATCCATTCCTGGTCGATGTCGTGCCGGACCTCCGTGCGCGGCCGCAGCCAGCTGTCGCGCGACACCGCCCCGCCTTCGTGCGTGTAGACCCGCGTCGCGCCGGAACGCCGGAGCCTGCTGAGCACCCGCCGGTCGTAGGCGCCGAACGGCGGCGCGTACGCGCGCACGGGTTCGCCGCTCAGATCCTCGAGCAGTTTCGGCGCGATTTCGAGTTCGCGCCGGGCGTGCCTGCCGTCGAGCCGCCGCCAGTCGCGGTGCTCCCAGCCGTGCGAACCGATCGACATGCCCGCCTCGACCAGTTCACGAAGGCCGTCGGCGTCGAGGAAACCCCGCTGCCCGATCCGGCCGGCGAGCGGGAAGAACTCGGCCGTGAGATCGCGCTCCACCAGTCTGGGGAGCGCGATCTCGACGTCCGAGACGTTGCCGTCGTCGAAGGTGAGCCCGACGTCTTCGCGTCCGGCCACCGAGTCGAGCACCCGCTCGAACTGCTCGACGGTCACCCATGTTTCGTTTTCGCCTGGATCCAGCGCGCGCACGGGTTTGCCCACGCCGCCAATCGCCAGGATCACCATCCGCGCCTCATTCGGGACCGAGTGTGTTTCCCGATTAATCGCGTTGGCGAATGGAGTAGTTACATGATCCCGCAAGGTGTCCACTAATGGATTACTTGCGGATCTCCAGGGTGCAGCACTTCGGGCCGCCGCCGGCCTTCCGCAGCTCGGAGATGTCCAGGAAGACGACCTCGTAGCCGCGTTCGGTCAGCCGCGCCGCCAATCCGGTCGCCTCGACCGGCAGGACGACGTTGCGACCGTCGGACACCCCGTTGAGGCCGAAGCACTCCGCGTCGGCACGGTCCGCGATTACCGCGTCGGGGAACATCCGCTCCAGCACCTTCCGCGACCCGGCCGAGAAGGCCTCCGGGTAGTAGGCGATCTGGGCGGACGTCGTGTCGGTCGCCTCGGCGAGCACGAACAGCGCGGTGTCGAGGTGGTAGTAGCTCGGGTCGATCAGCCGCAGCGAGACGACCGGGACGCCGAGGACCTCCTGCGCTTCGGCGTGCGCGGCCGGGTCGGTGCGGAAGCCGGTGCCGGCGAGGAGAACCTTGCCGGTCCACGCGAAGTCGCCTTCGGCTTCGTTGATCTTCTCGGGCATGGTGATGTCGCGGTAGCCGTGCTCGACGAACCAGCGGCGGAAGTGCTCGGCCTCGGCGGTGCGCTGCGGGGCGCGGAACCGCGAGCCGAGGACCCGCCCGTCGACGACGGTGCCGGAGTTCGCGGCGAACACCATGTCGGGCAGGCCGGGCTGGGCGTCGATCTCCTCGACGGTGTGGCCGAGGCGTCGGTAGGTGTCGCGGAGTTCGGTCCACTGCGCCATCGCGGCGTCGACGCTGACCGGGACCGACGGGTCCATCCACGGGTTGATGACGTAATCCACCGCGAAGTACCGCGGCGGGCACATGAGGTAGCGGCGCGTCGTGGGTACACGGGGCTGCTGCTCCAGTTCCGGCATACCCGAAGGGTAAGGCTCACCTAATTCCGCAATCAATCGCTGTTCGCTGCGCATATACCTGCTAAACATTGCGTGTGAACACCATCGACCAGCGAATCGTTTCATGCCTGATGGCCAATGCGAGGTCCAGCTACGCCGACATCGGCAAAGTCGTCGGCCTGTCCGCGCCCGCGGTGAAACGACGGGTCGACAGACTGCTCGAAACCGGGGTCCTGCGCGGGTTCACCGCGGTCGTGGACCCCGAGGCGCTGGGCTGGGGCACCGAGGCCTTCGTCGAGATGACCTGCAACGGCAACATCACCCCGGCCCGGATCCGGGCCCGGCTGGAACCGTTGCCCGAGGTCGTCGCGGCCTACACGGTGTCCGGCGCGGCCGATGCGATCGTCCATCTGCGCGCTTCGGACATCCACCACCTGGAGACCGCGCTGGAACGGCTGCGCGGACTGGAGATCGTCGACCGCACGGTGTCCACCGTCGTCCTGTCCCGGCTACTGGAGCGCCCGCCGACGCCCGAAGCGTGACACCCTCGACCGCGTGACCGATCAGATCCACTCCAGCCATGACGGCGGCGTCGCCGTGCTCACCATCGACGCGCCCGCGACCCGCAACGCACTGACCCTCGACCTGTCCGCCCAGCTGGCCGAGGCTGTCTCACGCGCCGAAGCCGACGAGAGCGTCCACGCCTTGGTCGTCACCGGCGCGCCGCCGGCGTTCTGCGCGGGCGCCGACCTGGACACGCTCGCCAGCGCCCGGGAGGACGGGCTCCGCGCGATCTATGACGGTTTCCTCTCGGTGGCGCGGTGTTCCCTGCCGACGATCGCCGCCGTCGGCGGGGCGGCCGTGGGCGCCGGACTGAACCTCGCGCTCGCCGCGGACGTCCGCATCGTGGGACCGAAGGCGAAGTTCGTGGCCAGATTTCTCGATCTCGGCATCCATCCCGGCGGCGGGATGACGTGGATGATCCAGCGGCTCGTCGGCCCGCAGAAGGCCACGGCGATGACACTCTTCGGTGAGGTCGTCGGCGCCGAAGCCGCTGTCGAATGCGGGCTCGCGCTCCGGCTCGTCGAAGGAGATCTGGTCGAGGCCGCCCGTGAACTGGCGAAACCCGCCGTCGACGCTCCGCGAGACGTCCTTCTGGCGACGAAGCGCACGCTTCGTCACACCTCCGCACTGACCGACCATTCGGCCGCCGTCGACGCCGAGATCGAGCCTCAGGTGGCGTCACTCACCGCACCCGCGTTCACCGAAAGGCTCGCCAGGCTGCGGGCGTCGATGACCGGCCGCTGACCGTTCCCCGACCGGACTTCACTACGCTGGAAGGAGATACGGCTCACAATCGAGCCGCATCGCCGACCGTTACCATCGGTAACAGATAAACCGGATAACCCCCGCTCAGCGACGAGCTCAGGACACTCGAGAAGTAGGTCCGGCCCGTTTTTACGGCAACCTGGGAAGTGTCCCGAGGACTAACCTCGGGACATGGCACCTGTGACCTGGCCGACATCGCCGGGCGAGGCACGCCGATCTCCGGCACGGCCGGGGACGACGCACGTCGGGAGAGAGGGAATCCCTGTCCTATGAGCACGAGTGCGAACGGCAACGGCTCCTTGTCGGCCGTCAGGCCCACCGAGGTCGCCAAGCTGGACCGGGTGGTCATCCGGTTCGCCGGCGACTCCGGTGACGGCATGCAGCTGACGGGCGACAGGTTCACCTCGGAAGCGGCCGCCTTCGGCAACGACCTGTCGACCATGCCGAACTTCCCCGCGGAGATCCGCGCACCACAGGGCACCATCCCGGGCGTCTCGAGCTTCCAGGTGCACTTCGCCGACTACGACATCCTGACCCCGGGCGACCGGCCGGACGTCCTCGTCGCGATGAACCCCGCCGCCTTGAAGGCGAACCTCGCCGACGTCCCGGCCGGTGGGACGATCATCCTCAACACCGACGAGTTCTCGAAGCGGAACCTGGTCAAGGTCGGCTTCGAGAACGACCCCCTCGACGACGACACCCTTTCGGCCTATCAAGTCCACCGGGTCGCCATGTCGACGTTGACCAGGGGCGCGCTCGAAGAAACCGGACTGTCCAAAAAGGACGCCGAACGCGCGAAGAACATGTTCGCGCTCGGCCTGCTCTCCTGGATGTACCACCGGCCGACCGAAGGCACGGAACGCTTCCTGCGCGAGAAGTTCGCGAAGAAGTCCGACATCGCCGAGGCCAACATCCTGGCCTTCCGCGCCGGCTGGAACTACGGCGAGACGACGGAGTCGTTCGCGACGACGTACGAGGTCGCGCCCGCGAAGCTGAACCAGGGCACGTACCGCCAGATCACCGGGAACACCGCGCTGGCGTACGGGCTGGTCGCCGCCGGGCAGCAGTCGGGCCTGCAGATCCTGCTGGGCACATACCCGATCACCCCGGCGTCGGACATCCTCCACGAGCTGTCCAAGCACAAGAACTACGGCATCCTCACCTTCCAGGCCGAGGACGAGATCGCCGGTATCGGCGCGGCGCTCGGAGCCTCCTACGGCGGTGCCCTGGGCGTCACCTCGACGTCCGGTCCCGGTGTCGCGCTGAAGTCCGAGGCCATCGGCCTCGCGGTGATGACCGAACTGCCGCTGGTCGTCGTCGACGTCCAGCGCGGCGGCCCGTCGACCGGTCTGCCGACCAAGACCGAACAGGCCGACCTGCTGCAGGCGATGTTCGGCCGCAACGGCGAATCGCCGGTGCCGATCGTCGCGCCGCTGTCCCCCGCGGACTGCTTCGACGCGGCGCTGGAGGCCACCCGGATCGCGCTCAAGTACCGCACGCCGGTGTTCCTGCTGTCGGACGGCGCGATCGCGAACGGCTCCGAGCCGTGGCTGATCCCGAACGTCGAGGATCTGCCGGATCTGCGCGTGGAATTCGCCACCGAGCCGAATGCCGAGGACGGTTCCGGGGAATTCTGGCCGTATGTACGCGACCCCGAGACCCTCGCCCGCGAGTGGGCGCTGCCGGGCGCCGCCGGGCTGCAGCATCGCATCGGCGGGCTGGAGAAGGCCGACAAGACCGGCCACATCTCCTACGACCCGGACAACCACGACAAGATGGTCCGGCTGCGCCAGGCCAAGATCGACGGCGTCGACGTCCCCGACCTCGTCGTCGACGATCCGAGCGGCGGCAAGGCACGGGTGCTGGCGCTCGGCTGGGGCTCGTCCTACGGACCGATCGGCGCCGCGTGCCGCCGCGTCCGCAAGGACGGCATGCCGATCGCGCAGGCGCATCTGCGCCACCTCAACCCGTTCCCCGGCAACCTCGGCGACGTACTCCGTTCGTACGACACCGTCGTCGTCCCGGAAATGAACCTCGGCCAGCTTTCGATGCTCTTGAGGGCCAAGTATCTCGTCGACGTGAAGTCGTACACGAAGGTCGCCGGGCTGCCCTTCAAGGCCGAAGAGCTGCAAGGCGTCTTCACGGAGATCATCACCAGTACGGAGGGGGCGAAGTGACCGCGATCGACCTGGGGATCCCCACCCTCGGCGGCTTGGACCTTGTGCCGACCGAGACCGAACCGCAGAAGGCCAAGGACTACAAGTCGGACCAGGAGGTCCGCTGGTGTCCCGGCTGCGGTGACTACGTCGTGCTCAACGCCGTGCAGTCGTTCCTGCCGACGCTCGGCCTCAAGCGCGAGAACATCGTGTTCATCTCGGGCATCGGATGCTCGTCCCGGTTCCCGTACTACCTGAACACCTACGGCATGCACTCGATCCACGGCCGCGCGCCGTCGATCGCGACCGGGCTCGCGACCGCGCGACCGGATCTGTCGGTGTGGGTCGTCACCGGTGACGGCGACGCGCTGTCCATCGGCGGAAACCACCTGATCCACGCGCTGCGGCGCAACGTGAACATCAAGATCCTGCTGTTCAACAACCGGATCTACGGCCTCACCAAGGGCCAGTACTCGCCGACGTCCGGGCCGGGCATGGTCACGAAGTCCACCCCGATGGGCTCGGTCGACACCCCGTTCAACCCGCTTTCGCTGGCGATCGGCGCCGAGGCGTCGTTCGTGGGCCGCGCACTCGACTCGGACCGCAAGGGCCTCACCGAGGTGCTGGAAGCCGCCGCGAAGCACCGCGGGTCCGCGCTGGTGGAGATCTACCAGAACTGCCCGATCTTCAACGACGGCGCCTTCGACGTCCTCAAGGACAAGGACGAGGCCGCCACCCGGCTCATCCCGCTGAAGGCCGGCGAGCCGATCAAGTTCGGCCCGCAGGGCGAATACGGCGTCACGCGCGGCAACTGGGCCGGGCTGGAGGTCGGGAAGGTCGCGAACATCGGCGAGGAGAACCTCGTCGTGCACGACCCCACGATCGAGGACACGGCGTACGCGTTCGCGCTTTCGCGGATCGGCGACCAGAACCTGAACCACGTGCCGACCGGCATCCTGCGGCAGGTCGAGCGGCCGACCTACGACGACCAGGCGCGTGCCCAGGTCGCGGAGGCGCAGGCCGCCCGCAAGCCGGACCTTCAGGGCCTGCTGCGCGGCAAGGACACCTGGACCGTCGTGTAGGTCACCGCTCCTCGAACGCAATGAAAGGTCCTTTCCTCGCAAATTTTGCGAGGAAAGGACCTTTCATTGCACTCAGGTAAGGGGACGGAAGCCCACTCGCTCCGCGTCGGCGGCGGTCCGGAACCAGACCTCCGCGACCATCTTCGGGAACTGCTGCGAGTCCTCGGTGCAGTACCGCAGAGCCGTCACGCTGGCCTTGACCGCGAAGTCGTCGGCCGGACGGCCACCACCCGGCCGCGGCATCGCCGAACCGGGACCGAACGGGCCCGGCGGAACGGACTCGGCCACCGGAGCGGAGACCTGCCGCGCGGGCGGAGGCTCCGGCGCCGGCATCGCGTCGCCCGGCTGGACGGCGGGTTCGAACAGCGAACCGCTCTGCCCACCGGACAGCTCCGGCTCACGGCGTTCGATCGCCCGCATCGACGGCTGGATCGGCTGAGGCGGCTCGAAACCGCCGCGGACCGCGCCCCGCGGCGTGCGCTTGGGCAGCACCTGCGTGGCTTCGGCGGGCGTCTCGGGCTCCGAGTCGAGGTGCCCGGCCTTCGCTTCTTCGTCCGACCCGAACGCGTACGCGGGCGGGTCGTGCAGCTCCTCTTCCCGCTCGAACCAGTTGGTCTCGACGGGCGCCTGCTCCGTCTCCACGCGCGACGCGGGGCTGAACAGCGACACCGGCTCCGGCTGCGTCTCGACGCCTTCGGGGTCCAGCTGCATCTCCAGACGGGACCGGTACGGCCCTTCGCCCGGCAACGGCGGCTGGGGTTCCGGCTCGGGTTCCGGCTCCGGCTCGAGGTCCAGCTTCGACGCGGGCTGGAGATAATCGGTCGCGGCTGCGACGTACGGGTTCTCCGGCTCGGGCTCGGGTTCCGGCTCCGGCAGGGCCGCCGGGATGTACTGCGTCCGCTCGGCCGCGGGCTCCGGCTCCGGGTCGGGTTCGAGCTCTGGCTCCGTCTGCTCCGCTGTGCGGTACTCGGCCTCGTACTCTTCTTCGGGCTCGAAGGTCTGCGTCGCGGTCGGGGAGTGCTCCGGCTCCTCGACAACTTCCTGAACAGGCTCCTCGGCAGGCTCGGTCCACTGCTGCGCGGGCTCCTGCTCGGTGAGCGTCTCGGGGTACGCGGGCTTCGGCTCCTCGACCGCCGCGAACTCCTCGTCCAGATCGTCGTGCGACGGCTTCGTGAGGTACGCGGTGCCGCCGGCGACGGCCGCGGCACCCGCGCCGAGGCTCACCCCGGCGGGCAGCCGGGACGTCTCGGCGTGCGCGGTGGCCAGCGAGCTTTCGAGCTCACGGATGCGCTTGCGCGCCGGGATCACCAGCACCAGCCAGGTGAGCAGCGCGCCGACGACGAACGCCAGCAGACTCCACAGCCAAACCTGTCCGAAAATGGACATCTAACCTGCCCTTTGTCAATGCGTTCGCGCGACCAGGTAGTCGGCGACCGATTCGCAGGCGTCCCGGGCGGGCGACGCGGGCAGCGCCGCGAGCTCGGCACGCGCCCGACGAGCGTAGTCGGAAAGAGTTTCGCGTGCGCGTTCGAGTCCGGACGAGGCCCGCAGCAGGCCGAGGGCCTCGGCGACGAGCTTGTCGTCGGAGATCGGGCCGGACAGCAGCTCGACCAGGCGCGGGTCGGTGGCCGGGTCGGCCAGCGCGTACAGCATCGGAAGCGTGCGGACGCCTTCGCGCAGGTCCGTGCCCTGCGCCTTGCCGAGCTCGTCGGAAGCGGACGCGATGTCGATGACGTCGTCGGAGATCTGGAACGCCGTCCCGATGATGTCGCCGAAGCGGCGAAGCGCGTCGATGTAGTCGTCGGGCGCGCCCGACATCATCCCGCCGAACCGGCCGGAGGTGGCGATCAGCGAACCGGTCTTCTGCGCGATGACCGTGAGGTAGTGCTCGACGGCGTCGTCTCCGTCGGCCGGGCCGACCGTCTCGCGCATCTGACCGGTGACCAGCTCGCCGAAGGTCTCGGCGATGATCCGGGCCGCGTCGGTGCCGAGGTCGGCGACCAGCCGCGAGGCGTGCGCGAACAGGAAGTCGCCGGTCAGGATGGCGATGGTGTTGTCCCAGCGGGCGTTGACGCTCTCCGCGCCGCGGCGCATCGTCGCCTCGTCCATCACGTCGTCGTGGTACAGCGTCGCGAGGTGCACCAGCTCGACGGCCGCGGCGGCGGTGACCACCTGGTCGCCCTGCTTCGGCCCGAACTGCGAGGCCAGCAGCGTGAACAGCGGACGGAATCGTTTGCCCCCCGCCTCGACCAGGTGCGAAGCGGCGTCCTCGACGGCCTTGACGTCACTGCGGACGACCTCGCGGAGCAGGGTCTCGACGTCGGCGAGACCGGTCGCGAGGGTGCGCAGGAGCTGCTCGTCGGCGATCTGGAGCCCCACGGACGCGCGCAGGTCCTCGATGGCACCACCTGGGGCAGGTGAAGACACAGACACGTCGGCTCCGCTCTCTTTGACACCGTTCGGGGTTGGTCCCAGCGTAGTGGCTACCCGCTGAGGCCTGTTGACGTGCTGTCCTGCGGAAACGGTGACGAAGATGACACCCCCGCCGAGTATCCCGCCCGCTCGGGCGCGAACGGGTCAGCGGCGGCGGATCTTGATGTCGTCCATGCACGTCGCCTTGCCCGCGACGTCGCGATATGGATAGCCCTTGGCGTCCAGCAGTTCCATGACCTTCAGCTCGGCCTCGTCGAGCACGTCGCGTTCTTCTTCGCCTTGCAGCGTGATCCGGAAAGTGAACGCACCGAGGTGCGCGCTGTAGGTGAGCAGGCCGTCCTCGGTGAACCCGATCGCCTGATGGTCGTTCAACTCCGCGAGGAGCCGGGCACGGGTGTCGGCGTCGGGGTGGTCGAACTTGCCGTTGACGAGGACGCGGTAGGTCGGCATACGCCCGAATATACAGACCTGTATCCGGATACGAATCCGAATATCCAACGGGTGTCCATGATCCACGGTCGAGTGAAACGACCGTCACGCGCGCAACGGGCGAATCCGACACGCAGATAGTGATGACAAAGGAAGAACGGCCAACCGGCTCGCTCTCCGTCACGTGAGGAGGACGTGGAAATGCGCATCACCATCGCAAGCCGGGCAGGCCTCGTCGGCGCACTGCTGCTGGCAGGTCTCGGCGCCGGAGTGTCTCCGGCCGCCGCGTCGAACCCGGCCGGAGTGGCTTCGCTCGGCTCCGCCGCCTTCACCAAGGGCACCTCGGCACCGATCTCGATCGCCTCGCTCGCCGACTGCGCGGTCGAGGGACCGACCAGCAACTCTTCCGGGGTCGTGACCAGGACCGGGATCACGTTCGGTGGCGGTACGACTACGTGCACGACCACCGTCGTCGACCCCGAAAACGACGTGACCACGACGAAGTCGGAAGCCAAGGGACAGAACTTCGAGCTGTCGGCGCTGGTGTCGTCGAGCGGGCCGCGGATCAAGATCAGGTCCTACTCGGTCAGCTGCACGGCGACCCAGACCAGCACGAACGCCAGCTGGACCTACGGCGGCGCGACCGGGCTCGGCACCCTGCCGTCGCCGGTGCCGGTCGGCTACGTCAAGCCGATCACCAAGTCCAACGGCACGCTGCTCGCCGAAGCGATCTTCAACGAGCAGCACCTGCCGGGCGACGGCAGCATCGGGCTGACCATGCTGCGGATCAAGTTCGCCCCGGCCTCGAACATCACCGGCGAAGTGGTCATCGGGCGCACGGCCTGCTCCCCCACTCCGTAAGCCATCCCGCCGGGAAAGGGGCGTCCGGAACTGCCGGGCGCCCCTTTTCCATTCTGGCTTATATAAGCCTCTGCTGATATCTTGGCGGCAGCCGAGCAGAGGAGGGCACCGATGGTCGACGTGACCAGCCAGATCGACTCCGTCCAGCGCAAACTGGGCAAGCGCGTGATCGAAGCGGGCGAGGCGGTGACGGCGACCGTCAGCCAGGTCTACGACACCGGCCTCGACGACCTTTGGGACGCCTGCACCAATCCCGAACGCATCCCGCGCTGGTTCCTGCCCGTCAGCGGCGAGCTGCGCGTCGGCGGCAAGTACCAGCTCGAAGGCAACGCGGGTGGGACGGTCGAACGCTGCGACCCGCCCAAGAGCTTCGCCGCGACCTGGGAGTACGGCGGCGACGTCAGCTGGATCGAACTCCGGCTGAGCCCCGAAGCCGACGGCCGCACCCGCTTCGAACTCGACCACACCGCCGTCCCCAACGAGCACTGGAACCAGTTCGGGCCCGGCGCGGTGGGCATCGGCTGGGACATGATGCTGAACGGGCTCGCGCTCCACCTCGCGTCCGGCGAAGCCGCCGATCCCGAGGCGGCCATGGCCTGGATGACCAGCGAGGAAGGCGTGCGGTTCATGACGCTGAGCAACGAGGCCTGGTACGAGGCCGACGTCGCCAACGGGACGGACCCCGCCACCGCCCGCACGCGCGCCGACGCCACCTTGGCCGCTTACACCGCGCCGCCGGAGAGCTGAAGATCTTCGGCGAGTTCCGGGGCGCGAAGCAGGTCGATGAGCTCGTCGTCCGCGCGGAACACGACGCGGGCGCCCGGCATCCGCGCCTGGCGAAGCATCGCGTGGAGGACGTCGGCGTGCGGCTGGTCGAGCAGGGTCCAGACCATCGCGCGCCGTTTCGCCTCGTCCCCCAGTTCGCGCGCGGTCCACCAGGCGAGGACGAGCGCGCTCACCTGGTTGACCGCGGTTTCCCGCCCCCGCGCCAATTGCGCGCGGTTCAGCCCGCAGACCTTGATGGTCTGTTCGCCCTTTTCGGTCAGGGCGCGGTAGGTCCCGATCGACAGCACCAGGAACAGGTGCTCCAGCGGATCTTCGGCGGTCGGATCGACGAGCAGGCTGTTGCCGTCCTCGTCCACCGGGAACAGGTCGCGTTTGTGGTGGCTGTTGCAGTATTCGCAGGCGAGCACGTGATTGAGCCAGTCGAAGACGCGTCCCGGATTCCTCGCGATCGGCTCGAAATGGTCCACAGTGGACCCGAGGCCGTCGCCGCAGTACATGCAGTAGCCGCGGCCGGCGGCCATGACGTCCAGCCCGGCCCGCAAGGAACGCCGCACGGCACGGGAAACCCGCCACAGTCGCCGGGCTTCTTTCGTGTCACCGGAAGGGATCCGCGCCGTCAGCTCTTCGAGATCGGCCACCACCTGCCCCGGCAGCGCGATCCGGCGGATCCCGATCACCGATCGTCGGCCTCGAACCGCCTGGCCACCTCGTCGACCCGGCTCGGCGGTGAACTGCTCAGCATGCCGCGCAGGCGTTCCCATTCCCGGACGCCGTTCGCGTCCGCCCGGCCGGAAGCCACCTGGAATTCGAGCTCGGCGAGATGCTCCCGCAGTTCGACCGCCTGCGGCGAATAGGGCGTGTCCAAGCCGAAAAGGTCGGACAGCACCGCGTCGTCCCCGGAGCCGAACACGACCCGCTCGTACAGCTCCTCGGAGACCACACGCGGCGGAACCTCTTCGTCGGGCCCGGAAAGCCGGATGAGCCCGCCCGGGTCGGCGGCCTGGCAGACGTAGGGGCTGTGCGTGGTGACGATGAACTGGATGCGCGGGAAATGCGCCTTGAACCACGGCCCCATGCGTTTCTGCCACGACACGTGGAGATGCGCGTCCACCTCGTCGATGATCACGACGCCGGGACTCTCGTGATCGAGGCCGGCGCCGTGGAGCTGCTTGAGCAGATCGACCACGAGCGCGGTCACCGTGCGGTAGCCGTCGCTCATCTCGCGCAGCGGGAACCGGTCGCCCCGGTACTCGACCCAGAGCCCGTCCGAATCGACGTCCCGGATCCGGTAACCGCCCGGCAGGAGACCGTCCCCGAGGATCTCCAACGCCTTGTCCTTCAGCTCGCGTGCGCCCGCTTTTCCTTCCAGCGCACGGAGATGCTGATTGATCAGCCACGTGACCCCCTCGGCGAGCGAGGCGTCTTCGTGGAACAGGCTGGCCATCCGCGCCAGCGAACCCGCGCCGCGCATCCACGACTCGGCCTCGCCACTGCCGCCCGCGAGCCGCCGGAACGGCCCATACGCCGCGCAGAACGGCTGGCCGGGAGGAAGTCCGGAGATCGGCAGGAGACCGGAGTCGAGCCAGCGGACCTCGACCGGCGCCGGGCCCTCCTCGCGCATCACCGAAAGCTCGATCGACCCGGACGTCTGGTCCGTCGAGATCCAGCTGCCGGCGTCCGACAACAGGCCCCACGCGACGTCCGGCGCCGCCGCGACCGCGATGGCGCGCAACAACGACGTCTTGCCCGAGCCGTTGCGCCCGGCGAGGACCACCCAGCCGGGGCCGGGCAGCCGGAGGTCGACGGCGCGGGCGCCGCTGAAGCCGCGGATGTTCTCCAGCCGGACCCGCTCGATGTACATGGAGGAAGCTTACGACGGCGTGGACGTCACCTGGGCCCCCGAAAGTGGGTCGCCATCACGAAATCCATCACAGCGAGCGCCTTGCCGACGTCCAGATCCGAAACGACCTTCGAGCGGTCCCAGTCCTTGATGCCTCGCTCATGCTCGGGCACGATCCGCAGCCGGACATGCCCGCGGACGTCGATGTTCCCGAGCGGTGAGGCGTAAAGGGCGAATTCGCGGTCGTCCTGCGTACGGAACGTGACCCCAGGGCTGTCGCCGAACGTGATCAGCTGGTGGTCTTTGTAGGTCTTGTTCGGGTCAGCGTGCCATTCCCCCGGAGCGCCGCCGTTCGCGGTGGCCCCGGCCTCGATCTGCAACCGGTGTTTCGGCTCGACGAAGTAGCACGATCCCGGCGTGGCGATCGGCGCGAAGTCCGGGCCGAACGCCATCCGGACCGCGTCACGGAACACCGCGCATTCGACGTTCGGATCTGCGGCGCCTGCGGCGATGACCGCCTCGGCCCCGGTCGGCACTTCGACCTCGACCGCCGGATCGCAGGTCTCACCCTCTTCAGTGGAGACCCAATCGGCGCAGGCCCCGACCCGGGCACTGTCTTGACCGTCCGGCGGGTAGACGAGGTCGCGGGGCAGTTTCGCGGCGCCCGCAGTGGCGAAGTCGCGGAGGAGGCCGCAGTCCTTGCCTCGACTGGCCCTACCGATCTCGAACGTGATCGCGCGCTCGAAGCTCACCGGCACCGTGATCTCGCAACCATCGAGACCACCCATGCGCCGGGTTTCGGTCTGATAGCCCTTCACCCCGCCCAAGTCGATGACGGCGCCGTCGACCCGGTGGAGTACGAGGTGACTCGGGTCCATATCGCGGACCGAGATGAGGTCGTAGCCCCCGCGGAACAGCGAGCACTGCTTCCTGCCGTGCTTGACCTCCGCTTTCCTCTCGACCGGCCGGGTAACGTCTCCCCTTCTGCGGTCGTAGACGGCGAGGTCGATCAACTCGCAGAAGTCGAGCTTCTCGAGCACCGCACCGACAGCTGCTTCGTCACGATCCGCAGGGCGTGGTTGCTTCGGCTGCCATTTCGGAAACTGTGGTGGCGGCGGGGGCGTATCCACGGATTCCGCACAAGCCGTCAGCAGGGCGAGGAGTACTGCGCCGAGAATCACTCTTCGAAACTTCATTACGCAGAGTATGCGAATTCGGCGCGTCTCCTACCAGGTAGAACCCAGTTTCCTGGCGATCATTCACACGATCGGTTTTCACGGATAGTCACTGAGTTGTCCTCGGCTATTCAGCAGGGAACGTGGCTTTATGCAGTCGGGCTCACCGGCCCGGGAACCCTGGTAATCTTCCCGGCGTCGGATTACGCAGGGTGCATCGGGGAGACGCGCCTTGTAGCCACGGGAGGGGCACATGACGACGGTGACTTCGGGGCGGCTTCGGCCATTCAGCGGGGAACGGTTCGGCGCCGCGGGGGTGCATGGCCGTGCCTGAGGGGACACCTGTCTATCAACCTGGCTTCGACCCGGGCTCTGTCTGCAAGGCCCCGCCCACCGGGGGCTCCTACGGGACGCCTGTCGCTGAAGGCGCGGGGTTCAAGTACGACGAGGCGACGCTGCATGAGCTGGTCAAAGAGTGGTCCGCCCTCGCGCAGGAGTACAAAGACGACCTCGATGCAGCTGGCAAGATTGCGCGTGCCCAGCCGCCAGGACTCGAGTACGCCAGCGGCAATAACGCTGACGTCACCCAGCACTCCGGCGGTGCGCTCACAGCAGCTCTAACGCAGCGCGTCAACTACTGTCAGAACATGGCCACGAAGTACCGGGTCGCCCTCGGCAAGTACGCCACTGCGGAAGATCACGCCACCTCAGTCATCAACCAGCAGCCGAAGGGCATCGCCTGATGCGACGCACCATCCTTGTTTTTATCGCAGCAACCCTCGCCCTCGCCGCGTGCTCCACTCCCACCACCAATGGGACCCCCACCCCCACTGGCGGCGGATCGAACTCGAACCCGCCGAAGTCCACCAATCCGGCTCCTGAGGTGCCGAAGGTGGAAAAACCGATCGATCTGGCGCAGATCAAGCAGACGCCCTGCAAAGCTT
The DNA here is from genome assembly GCF_000732925.1 of Amycolatopsis japonica. Classification (NCBI taxonomy): domain Bacteria; kingdom Bacillati; phylum Actinomycetota; class Actinomycetes; order Pseudonocardiales; family Pseudonocardiaceae; genus Amycolatopsis; species Amycolatopsis japonica. Next base: position 7,892,485 of record NZ_CP008953.1, read on the forward strand.
TGACCGAGGCACAAGCCGCAGAGCTCCTCGGTCCTACCACTGAGACTGCCTCACAGCCAGATGGCCCGGCTGGCCCTGCCTGCAGGTGGTCCGTCCCCTCCACCACCCGGCCACGAGTCAACGTGATTTTCAGCAAGGCTCCGGATGGAGGGACGGCAAGTGTTTATCAAGCTAAGGGTGGCGCTTACGAGCTGGTTGAACCGCTAGAGACGATCGGCGGCTATCCACTGACCGCTTACGGCACAAAAGACGAACGCCCCTCAGGCAAGTGCTCCGTAGCTTTAGGGACCAGCGATAACGAGACCGTCGACATCGTCCTGGAGCAGTCCGAAGCCAACATCGGCAAGAAAGACCCCTGCGACGCTGCCCGCGAAGCCGCGATCAGGGTCCTGACCACCATCCGAGGGAGCAACTGATGGTCGCCGAAGGACCGCTCACCGCGACCCAGATCTACGAACAGATCACCAAGGGCGAGGGCACTGGCTCGCTCTCCGACGCCCAGCGTGCAGCCCATGAGTTGACCCGGCGGCACCACGACCGGGCGCAGCGGCTCGCCGCCCTCACCCAGAAGACCCTGGCGGGTTGGCAGGGCGGGGCCAGCATGGCCGCGGTCGACGCGACGATGCCGGTCGTCGAGGCGGCGGCGGACGACGTGACGCACTTGACGCGGGCCCAGACCGCCATCAGCTCCCAGATGGACGCGTTCGGCACGGCCAAGAACTCGGTCAAACCGGTGCCGCCCGAGCAGCCCGCGCCGACGGCCGAGGATGTCAAGGCCGTCATGGGTGGAGGCCTGGTCGGCTACTGGAGCAGGGTTCAGGGGTACCAGGCCGACAGCCAGCACAACATCGACACCTTCGCGTCCTACCACTCCGCCAGTACCGCCAACGGCGACGAGCTGCCTGCCCAGTACGCGCAGCTCAACGACCCGGGCGGCAGCGTCACCTTGGACGAGGGCGGCGCCGGGAAGCCCGCGGTGAGGGGATTCGGCGACGGCGCCGACGGGCGCGAGCACGGCACTGGCGAGCCCTACCGAGGGCCGAGCGGACCCAGTGGCCCCAGCGGTCCCGGCACTCCAAGTGGACCCAGCGGGCCGAGCGCCCCAGCGCCCGATAGCGGCCCTCAGCCCGGCCAAGGGCCTCAGCCTGGCCAGTACCCGGGCCAGCATCAGCCCGGCGCGCAGCAGCCGGACGACGGGACCCGCGCGAATTCGTACACGCCGCCCCAGACCACGCCGGTCGTACCGCCGGCGGCGAACCTCGACTTCGGGCCGACCGGCAAGCCGAGCCCCACATACAACACGCCCGGCGCTTTCCCGCCCGGGTACGGACCCGGGACGAGCGGGCCCGGCGTCTACGGCCCCGGCGCGACAGGCAGGCCCGGCGGGACTGGGCAGCAGCCTGGCATGGGTGGCCGTAGCGGCGCCGGGATGCCCGGCGAGGGCGTGGCCGGCCGCGGCACGGCGGGGGCGGCAGGCGCCGCCGGTCGTGGTGGGGCGAACGGCATGCCGATGGGAGCGGGCGCTGGGCGCGGCGGGAAGGGCGAGGAGGACAAGGAGAAGAAGGCTCCGGCGTACCTCCAGAACCCGGATCCCGACGAGACCTTCGGCGGCTACATCGAAAAGCCGACCCCGCCGGTGATCGGCGAGAAGAAGAAGTAGCACCACAGTCCCAGGGGAGGGAGGCACGTGGTGCTCGCGCGCCCGGTCGAAATCACGCTCGACACACTGTTGACCGCGTTCCGTCACGCCGGATGCGGAGATCCGCATCTGATCTTCGCGGGCGGGCTGCGGTACATCCCGCCGTCGTCGCGAAACGGCGAAGACCGGGCGGCGTTCGAGGAGCTCGGCGGGCTCGGGTTCACCGAGGGCAAGCGGCTGACCAGCGACTTCGAGGACGTCCTGCACATACTCGACCGGCCGAACACCGAGTACTACGCGACGGTCCGCACGGAGACGGAGCAGTACAGCGTGCTCGTCGCCGTGCGCGGGCGCGCCGCGGTGACGGCGATCTGCGAAGGAAACCGGGTGTGGCTGAAAGGCGTGCGGACCTCCGACCGCGCGGCCGCGCTCGTGATGAACCTGCCCGAGTACCCGCCCGCGCGATTCTCCCCGTTCTCCTTGCCCCAGGACGATTTCAACGGCGACGGCGGCAACGACCTCTACGACGAACCCGCGTCGCGAAGCCGGGAGGCTCGGCAACTGGACGAGGTGTTCGAGCAGCCCTATTTCGGTGTCGGGTTCTTCGCCGCGGCCATGCGTCCTGACGGGGGAAGACGCACGGAGGCCACGGACGACCTGACCTATCTCGACCTCGACGCCGGCCGGGTGGCCATGCACGTGAGCGGTTCTCCCCGGAACCGGTACATCACCGTCCTCCCCGGCGAACCCACGTTACTGGCGCAAAAGCTCGCCGCGCTGCGGGCGAGCCTCGACCACTGACTCGATCAGGCGCACCGACCGGGCGGGATCCAGCGCGACAGCGTCCACAGTGGACTGGACATAGGGTGCGACATCGCAGCGCCGGTGCAGGAACAGCCCGGTCCCCCGGTGTTTCAAGTAGACCAACGGCCGCGCGGGACCGAATTCCAGCAGAACGTAGTCGCCGCCGGGATACGCTCCGGCGGCGAAGGGGATGACCCGGAGTTCGACGGTAGGCCGTTCGGCCAGCTCGATGAGATGCTGGAGCTGATTCGTCATCACTCTCGGCCCGCCGACCTGGCGGCGCAGCACCGCTTCGTCGAGGTAAGCGGCAAGTCTCTTCTGGCCCAGCACCGCGACGGAAGAGTTCGTAGCCCTCGCGTAGGCAGGCGTTCGGAGCGGCTCGGGAACCAGCGTGGTCCCGAAAGCGACGATCTTGGTGGCCTCCTTTCCATACTGTGCAAGCGTTTCCCGCTGGACGGCCAAGTCGGCGAACCACCAGGGGCCGCTGTCGCGGGCCAACGCGAGCAAAGCCTCCCGACGCTCCCCCGTGACTTGATAGACGGCGAGCAGCGCCGAAACTTCCTCGGCGGACGCCGCACGCAGGCCGGTTTCGATCCGGCT